>NZ_JBSFDW010000127.1:0-1089 GCF_053594115.1 Streptomyces sp. NPDC001970 | reverse complement strand
TAGGGACTGTGCCGAGTTGAGATCTTCATGTGAGGCTGCGGAGCCAGATGACGGCGCCGCGTAAGTGGAGTCCGGCGAGGTAGCTGGCCGGGGTCTTGTCGTAGCGGGTGGCGAGCCCGCGCCACTCCTTGATCTTGTTGATGCAGCGTTCCACCGTGTTGCGGTCGCGGTAGAGCTCGGTGTCATGGGCGGGGGGTCGCCCGCCACGACGTCCCTTCGTCTTGCGGTGGGCCGCCTGGTCGGTCTTCTCCGGAATAGCCGCCCGGATCCTGCGTCTGCGCAGGTAGGCGCGGTTGGCCCGGGAGGAGTACGCCTTATCCGCGGCCACGGCGGCAGGGCGGGTGCGAGGCCGGCCGACCGGGCCCCGGACCTTGATACGTTCCAGGACGGCAGTGAAGCGGGGACTGTCGGCGGCCTGGCCGGGGGTGAGGACGAAGGACAGCGGGCGGCAGCGGCGGTCCGCCGACAGGTGCACCTTGCTGGTCAGCCCGCCGCGTGAGCGCCCCAGTTCGGCGGCGCGGAGCCGGGCCTTGCGGCGCTGACGCAGGCGCCGTCGCTCCTCGCGGGCGGCATCCGCCTGCTCGTCCGGCTCGGCTACTGGGGCGTTCTGTCCCTTTGGCGAAGCCCCTTTTCCTCTGCGACGGCCTTCTCCAGGGCTTCGAGCAGCTCAGCTTCGACGATCATCCCGGCGGCGTGATGGTGGGCCCGGGCCACGGTGGAGTCCACGCTCACCAAGTCGAGGTCTGCCTGACCGCGCGAGGCGGCCTCGGCGATCATCGCTTCCATCAGTGTCTGGAAGACCCCGGACCTGGCCCAGAGGTGGAAGCGCCCGTACACGGTGGACCACGGCCCGTACCGCTCGGGCATGTCCCGCCACGGACCGCCCGTACGGAACCGCCACATCACGCCGTTGACGAGCCTGCGCAGGTCAGGAATGGGACCGCGCTCGCCCAGCGGCAACAGCGGTTCGAACACAGTCCACTCATCGTCCGTGAGATCACCCCGGGTCATCCCGCATGTCTACCGTCCCAACCCAGCCGGGACAGCGAAACAGCCAAACCCGTGATCTCAACTCGGCACAGTCCCTAG
>NZ_JBSFDW010000126.1:0-1105 GCF_053594115.1 Streptomyces sp. NPDC001970 | reverse complement strand
ACTAGGGCCTGTGTTAGGTCGTGATCAATCTTGCCGATCCGGATCCGCCTGGAAGGCGGATCCGGTAGGAAGACGAGCGTGACGCGCAGACAACTGACTGACGAGCAGTGGAAGTTGATCGAGCCGTTCCTGCCGATAGGCGAGTACGGCCCGTACCCCGGGCGGCTGCGGGATCAGTTCGAGGGGGTGATCTGGCGGTTCAGGACAGGCGCGCAGTGGCGTGAGATGCCGGACGTCTTCGGGCCTTGGCCGACCGTCTATGGACGTTTCCGGGTCTGGAGGAACGCCGGTGTCTTCACCGCCCTGCTGGAGGGTCTGACCGCCGAAGCCGCCAGCCAGGGCAAGACGGACTTGTCCCTGGTCAGCGTGGACTCTACGACCGCCCGCGCTCACCACGACGCCGCCGGGATGCTCGTCGGCAAGGACGTCATGGAGGCTCTGGAGGAGGCCGCCGCAGAGCAGGAACAGGCTCGGCAAAAGGGGGCGACGAGGGGGAACAGAACGGGCGGGACGGCGGAGACGAGCCTGAGCGAGAAGAGCGCCGACGCGTCCGCCGCCGACGCAGGCTCCGCCTGAAGGAAGCCCTGCTCGGCAGGTCCCGCGGCGGACTGACCAGCAAGATTCACCTGGCCGCCGATCGTAAGCGCAGGCCGCTGTCGTTCGTGCTGACCGCCGGGCAGGCCGCGGACAGCCCACAGTTCATCCCCGTGCTGAAGAAGGTCCGCGTCTGCCTCCCGGTGGGCCGTCCGCGCACCCGGCCGGGTGCGGTCGCCGCGGATAAGGCCTACTCGTCCCGCGCCAACCGCGCCTACCTACGGAAACGCCACATCAAGGCGGTCATCCCGGAGAAGAAGGACCAGGCCGCCAACCGCAAGAAGAAAGGCAGCCGGGGCGGGCGGCCCGTCAGCCACGACGCCGACCTCTACAAGGAACGGAACGCCGTCGAGCGCCTGATCAACCGGCTCAAGGACTGGCGCGGCATCGCCACACGCTTCGACAAGACGCCCGAGAGCTACCTCGCCGGCCTCGAACTCCGCGCCTCGATGATCTGGCTCGAAGATCTCTTGCGAGCAGCCGATTGATCACGACCTCACACAGGCCCTAG
>NZ_JBSFDW010000125.1:0-1110 GCF_053594115.1 Streptomyces sp. NPDC001970 | reverse complement strand
GCTAGTGTCCTGCGCCGGAGATCCGTCGGCAGAAGCGGGCGAGGGATTCGAGGATTTCCTCGGCGCTCTTGGTCCAGATGAACGGCTTGGGGTCTTCGTTCCAGTTCCGGACCCACTTGCGGATGTCGGCTTCGAGGGCCTGGACGTTCTTGTGTGCGCCGCGGCGGATCATCTGGTCGGCCAGGAAGCCGAACCACCGCTCAACCTGATTGATCCACGAGGAGCCGGTCGGGGTGAAGTGCATCTGGAAACGGGGGTGTTTGGCCAGCCACGCTCTGATCGCGGGGGTCTTATGGGTGCCGTAATTGTCACAGATCAGGTGGATCTGCAGGTGCGCGGGAACCTCCTTGTCGATCCTGATCAGGAACTTTTTGAACTCCGCTGCCCGGTGTCGGCGGTGCAGGGCACTGATGACCTCGCCGGTGGCGACATCGAACGCCGCGAACAGGGTGGTCAGGCCGTTGCGGACGTAGTCGTGGGTCCGCCGCTCGGGCATGCCCGGCATTATCGGCAGCACCGGCTGGGACCGGTCCAGGGCCTGGATCTGGGACTTCTCGTCGACCGAGAGGACCACCGCGCCTTCGGGCGGGTTGAAGTACAGGCCGACGACGTCGTAAACCTTCTCCACGAACAACGGGTCCGTCGACAGCTTGAACGTGTCGGTCAGATGCGGCTTGAGCTGGAACTTCCGCCAGATCCGGCCGACGGTCGACTTCGACAGGCCACTGTGCTCGGCCATCGACCTGCGCGACCAGTGCGTGGCATTCTTCGGGATCTCCTCCAGCGTTGTGACCACGACCGCCTCCACCTGATCGACGCTGATTGTGGGCGGCCGGCCCGGCCGGGGCTCGTCGACCAGCCCGTCCAGCCGGTCGGCGAGGAACCGCCGTCGCCACTTGCGGACCGTGTCCGCGGCCACCCGCAGATCCCGGGCGACCGCAACGATCGGCGGCACCTCCGGCCCCGCGCACGCCAGCACGATCCGCGCGCGCAGAGCCAGCGCCTGCGCCGATGTCGCCCGACGCGTCCACCCCTCCAACACCGCCCGCTCATCAGCAGACAGCAGCAACGGCTCCAGCTTCGGGCCCCGACGAGGTACTGACGCACTAG
>NZ_JBSFDW010000124.1:0-1190 GCF_053594115.1 Streptomyces sp. NPDC001970 | reverse complement strand
CGGTGCTGCGGGTGGGATTCGTCCGGCGTGTCGATGGGCTCGTGTTGCGGTTGCGGTATCGGACGGATGTCGTGGACGGCGACTGTGCGGCCCGGATCGCCGGGTATCACGTCGCTGCGCTGGGGCTGATCGCTGCTGATCCGGATGCCGAGCATGGGCGGCAGAGTCTGTTGTCGGCCGAGGAGCACCGTTTCCAGGTGGAGGGGCTGGCGGGGCCGCGTCGGGAGCTGCCGGATGTGCGGGTGCACGAGTTGTTCGAGGAGCGGGTGCGTCTGTGTCCGGGTGCGGTGGCGGCGGTGCATGGTGGCCGTGAGTGGACGTATGGCGAGTTGAATGCGCGGGCGAATCGGTTGGCGCGGGCGTTGTTGGGGCGGGGGTTGGGGCGCGAGGGTGTGGTCGCGGTTGTGATGGAGCGGAATCTGGACTGGCTGGCGGCGGTGCTGGCGGTGTTCAAGGCGGGTGGGGTGTATCTGCCGGTCGAGCCGCATTTCCCGGCCGGGCGTATCGCGACGACGCTTGCGCGTGCCGGTTGTGGTCTGGTGCTGACCGAGCGGGGCAGTACGACCACTCTTGACCAGGCTCTTGTTTCGTTGCCGGGTGCCGAGCGGGTGCTGGTCGAGGAGGCCTGGGAGGAGGAGCACGCCGAGGGTGATCTGGGCGTCTGCGTGGGCGCGGGTCAGTTGGCCTACATCTATTTCACGTCGGGTTCGACGGGTGAGCCGAAGGGGGCGATGTGTGAGCACGCGGGGATGCTGAATCATCTCTTCGCCAAGATCGATGATCTGGGGATCGGTGAGGGGCAGGTGGTGGCGCAGACCGCGCCGCAGTGTTTCGACATCTCTTTGTGGCAGTTGGTGGCGGGGTTGTTGGTGGGTGGGCGGACGCTGTTGGTGGAGCAGGACGCGATCTTGGATGTTCCCCGGTTCCTGGACACGGTTGTCCGTGGCCGGGTGGGGGTGTTGCAGGTGGTGCCGTCGTATCTGGAGGCGGTGCTTGCCGAGTTGGAGCGGCGTCCGCGCCGGTTGGCGGATCTTGGGTGTGTGTCGGTGACGGGTGAGGCGCTGAAGCGGGAGCTGGCCCAGCGGTGGTTCGCCGCCCAGCCGGGGGTCAGGCTGGTCAACGCCTACGGGCTGACGGAGACGTCGGACGACACGAACCATGAGGTGATGGACCGGGCACCGAAGAAGGTG
>NZ_JBSFDW010000123.1:0-1283 GCF_053594115.1 Streptomyces sp. NPDC001970 | reverse complement strand
GTGGAGTGAAGTCGTCGGCGATCTTCACCGTGGGCCATTCGCGGCCTTTGGCTTTGTGGGCGGTGGAGACGATGACGTCGGCCTGTGGTTCGTCATCGAGTTGGCCGACGGCCGTGAGGATCTTGTCGGTGCCGTGTTTGTCGATGAGGTCGACGAAAGGCTGCAGGGAGCCATCCTGACTCACGCCCGCAACCTCGCCGCCCCACAGCGCCGTTCGCGCACGAGCCCCCGCTGCGTCAAACGCACCCTGTCGCCCTACGCCTACAACAAGACCAGAGGCAGCGTCGGACACAAGACAACCGTGACCACCGACGTCACACTCCTGACCGGAACCGCCAGACCCTAACTTCCCGGTCTTGGCCTTTAGCAGGTCATCGGTCTTCACATAGAGTGCGGTGGCGAGGCAGTCCAACTCTGTCTTCACACACCGATGTTGGACTCACTCCTTCCAGGCGCATTAAGCGAGTCCCTGGAACAGACCAGCACTTGGAGATTGGTGACTGCGGACTCAGGCGCCCACGGTCCCGTCGACACCCTCGCGCAGAAAGTCCGCGTGCCCGTTGTGGCGGCCGTACTCCAGGAGCACGTGCACCATTACCATCCGCAGCGATACTTCCTCACCCCATCTCGGCTGATACCCGGCCCGGTCCAGGGACTCAACCTCCCGCTCGATACGGCGCGAGTTCTCCACCTCGGCCTCCCAGGCCCCGAACGCCTCGTCCCTGGTCGACGCGCTCGCGTCGTACGCCGCCTGGAAGTCGATCTTGTCGGACCACACCATGGGCACGTCGTTGTCCTCAAACACCCGACGGAACCAAGCACGCTCCACCTCCGCCATGTGCCGGACCAGACCGAGCAGCGAGAGCGTGGACGGCGGCATCGACTGCTGCCGCAGCTCCTCGTCGGTAAGTCCTTCGCACTTCATAGCAAGGGTCGCGCGGTGGTAGTCGAGGAAAGCCCGCAGCATGTCACGTTCGCTTCCAAAACTGGGCGGCCCTATGCGATTGTCGACGGTCACTGGCTGCACCCCTCATCCGCGCATGCATTTCAGGGTCAGTATCTACTCCCGTCGACTGTCCCCAGACGAGGGCCACCGGACCCGACTGTCACCATGGAAGTCGCAGGTCACAGGAATCAGTAAGGCTCATCGGTCACCCCCAGCCGCAGCTACCCCTTGGAATCGATCATCTAGAAGACTGCTGAAAATCTTGTTGTGGGGCTGTCCGGCCTGGGCCGGGCGGCCCTTTTCGCTATGCGGTGGCCGGGGCGAGGTGCCAGGTGCC
>NZ_JBSFDW010000122.1:0-1323 GCF_053594115.1 Streptomyces sp. NPDC001970 | reverse complement strand
ATTCCGCAACCAACTCACCAGCACCACCAGCCTCAAACTCCCCGCCACCCTCATCTACGACCACCCCAACCCGGACAGCCTCGCAGCGCATCTGGTCGAGCAGCTCGACCTCGACGCCGAGCCCGAGTCGGTCGCGGCGCCGGTCCTCGCCGGCCTCGACAAGCTCAGGAGCGCGATCCAGCAGGCGGCGGGCGCGGACGAGACCGCGTACCAGGAGATCAGTGCGCGGCTGCGGGAGCTGCTGGACGAGGTCCAGGCGGCGGACGGCCGGGGCGGCAGGACAGCCGGGGACGACGGCAGCGATCTCGATGCCGCGAGCGACGAGGAACTCTTCGCACTCGTCGACGAGCTCGACTGACCCGGGCCCGGTGGGGCTCCTCCGCCAAGCGCGCGGCCCCCGGCGGGGCTGCCAGACGCACAGAACGCATCACTCGTAATCGACATCCGTCATCAAGAGCATCATTTCGGGAGCTGACCACAGGTGGCTGACGAGCGGGAACTGCGGGACTACCTCAAGCGGGCGATCGCCGACGCCCGTGATGCGCGGAAGCGCCTGCGCGAGGTCCAGGACAAGGCACAGGAGCCGATCGCGATCGTCGGGATGGCGTGCCGCTATCCCGGCGGGGTGTCCTCGCCGGAGGACCTGTGGCGACTGGTCGCCGACGGCGTCGACGCGGTCGGCGACTTCCCGGACAACCGGGGCTGGGACCTGGAGCGCCTGTACGACCCGGATCCGGAGGCCGTGGGCACGTCGTACACCCGGGAAGGCGGCTTCCTGCGCGACGCGGACCTCTTCGACCCCGAGTTCTTCGGGATGTCCCCGCGCGAGGCGCTGGCGGTCGACCCCCAGCAGCGGCTGCTCCTCGAGACCGTGTGGGAGACGCTGGAGAGTGCGGGCATCGATCCCGAGTCGCTGCACGGCAGCCGTACGGGCGTGTTCGCCGGCCTGATGTACAACGACTACGGTTCACGTCCCGGGCTGCCGCCCGAGGGCAACGAGGGCTATCTCTTCAGCGGCAGTGCGGGGAGCATCGCCTCCGGACGGCTCGCCTACACCTTCGGATTCGAGGGTCCGGCGGTCACGGTCGACACGGCCTGCTCGTCGTCGCTCGTCGCGCTTCACCTGGCGGCGAACGCGCTGCGGTCGGGCGAGTGCGACCTGGCGATCGCGGGTGGTGCGGCGGTGATGTCGACGCCCACCGCGTTCGTCGAGTTCTCGCGGCTGCGCGGTCTGGCGGCGGACGGTCGGTGCAAGTCGTTCTCGGAGGACGCGGACGGCACCGGCTGGAGCGAGGGCGTCGGCCTGCTGCTCGTCGAACGGCT
>NZ_JBSFDW010000121.1:0-1327 GCF_053594115.1 Streptomyces sp. NPDC001970 | reverse complement strand
CAAGATCGTCCTGGGTCGGGGAAGCCTCGGATCGTGATCACCGAACAGGCAGCCGAGACTTGGGACCGCGACCTGGACCGCCTCTTCACCACGATCGGCCACCACTTCGGGCGCGTCGAACCACGCCGCCGCATGCGGGACTACGTGCGCGCACTGCTCGCCCCGGTGGCTCGCAAAAACAGCTGGCAGCTCGCCGAACATGCCGGCCACGCCACCCCCGACGGATTGCAGCGCCTACTCTCCCGCGCCCGCTGGAACCCCGACCACATCCGCAATGACCTGCAGACCTACGTCGCCGAACACCTCGGCCGCCCCGATGGGGTACTGATCATCGACGACACCGGCTTCCTGAAGAAGGGCACCACCTCCGCCGGAGTCCAAAGGCAATACTCCGGCACCGCCGGCCGCACCGAGAACTGCCAGATCGGCGTCTTCGCCGCCTACGCCAGCGCGGTCGGCCGCGCCCTGGTGGACAGGGAGCTCTACCTGCCCAAGTCCTGGACCGAGGACCGCGACCGCTGCCGCGCCGCCAAGGTCCCCGACGAGCGCGAGTTCGCCACCAAGAACACCCTCGCGGCAACAATCGTCCGCAGAGCGCTGGCCTCGCCGCTGCCGATCGCCTGGGTAACGGCGGATGCCGCCTACGGGCAGGACAACCGCTTCCGCCGGATGCTGGAAACATCCGGCGTCGGCTACGTCCTGGCCGTCCCCAAGTCCCAGTTCTCCCTGGCCGGCCCGCGCATCGACATGGTCTTCGAGCAGGCACCCGACCAGGCATGGGAACGCCGTTCCTGCGGCGCGGGCGCGAAGGGACAGCGCAAGTACGAATGGGCAGCTGTGCAGTTGCGCCCGGTAGCCGAGTACGACCACCAGGACGGGGTGTTGATCCGGCGACGCTGGGCACTGGCACGGCGCAGTCTGAGCCGGCCGGACGAGATTGCCTACTACCTCGCCTATGCACCCCTGGATGTCCGCGTGGACGAGCTGGTGCGGGTGGCCGGTGCCCGGTGGGCGATCGAGGAGTGTTTCCAGGCGGCGAAGAACGAGTGTGGCCTGGACGAGTACGAGGTCCGCCGCTACGTCGGCTGGTACCGGCACATCACCCTCGCCATGCTTGCACACGCCTTCCTCGCGGTGATGAGTGCGCGAGCAGCCGAAAAGGGGGCTCCAGCGATGGGAAGGCCGAGGTCATCGAGCTCACTGTGGCAGAAGTCCGGCGACTCCTGGCAGCTCACGCACCCCCAGACCCCCGCGCCCGCACCCACGCGTTGAACTGGTCGCGCTGGCGCCGGCGACACCAAGCGGTTGCGCGCCGTTGTCACTACCA
>NZ_JBSFDW010000120.1:0-1344 GCF_053594115.1 Streptomyces sp. NPDC001970 | reverse complement strand
CTTCAGAACCAGTGAAGTCAGGATGATCAAGAGATCGCAGAGTGGCTCACTTTTCATCCGCCGTCCGTGGCCCTCGTTTCACCCGTTGCCGAGAAAGGGTGAGCCGCCCTGGACGTCCCCTTGACCCACATTTCCCTTCGTACGACCGTCTCCCATGGTGCAACGCGAGGGGAGAAAGCCGGATTCCGGGGTCAGGTGGACGTCGGGGTCCGTCAGACGAGGTGGATCGTGAAGCGCCTCACGACCTTGGGGTCCGTGGCGATCGTGTCGGCGTGGACCGAACCGCGAGCCTTCTCGTACTCCCCGGTGCCGCCGGTGATCGCGTTGTCAAAGGGACCCTGGTCGAGGTAGTTGAAGTACATCCCCTGCACGGTGAGCTGGCCGCCCGGGAGGGTGTAGGTCACGACGCACTGCTCCGCTTCATCGGCGCCGCCCCGGGTGGTGGTGCAGGTGCCGTGGCTCTCGCCGACCTTGTTGTGCGCCTCGTCGAAGAGGTCCGAGCGGACGACGACCTGATCGCCCTGCGAGACGCTGCCGGGGGTGACGGGGAAGCGGGTCAGCTGCTGCACCTCGGCCAGGAGTGTGATGATCCGGGCCTTATCCCTGTCCTGGGCGGAACCGGTGTCCGTCGCGGCGGCCGCGACGGGGGTGCAGGCGAGGAGGGTGACCAGCGTGGCCGTGCCGAGGCAGGCCGCTCTGATGGGGCGCATCATGCGACTCCTGAGGTTGATGTTCGGGAATGACCGGATGGCTAACTTCCATCCGATTCAGTTCGATTCCCTTCATAACCTCGACTCCGCCGCCGCACGGAGCACCCCGGCACGAACCACCGGCACATCCAGCCGGTCGGACCAAAGTCAGGCGGCGGAGCTCGGCACGAAGCCGAACGGCAGCTCCAGGCGATGCCGGGCCATGAGCTCCTCGTCGGCGACGATCCCGCCCGTCGGCCCGTCGGCGGCGATGACGCCCTCGCTGAGGATGACCGAGCGCGGGCAGAGCTCCAGGGCGTACGGCTGGTCGTGGGTGACCATCAGGACGGTGACGTCCAGGGAGTGCAGGATGTTGACGAGCTCGCGGCGCGAGGCCGGGTCCAGGTTGGAGGACGGCTCGTCGAGGACGAGGATCTCCGGCTCCATGGCGAGGACCGTGGCGACGGCGACCCGGCGGCGCTGCTGGAGCGACGGGCCATCGCCCGCTTGGAGCTGGCCGAGGCCCTGTCCGGGCCGGAGTCGGAAGCCGACCACCCGCCGGAGTCGGTGCCGGCGAAGGTCGAGGGGGTGCGGTCGAAGGTGAAGCGGCTGGTGGAGCGGGGCTGGCTGGCCGAGGAGCGTCCCGGGGTGTTCA
>NZ_JBSFDW010000119.1:0-1410 GCF_053594115.1 Streptomyces sp. NPDC001970 | reverse complement strand
TCGTTGTACGAGCGTGTCAGCAGCCAGCCCTCCCGTTCGAACCGTGCCACCAGCTCCGCGGGCAGTTCCTGGAGCACGGTGGGGGCGTCCGCCACGGCGGTGGCCCCGCCGGTGGTGGGTGCGGTCAGACATGCGAACAGCATCAGGCCGGGGGGCTGGAGGGCGTAGCTCAGTTCGTGGTGCATGCACATCGGCTGGTTCGGCGGCCACGTCGATGAGGAGTACACGCCCTCGGAGTACGACTGGCGAGGCGCGAACGCCTCCCGGTCGGCCATCAGACCCGTGGCCAGCCGGCGAAAGACCCCACCCACCACGCCCGCATCAGGCAAACCCAAACCACGGACCAGGACCGAACCGTACTCGGCGACCACGGCGCGCAGCGCGTCCCGCTGCTCTGCCGCCCAGGCGGTCGCGTCGACGGGGGTCTCGACCCGCAGCACCGGTGGCTTCCCGGGTTCGGACTCCACGTCGAGCAGTGATGTCGAGGATGAGGACGACATCTCGTTGTTCCTTTCAGTCGCGGCTCAGGAGGATGCCGGCCATTCGGCGGCGCTCAGCACGGCTTTGGCCGCCTCGGTCGGACGGGTACGCAGGAAGTAGTGGCCGCCGTCGGCGAGCTCGTGGAGGTCGATGTGCTCGGCCAGGAGCTGCCAGTCGCGGTGTCGGATCGGGTACGCGGCCGTGTACGGATCATCGGCGGCGACGACCACGGTCACCGGCGCCGACAGTTTCACCGCCGGTGGGGCATCCAGGACGTCGGCGAAGTAGTGGTGTGCGGACACACAGTCGTGCCGGTAGGCGGCGCCGATGTGCGCGGCGTGCTGCGTCACCAGCTCACCGAGTGCGGTGTAGCCGCTGTCTGCGCTCAGCTCTGCCGCGATCTGCGCGTTGCTCCGCCCGTTCAGTTCGGTGATGGCGGCGCGTCGGTCGGAGGCGTCACCGAGCAGCTGTGCGGCGAGGAACACCCGCTCGACGTCCACCCCGCGCTCCTGCAGCTTTCTCGCCGTCTCCACGGCGAACGCGGTGCCCGAGGAGTGGCCCCACAGCAGGACCCTGGTCGGGCCGAGCCGCGAGATCTCGTCGACGACCTGCTCGACCACCTGTGACATCGGGGCGAAGGGCTCGCTCTCGGTGCCGGCGGCAAGGTCGTGACCCGGTAGTTCGACTGCATGGACCGCAGGCCCGCCGCCCGGCAGTGCCCTGGCCATCTGCTGGAAATTCGCGGCGTTGCCTCCGGCGTAGGGGAAGCACACGAGGGAGGCACCGGTCTGCGCGCCGTCCGACGACGACAGCGGCTGGAGCAGTCCGGAGCGCTGCCGGGACGTGTTGTCGAGGAGTTGGGCGAGGTCGGAGAGGTGGGGGTGGCGGGTGATGTCTTTGAGGGAGACGGCCCGGTCGAGGGCGATGGCG
>NZ_JBSFDW010000118.1:0-1422 GCF_053594115.1 Streptomyces sp. NPDC001970 | reverse complement strand
GGAGTCTCAATGACGAAGTCAAGCCGCTTGCGTGACCGGTGGGGCGGCGGTGAAGACCCGTCCGTCACGCAGCAGCGCCCACAACACGCTCGCTCGTCGGCGGGCCAGAGCGATGACGGCCTGGACGTGCTTGCAGCCCTCGCCGCGTTTCTTGAGGTAGAAGTCCCGGTTCGGACCTTCGCGGATGATGCTGGTCTGTGCGGACAAATAGAACACCCTGCGCAGGCGGCGGCTGTATCGCTTCGGACGATGAAGGTTGCCGGTTCGGCGGCCGGAGTCGCGCGGGACCGGCACCAGCCCGGCCGCCGAAGCCAGGTGACCGGCGTCGGCGTAGGCCGACAGGTCGCCTGCCGCGACGACGAACTCCGCCCCGAGTATCGGGCCCATGCCGGGCAGGGACTCGATGATCTCCGCCTGCGGGTGGCTGCGGAACGTCTCGCGGATCTGCTTGTCGATCCGTTTCAACCGGTCGTCCAGGGCCAGGATCTGCGTCGCGAGGTCGGCGACGATCTGCGCGGCGACGTCCTCCCCAGGCAGCGCGGTCTGCTGGGCCTGCGCAGCCTCCAGCGCGGTCGCGGCGACCGCGTCGGCGTTTCGGACATTGCGGTTGGCCAGCCAGGCCGTCAGTCGGGCCCGGCCGCGGCGGCGGATCGCGGCCGGCGTCTGGTAACCGGTCAACAGCACGAGTGCACCCTTCTGCGCGCTGTAATCGAAGGCTCGTTCCAGCGCGGGGAAGATACCGGTCAGCACGTCCCGCAGGCGGTTGATCATCCGCACCCGGTCGGCCACGAGGTCGGTGCGGTGGGCAGTCAGCAGCGCGAGGTCGGCGGCCAGCTGGGCGGGCACGTCAATGGCGGCGAAGTCCCGACGGTGACGCGCAGTCTCGGCGATGACGTAGGCATCGCGAGCATCGGTTTTCGCCTCGCCTCGGTAGGCGCCCGACATACGGTTGACCGTCCGACCGGGCACGTAGACGGCACGCTGGCCATGGGCCGCCAGCAGGGCCAGCAGCAGCGCGGACGACGTCCCGGTGATGTCCACCGCCCAGTAGACCTCGTCCGCCAGGTCCAGGATCTCGACGAGCGCGGCCAGAATTGCCGACTCGTCGTTGTCGATCTTCTTTGACCACAGCGTGGCACCGGCCTCGTCGACTACCGCAGCCCAGTGGTGGCCCTTGCCTGCGTCGATCCCGGCCCAGACTCGGGCCCGCCGCTTGCTCACTCGCCCCTCCTCGTTCCGCGCAGCATGCCGTGGGCCCGAGGAACACCCTGCTGTCATCTCCGTAAACAGCGACCACAACGCACATCTCAATCAGCAGCCAGGGCGCCCCGAAGAGCCGGGCGGCCACTCCTGCCGAGTCACACGAGACAAGCTGCCATCAGCCACACCCGGCCCTCCCGGGCCGCCTAACAACTTACGGAG
>NZ_JBSFDW010000117.1:0-1503 GCF_053594115.1 Streptomyces sp. NPDC001970 | reverse complement strand
CCAACGCCGTTCAGTTAGGGCGGAGTCGGGTGTGTCAAGAGGTGTCCGTGAGCATGGTGATGCTGATGGTGGCCTTGTAGGTGGTCCGGTCGATGGCGGGTCCGCGTGCGTTGTATTTGGAGATCGCGCGTTTGACGATGCGGTCTTTGGTGCGGACCCGCCGGGCGGGCAGAAGCTGGGCCAGGACGTGGTGGCCGATGGTGCCGACCAGGTCGACGTGGGTGTCGGCGATGACGCCGGCGGCCAGGACGAGCTGGTCGCGGGCGGCGGCGAGGGCAGTGGTGAAGCCCGCGCGGTCGGGGTCGGTGCCGGGGATGCTGTCGGTGGCGTCTGTCATCGCGATCCGCAATGCCTGGTAGGCGGTCAGCAGGGCCCAGACCTCCTGCTCGACGCCTTCCGGGGTGCGGGCCCGCAGGACGCGTCCGCCCAGGATTGTGGACTTCAGCTCCGCGTAGGCGGTCTCGATCTCCCAGCGCTCGTGGTAGAGCCGGACGAGTTCGCCGGCCGGGTGTGCCACGGGATCGGTCAGGGTGGTCAGCAGCCGGTAGTGGCCGGTGCGGATGCCCCGGGCGGTGCGGATGCTGATCTCGGCGTCGATCACGCGCACGGTCAGCGCACCGAGGCGGGCCAGGGTCGAGCCGTCGCGGCAGCGGGCCACCGGCGGCAGGCTCCGGCCCGACTTGCAGCGCACCAGCAGTTCGGCACCGGTGGCCGCCAGGTGGTTCAGCAAGCCCGCGGCGGCGAAGTTCCGGTCGCCCAGCAGCAGCATCCCGGCTCGCAGATCTACCGCGAGACGGCGGGCGTACTCCAGCTCGCCGAGCGTGGCCGGGCCGAACACGGCCCCGATCACCGACCGGGTCCCGCAGGCCACCAGCGCGGCCAGACGCAGTTGCGGGTAGCCCGAGGTCCCGTTGCCGAGCCGCTGCCGGGTGAACACCGCGAGATTGGCCGGACAGTCCGGGACCGGTAACAGGGTGCCGTCGACCGCGACCACCCTCAGTCCCCGCCACTGCCCAGCCGCTGCGGTGGTGGCCGCCGGACCGCTGACCAGGCCGAACAGTGCTTTCATGGGTGCCGGACCCAGCCGCTGGCGGGCCTGGCGAAGAGCACTGCCGCTGGGCCGGACCAGCGACAAGCCCGCCAGCCCGGCGCACAGCCGGTCGAAGACCTGCCGGTAGCCCAGCCCGGCAAAGAGCGCCCCGGCCAGCAGCAGATACACCGTGACCCGTGCCGGCACCAGCCGGACCCTGCGCTGGCCCGCCCCGGTCTCCGCCAGCACTTCGTCGACCATCTCGAACGGAATGATCCGGGTCAGCTCCCCGATATGCCCCGGCGCAAACACCCCGGCCGCTACCCCGACAGTCCTTGCTATGGCAGCCTGTTCCAACAGCGGAGCTCCTGTGGTGAGGATGTCTTGGAGTGACAGACCTCTTCTACAGCAGCTCCGCTGCCTTGCTCCCCGGCCTTGACGAACAGCCCCCACGCCTAACTGAACGGCGTTGC
>NZ_JBSFDW010000116.1:0-1508 GCF_053594115.1 Streptomyces sp. NPDC001970 | reverse complement strand
CCCCGTTATGTTTTTCGCGGTCCTGCAAGAGGACCGCTGGCCTCCGGGCCCGGCATGACTGTTGCCCCCTGTCGATCGGATGACCTGGGGGGTGGTGTCACCGGGCCCGAGGGGTGCCGTCGGAGACGCTGATCAGAGGCCCGACCACCGCCCGGCCGGGCGCAATGCCCGGCCGTATCCGGGCGGCAGGTCTGCATAACGTGGATGCGCGAGAACGGCCCCGCCGCCCAGGCCGGCACGGACGAGCGATGTGGGGGCACGATGATCGACATCAGCGGCGTGGGCGTCTTCCTCGGTCTGGACGTCGGCAAGAGCACGCATCACGGGCACGGGCTGACCCCGGGTGGGAAGAAGGTCTTCGACAAGCCACTGCCCAACAGCGAGCCGAAGCTGCGGGCCGTCTTCGAGAAACTGTCCGTGAAGTTCGGCACCGTGCTGGTGGTCGTGGACCAGCCCGCCTCCATCGGCGCCCTGCCGCTGACCGTCGCCCGGGACGCGGGCTGCAAGGTCGCCTACCTGCCGGGACTTGCCATGCGCCGGATCGCCGACCTCTATCCGGGCGAGGCGAAGACCGACGCGAAGGACGCGGCCGTGATCGCGGACGCCGCCCGCACGATGCCGCACACCCTGCGCTCCCTGGAGCTGACCGACGAGATCACCGCCGAGCTCACCGTCCTTGTGGGCTTCGACCAGGACCTGGCCGCCGAGGCCACCCGCACCTCCAACCGGATACGGGGCCTGCTCACCCAGTTCCACCCCAGCCTGGAGCGCGTCCTGGGCCCCCGCCTCGACCACCAGGCCGTCACCTGGCTGCTGGAACGCTATGGCTCCCCGGCTGCCCTGCGGAAAGCCGGCCGCCGCAGACTCGTCGAAGTCATCCGGCCCAAGGCCCCGCGCATGGCCGCCCGGCTCATCGACGACGTCTTCGACGCGCTCGACGAACAGACCGTCGTCGTTCCGGGCACCGGCACCCTCGACGTGGTCATCCCGTCCCTGACGCGCTCGCTCGCGGCCGTCCACGAACAACGCCGGGCCTTGGAAGCCCAGATCAGCGAACTGCTGGAGGCCCACCCTCTTTCCCAAGTCCTGACGTCGCTGCCCGGCGTCGGCGTCAGGACCGCCGCCGTCCTGCTGGTCACCGTCGGCGACGGCACCAGCTTCCCCACCGCCGCTCACCTCGCCTCCTACGCCGGCCTCGCTCCGGCCACGAAGCAGTCGGGCACCTCGATCCACGGCGAACATGCACCCCGCGGCGGGAACCGGCAGCTCAAACGCGCGATGTTCCTGTCCGCGTTCGCCGCCCTGCACGACCCTGCCTCCCGCGGCTACTACGACCGGTGCCGGGCCCGCGGCAAGACCCACACACAGGCCCTCCTCCGCCTCGCTCGCCACCGCATCAGCGTCCTGTTCGCCATGCTCCGCGACGGGACCTTCTACGAGGCACGCGGTCCCGAACCCGCCCACGCATGACCAGATCGGGCTTGACGAAAGACATAGAGGCACCCCCC
>NZ_JBSFDW010000115.1:0-1535 GCF_053594115.1 Streptomyces sp. NPDC001970 | reverse complement strand
CTAGTGCTGCTCCGCGGAAGTTCGTGGAGGGGTGTTGGGGTCGGTCAGGCGGGGGTGTCGAGGTAGAGGCCACCGGCGCAGTCGAGGCAGTCTTCGGGACTGCCGATGGGCAGTCCTGTGGGCAGGTAGTTGTCCTGGTAGCCGCCCCGGCTTGCGAGGTAGAGGGCGAAGCCCCAGGTGTGTAGGACGCCGGTGAAGCGCAGGCGGCACAGGGGGAGTTCCTCCCCGTCCTTCAGCTCGGCTGCTACGTAGGCGAATCCGGCGCGGAAGCGGACGTCGATGCGGGCCAGCTGCGGCCAGCGGGCCTGGGCATGGGTGTTCAGGCGCTGGCGCAGGTGGTGCTGCATCGATTCCGGGGGGTTCTTCGGCACGGGCCCATACTGCCGGGTGTGACACCGGTCCGCCATGATCGTCTGCCGTGCAGGGTGAAGGACGCGTGGGAGCGGCGGTCGCGGTGGTGCTCGGGCCGGAGGTCCGTAAGCGGCTGTTACGGACGGTCTGCTCGCCGAAGGCGCAAGTGCGGGCAGTGCTGCGGGCCCAGATCGTGCTCGCGGCGGCGGACGGGCTGGCCAACGGCGCGATAGCCCGGGAGCTGGAGGTCAGCGTCAACACGGTGCGCAAGTGGCGGGGCCGGTTCGCCGCCGGCGGCCTGGACGGGCTGCGGGACGCCGGGCGGTCCGGACGGCCGAAGATCTACGGGCCCCATGTGCGGGTAGCGATCGTGGCCACGGCCACCAGTGCTCCGCCGCATCCGGAGGCGACCTGGTCGCACCGGACCATCGCCGCGCAGGTTGCGGACACCTGCTTCGCGCCGGTTTCGGCCTCGCAGGTCGGGCGGATCCTGGCGGACCTGGACCTGAAACCGCACAAGGTCCGCGGCTGGCTCACCCGCCGCGACACCCCCGACTTCTGGGAACGTGCGGCGGACGTGTGCGCCCTCTACCTCGACCCGCCCGAGGGTGCGGTAGTGCTCTCGATCGATGAGAAGACCGCGATCGCCGCCCGCTCACGCCGGTATCCCGGGCGCCCCGCCACCCCCGGCGAGTCTGCCCGCCAGGAGTTCGAGTACCGGCGCCACGGCACCGCTTCCCTGGTTGCCGCCCTGGAGGTGACCAGCGGCGAAGTGCTGACCGAGGTGATCGCCCGCAACGACGCAGCGACCTTCACCGCGTTCCTGGACCAGCTGGACCGGACCATCGCCCCAGACAAGGAGATCCACGTCGTGCTCGACAACGGCTCCTCCCACACCGCCAGGCACACCAAGGCATGGCTGGCCGCGCACCCGCGCTGGCACGTCCACTGGACCCCACCGCACGCCTCCTGGCTCAACCAGGCCGAACTGTTCTTCTCCGCCCTGACCCGCCGGGTCCTGCGGCACGGCGACTTCGCCAGCCGCGACGACCTGATCGACAAGCTGGAGACCTACGTGATCAAGCACAACGAGACGGCCAAGCCCTACCGCTGGACCTACGAGGGCACCCCGCTCAAGGCAGCCTGATCAACACCCTCCACGAACTTCCGCGGAGCAGCACTAG
>NZ_JBSFDW010000114.1:0-1555 GCF_053594115.1 Streptomyces sp. NPDC001970 | reverse complement strand
CTTCAGAACTCCTTCGGTGCGGGTACGAGGAAATGAGCGATGGGCGCAGGCACCAAGTGTATCCGGCATCGGAATTCGTGAGGTGCAACCAGCGCCGCAGCCCGATATTTACGCCTCAGGCGTTTCGTGGTTCTCGGCCTGGTCGAAGAACTTCATCGCCATGAAACCGTGGGCACCACGCAGGCTGACCCGCGGAGTTCAAATTGATTGAGCATGTTCTCCACAGGCACATACGTCCGCGGCTCTCGCTCTACCGTGACGCCCCTGTGCATCACGTCGTCGGCGCCCATACGTCCGGCCCGCCACCCCGCCACTCGATCAGGTCGGACCGCACCACGTCCATCTCGTCGAAGTCCTGAAGGCCGGCGGTCTGGAGCAGCGCAGCCACATCCCGCACCGAGTACGCCATGCCGAGGATCACTCCGTCCGCGCGGCCGGGCCGGGCGCACGCTGGGCTACTCCACCGCCGGACCCTCCTGGCCATGGCGCACCGCAGCCTTCACCGCCTGCTCCAGCTCGTGCCGCGGCATGGTCACATCCTCGCGCACCGCGTACTCCGTCACCGCGCCCCGGATACGGCCGACGAGGGTCGGAACCCGGTACCACCAGACTGACGCACCGTCAGGCAGGCGGCCGACACCGTGAAGTGCCCGCCGAGAACCCGGCGCTGTCGCACCCCCGGCATATACGCCTCACTCCCGGCCGAACGCCCGGCGGACGGTCCTCGTCACGGCGGGGTCATCCATCTCGAGCTCTCTGCGGACATCGGAGAGCTTCTGTGTCGCAAGGGCGTCACGCCAGGCCAGGTCGGCCCGGTACATGGCTCGGTTGACGGCGCAGGAGGCGGAACCGCCGCCGCCGGTGCGCAGCTCGGCGATCTTCCCGCACCGGATGATTCCCGTGCAGCGGAAGAGGCTCTCGTTTCCTTCGATGGCCAGGACGACATCGAGCATGGTGATCGAGTCCGGGTCGCGGGCCAGCCTGAACCCACCGCGCGGCCCCGGGGTGGACGTCAGGAGTTCGGCTTTCACCAGCAAGTGCAGTTGCTTGGTGAGATAGGCCGCAGGCAGCCCGTGAGCGGCAGCGAGCTGGGCGCTCCCCACCGGATCGTCATCGCCGAGCATCGCCAGGTTGACAAGCGTGTGCACGGCCCACTCGACGCCCTTGCTCATGTACATAACCAAGATGGTATGTGTCCTGAATTATCTAAGTCAAAGCGTTTCGCCCCACCCCCCTCCGATCGAGCCCAACGGGGACGGCGAGTCGACCCCCGATGGCTCACAAGGCCCGGAGCAAAGCCATATATACCCGAGTCCCGTCAGTCGCCCCATCTCGGCACCGGCGAGCACTTCGGCACCCAGACGCCCCTGCACGCCACCCGCACCAGATAAAACTTGACACCATCTATCGACGATACGTAGTGTCGCCAATGTCGCTCTCACGTTCGATCCGGCCGCGGTGTCCCCTCCTGCCCCCACGAGGGGACACCCCACCAAGCAGTCGCGGATACGGGAGGCCTCAGGCCTCAACGACAAGCTTCGAAGGAGTTCTGAAA
>NZ_JBSFDW010000113.1:0-1644 GCF_053594115.1 Streptomyces sp. NPDC001970 | reverse complement strand
AGACGCCATCCGCTTATCGATTACGGGGCTGGCCTGGTCGAACAAGGTTCCTGATCGGGTGATCGCGTGAGGGCCGACGCATGGCAGCAGGGCCTCTTGGTAGTTCGGGGGTGCGATCCCAACCGAGTACCAGGAGGCCCTGTTGCCGCAGTCTTTCGCGTCCGCCTGCGTGGAGTCCAACTCGCTGCCACCGTCGTGTGACTGTCTCGCGCACAGGTTCGGCAACGCGGCGGACGGGCCGGACCGCACCCCGAGTTATGGCTCCGACATGACGGAGGCGGAGTGGCGGGTCGTGCGGCCGTTGCTTCCGGTTCCGGCCTGGCTGGAGGGGCGGGGCGGGCGGCCGGAGGGCTATTGCCACCGCGTAATGCTCGACGCGGTGCGCTATGTCGTGGACAGCGGCGTGAAGTGGGTCAACCTGCCCGCGGACTTCCCGCCGTATCGGCGCGTGCATGCCTTCGCCCGCCGCTGGCAGGTCACGGGTCTGCTCGCTGAACTCCACGACCGGCTGCGCGACCGCGTCCGGGAGAAGGAAGGCCGCTTGCCGGACCCGACGGCCGCGATCGTGGACTCCCAGTCGGTGCGGGCGGCGGTGAACATCCCGCGCTCGACCTCCGGCTGGGACGGCGGCAAGAAGGTGGGCGGCCGCAAA
Source organism: Streptomyces sp. NPDC001970 (assembly GCF_053594115.1). NCBI lineage: Bacteria > Bacillati > Actinomycetota > Actinomycetes > Kitasatosporales > Streptomycetaceae > Streptomyces > Streptomyces sp. NPDC001970. The sequence continues at coordinate 992 of NZ_JBSFDW010000113.1, read as the reverse complement.
CGGCACCTGGTGGTGGACTGCCTCGGGCTGGTCCTGGCCGTCGCGGTGACCGCGGCAAGCGTCCAGGACCGCGACGCCGCTGTCCCGCTGCTTCAGCGGCTGCGACGGCAGTACTTCTCCATCCGACTGGTGTGGGCGGACGGCGGCTATGCCGGCCAGCTCGTCGACTGGGCCCGCGAGAAGCCCCGGCTCACCCTTCAGATCGTCAAACGCACCGATGACACAGCGGGGTTCGTGGTGCTGCCGCGCAGGTGGGTGGTGGAAAGGACGCTGAGCTGGCTGATGCGTTCACGTCGCCTGGTGCGCGACTACGAGACGCTGCCGGCCATGCACGAAGCCATGGTGCTGTGGTCGATGACCATGCTCATGAGCGGTCGTCTGGCCGGACGCCACCCGGCCGGCTTCAGACGGCCGGCACCACGAGAGCGGTGAACACTCCCGGCCGCACCTGGAGTGCCCACCCTCGCTCCACCAGGCGTTTCGCCTTCGATCGCAGTCCCTCGACCTTCGCCGGGACGGCCTCCAGTCCCAGCGCGACGGCCAGTTGCTGGCAGCGCATGCCCTCCCGGCACGCTTCCGACTCCAGCACCGACAAGATCCGCTGGTAGTCCGGCGCGAGGGTTGTCGCCGCCATGCCCTTCTCCCGCCGGGGCACCGTCGAACCCGCCACCGCGTTTCCCGTCGGCTCCGTGACCACCGAAGGCGGCTCGGCCAGCACCTCGGTCACTGTCACCCGGGCATCCACCAGCCGCTGAAGCTCGCGCTCCGCCTCACCGAGCGCGGCCTGCACCCGTTCGGCCTCCTCCCGCAAGCGCGTGATCTCCTCCCGGACCCTCTTCTCCCTGGCCTCCAGCAGACCGAGCACCGACGCCACCAGCGACCTCCACGAGCCAGATGAGCGGACGAACCACGCCCATCTCTCCCGCCACGAAAAGGAGTTCATGCCCACCCACTCGAACTAAACGATCACGTTCGGAAAGCGGATGGCGTCT
>NZ_JBSFDW010000112.1:0-1645 GCF_053594115.1 Streptomyces sp. NPDC001970 | reverse complement strand
AGTGCGTTGTGGCAAACCGGATTTCGTTCGAGGTGTGCGGCGCGGGTGATCATCTGGACAGAGGTACGGGTGCGGCCGTGGACATGAAAGAACGGGCCCCCTGGTAGTGACGCGGTTACGACACCAGCACGACCAAGGAAGCCCGTTGCCCGATCAGTTGAGCAGTATCTCTGTGCCTGCGTCCACCGCGGTCACCCCTGGGTGTGACTGCTACGTGCACCGGTTCGGTTCGATCGCTCCAGGGTTGCGGACAGGCTGCTATCCCAGTGACATGACGGATGCGGAGTGGGCCGAGGTCCGCTCGGCGATGCCGGTGCCGGCCTGGCTCCTCAAGCGGGGCGGGCGTCCGGAGGCGTATTGCCACCGCGAGATGCTCGACGCTGTGCGTTATCTGGTCGACAACGGTGTGAAGTGGACGGCTCTGCCGGTCGATTTCCCGTACTGGCGGGCGGTCTACGACTTCTTCCGCCGCTGGCGGGCCTGCGACTACGTGCGTGAGCTGTACGAACGCCTGCGATGTTCGGCGAGGGCACGCGCAGGCCGCAACGCCGAGCCCAGTGCGGGAATCATCGACAGTCAGTCGGTAGACGCCTCCGAGACCGTCGGCGAGGACAGCCGCGGATACGACGGCGGCAAGTCACGTGACGGGCGCAAGCGCCACATCCTGACCGATTCCGAGGGCCTGCTCCTGGAGGTCACCGTGACCACGGCCGATGTGCACGACTCCAAGGCCGCCCCCACGCTGCTGGAGACGTTCATGGACCAGCCGGGCCGGCTGTTGAAGCTGGTGTGGGTCGACAGTGCCTACCAGGGTCCCGCACTGGCGAAGGCTTTCGCCCGTCACGGAGTCCGGATCGAGGTCGTGCGCCGATCCGACGGGCAACGCGGATTTGTCGTACTGGCCCGCAGGTGGGTGGTGGAGCGCACGCTGAGCTGGCTCTCCCGCTCACGCCGCCTCAACCGCGACCACGAACGCCGCCCCGACCACCACGCCCAGATGGTGTGGTGGGCCGCCGTGATCAGGCTGTCCCGACGCCTGGCCGCAGACGCTCCGCGCTGGCCGGAGAAACGCCCCGGCCGACTGCTCCGGGCGCGGGCATGAACCGTCTGTCCTCCGCCCGCACCAGCCAGCCCCGCTTCTCCAGCACGTAGGCACGGTGACGGATCTTCTCCACCTCGTTCTTGATCTCCGCTTCCCGGCCCACCGCCCGCGTCAGCTCCACCCCGTTCACCGGCCCCGAAGCAGCCACCGCAGCGGCGAACACCTCCCGATAGAGGCCGCTGAGCACCTCCTCGCCCATGCCCGACCGCCACACCGGCGGCCTCTCGCGATGCCCCGCGCCGGAGCCGCTCGATCCCACGCCGGCAGCCGCCTCACCACCAGACGGCACGGAAACCGGCGTATTCACCGGGCTCTCCTCGGCCAGCACCGACACGAGCTCCTCACGCCCCACCCGGGCCCGCTCGACCCGCTCCCGCGCGGCATCCACCTCCGCCTGAGCCTGCTCCAGAACCTCCGTCCAGGACTCCAGATCCTGCCTCGCCCGCGCCTCACGCCGTTCCATCAGCCCCAGCACCGACGGCATCGCACCCTCCTCGATCAACAGCAAGCCGTCCGCTGCCTGCCCCTACCCCTCCGCGATCA
>NZ_JBSFDW010000111.1:0-1667 GCF_053594115.1 Streptomyces sp. NPDC001970 | reverse complement strand
CCTCGCTGTTTCGCTTGGGTTGACGAGGTGACGCCGTGGGGTCGAGCGAGGCGGTATCGGGCGGTGGGCATGGTGGGGACCCGGCGCGTTGGTCGGGTTCTCCAAGGTCTTTCGTGTCGTAGGTGGCCGGGGCGGCTGGTCAGTTGGCGGGGCGGGGTAGGGCGGTCAGACGGTGGAAGGCGGCGGCAAGTTGGTGTCGCCAGGGCCAGGTTGCTGCGATCCGCAGGTGGAGGCGACGGCCGCCGCGGGTGAGACGGGCAGCGACGTGCAGGATCCGGTAGCGGAGTTTCTTGGGTTCGGCGGTAGCCAGCTCGCCGTCCAGCAGCAGGACGCGGGTCCAGGCCAGAAGGTCGATGGCCGCGAGGCTGAGCTCGAGCCAGGCGGCGTTGACGGAGAACAGGCGGGATGGGAAGCGTCCGAGGCCGGTGGTCTTGCCGCACCGGATGTGGTCCTCGACGGTGGCGTGACCACGGTGGCGGACCTCCAGGAACTGGGCCGAGCCGCCGCCGGAGTACGGGGTGTCGGTGAGGAAGGCCTGGTGCCGCAGGCCCTCGTCACTGTCGAACAAGGAGAGCTGGGCTCCGGGGTGCGGGCGTTCGCGGCGCACGATGATGCGAGTGCCGGCCGGGTAGCCGCTCAGGTCGACCAGGCCGGTCAGCTCGGCGACCTCGGCGGACTCACGCAGGGTCCCGTCGGCGTCCAGGGCGGGGTGCCAGACCTGTTCGGGCAGGGCGCGGATCGCGCGGCGGACCGGTGCGGTGACCGCGTATCCGACCGAGAAACGCAGGTGAAGGCCGTTGTCACGCAAGGCGCGGAGATGCGTGAGGAACGCCTTCGCGCTGCCCGCGCTGTCGGTGCGGACCAGGATGTCGGTGCCGTGCCGGTGGGCGTCGGGGATCTGCGCGAGGGCCTGGTCGAGCACGGTGATGTGATCGGCGGCGGTGTTGGCTCCGGCGTTGCCAGGCCGCATCAGCCCGGACATCGCCTCGCCGGTGTTGGCCAGGAAACACAGCAACGGGTGGAACCCGAAGCCGCCTTTGTAGGTGGGTGCGGCCTGGTCTTTCTCGGAGTGGCAGGTGACCAGCGTGGCATCGAGGTCCAGGACCAGGCCGGGCAGTTCGCGTCCGCCGGCCTTCACTGCGGGTATCGCGGTGCGGGTCTCGGCGGCCTGCAGCCAGGCCACCTCCCGGGCTGCGGCGCGGGCCGACCGTAGGCGGTCCAGTATGCGTTCGTCGACGGCGGCCAGCAGCCGCCAAGCCGTCGGTGTGGAGGCCACCGGGCCGAACACCTCGCGCTGGTCCCGCAGAACGGCCAGATCCGCGATCGCCTCGCCGCCGTCGGCGAGCATCACTGCGAGATCGGTGGCGATCCGGCCTGGGTCATGGCCGGTGCCGCGCGGCCGAAGCGGCCGGAGCACGGTGGAATACGCCGCCGTCAGCCCGGTCGCTTCGGCGAGGTCCGCCAGCAAACGCGCTCCGGCGTGCCCGACCACCCCCGACCCGTCAGTGGACACCACAAGCCGGGGCCGCGAACCGATATCCTTCACGCAGAAAGTGCCTTCCTCTGGCGACGACCGAACCCCTAGACAAGGTCCATCGTCCCAGCTCAGGGAGGCACTTTTGCGTTTCTACCCAACCCTCAGCCGCACCCCAACCGAAACGGCGAGG
>NZ_JBSFDW010000110.1:0-1669 GCF_053594115.1 Streptomyces sp. NPDC001970 | reverse complement strand
AGCGGACGAACCACGCCCATCTCTCCCGCCACGAAAAGGAGTTCATGCCCACCCACTCGAACTAAACGATCACGTTCGGAAAGCGGATGGCGTCTGACATCACCCGGTGACATCAACGACAGCGGACAGACACGGCGTTGAGCGATCGAGTGCGGTCATGCCCCAGGCGGTCGGATGCGCTTCAAGGCCCGTCCGCGCGAACTTACAAAGCAGATGTCGGCGGTTCGAAATCGTCCGCGCCCACCGCCGCTGACCAGCCAGAACGCCGAACAGGCGTACTGGCTGGTTTGCCATGCCCATCATGATGCCCATCAGTACGGTCCGGGCATGACATCTCAGACCCGTCAGCGGGGCAGTATCAGGCGGCGCGGAGACGCCTTCGAGGTCCGTGTCTATGCAGGCCTGGACCCCCTGACGAAGCAGCGCATCGACCTCACCGAGACAGCCGCGGGCCCGCGGGCAGCCGAGAAGGTACGCACCAAGCTCCTGGCCCAGGTGGACGAGTGTCGACACCCCAAGGGGGAAATCACCATCGGCAAGGTGATCGACCAGTGGATGGAGGTCGCGCGTATCGAGGAGAGCACACGCGACCGGTACGAGTTCGCCATCGGCCTGTACCTCAAGCCCACCTTCGGCGATCTCCAGGGCGACGAAACTCGGCCCGCAGTTGATCGAGCTCTTCTACGCGCGCCTGACGCGCTGCCGCGAGCAGTGTGAGGGCAAGCGGCAGGGCCGGATCGACCCGATGACGAAGAAGCGGCACGTGTGCCGGCCCCTGTCGAACGGGTACCTGCGGAAACTCCACTACGTCCTCAAGCCCGCGCTGGAGCGGGCAGTCACGTGGGGATTTCTCACGAGTAACCCGATTGATTCCGTCCAGGCCCCGCCGGAGGACGAGCCTGAGCCGGACCCGCCGTCCGATGCCGAGGTCGCGCGGGTGCTCAACGACGCCTGGCAGCACGACCTCGACTGGGGCACGCTGCTCTTCCTCGTCATGGTCACCGGCTGCCGACGCGGCGAACTGTGCGGCCTTCGCCGGCAGAACGTCGACTTCACCAAGAACATCATCTCGGTCCGCAGGGCGACCACCCAGCGTCACCAGCTGAAGAAGACGAAGACCAACCGCATCCGCCGCATCGCGATCGACGGCATCACCGCCCACCTCCTCAAGGCACATCTCGCCCGCCAGGAACAGCAAGTCGCTGCACTCGGCGAGGAGATCACGTCGGAGTGCTTTGTCTTCACGCTCGAACCGGACTGCACCAAGCCCATGAAGAAGGGCACTGTCACCCAGCGATATGGCATGTTATCGAGAGTCCTTGACCCCAACCGGGCTCATCTAACGACCGGTTTCTGAATGCCGTTGAGCGGCGCTCGGATCCACCCTCCGATGACGAGTGGATGTGTCCAGCAAGGGTGTTCGCGCTGATCACTGCTTTGTAAGCCTGGGTCGGGCCATCCAGCATGGAGACGATCCGGTCCGCTTCCACCCCCCTGCCCTCCTGGACGGTGAACGCGCCGTACTCCTGATGGAGTTCTACCGTCGGGGCACGGCATGGAAGCTCCGCGCTATCGGACTTTGTTGGCGGATTCGGTGGGCTATGCGGCGAGTTCCAGTCCGAGGCGGGCGAATCTGCTGATGTGGGTGGTGCCGATGGGAGTTTCGGCC
>NZ_JBSFDW010000109.1:0-1716 GCF_053594115.1 Streptomyces sp. NPDC001970 | reverse complement strand
CTAGAAGACTGCTGAAAATCTCGGGTTTTGGCCCCGGCTCGGTGGAGTCGGGGCCAGTCTTGTAGACATGCAGGGGGAATGGGCCGGGGAGATGGTCGGGCCGGATGTGTGGGAGACCTGCCGGGAGTTGATCCCGGCGGGGAGTGTGTTCGCGTTCTTGGCCGAGCACCGTGAGGTGTTGTTCCCGCCGTCGATGTTCGCGGACATGTATCCGTCGTCCAACGGTCGTCCGAGTCTGCCGCCGCAGGTCCTGGCCGCGACGGTGGTGCTGCAGAGCCTGCAAGGGCTGTCGGACTTCGAGACCGTCCAGGAACTGCGGTGTGACTTGCGATGGAAGGCCGCCTGCGGGCTCGGCCTGTACGACACCGCTTTCGATCCGTCGCTGCTGACGTACTTCCGGCGCCGCCTGCGTCACTCGGCCGATCCCATGCGGATCTTCACCAAGGTCAAGGAAGTCGTAGCCGCGACCGGGGTGCTCAAGGGCAGGCAGCGGCGTGCGCTGGACTCCACGGTGCTTGATGACGCGGTGGCCACCCAGGACACCGTCACCCAGATCATCTCCGCGATCCGCCGGGTGATCCGCGAGGTCCCCGGCGCCCAGAAGGTAGCCGCGGAGCACTGCCGGGCGCATGACTACACCGACCCGGGCAAGCCGAGGATTGCCTGGGACGATGAGCTGGCCCGCGCCACGCTGGTCGATGCGCTGGTCACCGATGCCCTCAACCTGCTCGGGCACCTGCCTGAGCAGAACCTGGGTGAGAAGGCGGCGAACGCGGTCGGCCTGCTGGCCCTGGTCGCCGGGCAGGACGTGGAACCCGCCGAGGATTCCGACGGACGTGACGGACGCTGGCGTATCGCCAAGCGCACAGTCCCCGACCGGCTGGTGTCGAGCGTCGATGCCGACGCACGGCACATCCACAAGAACCGCACCCGCCACAGCGAAGGCTTCAAAGGACACGCCTCCTTCGAGCCGGAGACCGGACTGTTCACCGCCGTCGCCCTGACCAGCGGCTACGGTCCCAGCAACCACGAGGCCGCCGTTGCCTGCGATCTGCTGGCCGACGAGGAACAGGGCGCGGAGTTAACCGTGCTCGGCGACTCCGCCTACGGCACCGGCAACCTGCGCGCACAGCTACAGGCCGACGGCCACACCCTGGTGGTCAAGCCGCCGCCACTGCGGCAGGCCGTCCCCGGCGGCTTCACCATCGACGACTTCCGTATCGACCTGGCAGCCGGCACCGCGACCTGCCCGGCCGGACACACTGCCAACCTCGGCCAGATCAAAGCGGACGGCGCCCGCACCGCCCAGTTCAAGCGCGCCTGCACCGACTGCCCCCTGCGGGAACGCTGCACCACCTCCAAGAGCGGACGCACGCTCAACGTCCATCCCCAGCACGAACTGCTGACCGCCGCCCGGGCCCAGGCCGCCAGCGACCCCGCCTGGCAGGACGAATACCGCCGCTGGCGGCCCCCGGTCGAACGCGCCATCGCCTGGCTGGTCGCCAAAGGCAACCGCAGAGTCCCTCACCGCGGCGTCATCGCCAACAACATCTGGCTCCACCACCGCGCCGCCGCCCTCAACCTCCGCCGACTGATCACCCTCGGACTCACAAGGACCAGCGGCACCTGGCACCTCGCCCCGGCCACCGCATAGCGAAAAGGGCCGCCCGGCCCAGGCCGGACAGCCCCACAACAAGATTTTCAGCAGTCTTCTAG
>NZ_JBSFDW010000108.1:0-1789 GCF_053594115.1 Streptomyces sp. NPDC001970 | reverse complement strand
AGGACTTTGTTGGCGGATTCGGTGACTGTCCTTGGTGATCTTGTTTGTTCGGGCAGTCTGGCGGTGGTTCGGTTCCATCTCGCGGGGAGGCAAGGAGGGGCTGCGATGTCGCTGCGCCCTGTGCCTGCTCCGTCCATCCCGAAGGCCACCGTGCGGGTGGCGCGGGCCGCGTTCCGTAAGAGCTGTCTGGCCATGCGTATCCGGGATGAGCTCGGGCCGTTGTTCGAGGACGAGCAGTTTGCTTCGGCGTTTCCGCGGCGGGGTGGTCCGGCCTGGTCGCCGGGTCAGCTGGCGATGGTCAGTGTGCTGCAGTTCGCCGAGGGCCTCACCGACCGGCAGGCTGCCGATGCGGTGCGCGGGCGGATCGACGTCAAGTACATGCTCGGTCTGGAGCTGGAGGATCCCGGGTTCGACTTCTCCGTGCTCAGCGAGTTCCGGGATCGGTTGATCGCGCACGGTCTGGAGGAACTGGTCCTGGATCGGTTGCTGGAACGGGTGGGTGAGCTGGTGCTGGTGCGGGCGGGGGGTCGTCAGCGGACCGACTCCACGCATGTGCTGGCCCAGGTGCGGACGCTGAACCGGATGGAGTTCGTCGGCGAGACCCTGCGTGCGGCACTGGAGACGCTGGCCGTTGCAGCGCCGGGCTGGCTGCGGCAGGTCGCCGCACCGGAGTGGTTCGAACGCTACGGCAAGCGCATCGACTCCTTCCGCTTCCCCAAAGGGGCCGGCGCCCGCCGGCAGTGGGCGCTGACCGTGGGACACGACGGGTTCGCGCTGCTTCAGGCTCTCTACGAACCTCACGCACCGGCCGGGCTGCGGGAGCTTGAGGCGGTACAGGTCCTGCGCAATGCGTGGGTGCAGCAGTACCACCGTGACGGTGAGGGGGTGCGCTGGCGGGAGGGCAAAGACCTCCCGCCAGGCAGGCTGAGGCTGTCCAGCCCCTACGACACCGACACCCGCTACAGCATCAAGCGCGGCGCGGGCTGGGACGGCTACAAGGTCCACTTCACCGAGACCTGCGAACCGGACGCACCGCACCTGATCACCCATGTGGTCACCACCGACGCCACCGTCCCGGACGCGCAGGTCACCGAACCCGTCCACGCCGGGCTGGCCCGACGCGGCCTGCCACCCGACATCCACCTGGTCGACTCCGGCTACACCTCCGCCGCACTGATCGTGGCCGCCGCCGAGCAGGACATCGAGCTGATGGGGCCGGTCTTCGCCGACACCACTGCACAGGGCCGGGCCGGAGACGGCCTCGACCAGGATGCTTTCAGCATCGACTGGCCGGCCCGCACCGTCACCTGCCCCCGTGGCCACTCCAGCGTCAGCTGGTCCGAGCAGCGCAAACCAACCGGCACCGAGATCATCCGGGTCCACTTCGCCAAGACCGATTGCGATGCCTGCCCTCTACGCGCCCAGTGCACCAGCGCTGCCAACCGCAAGTACGGGCGCAGCCTGACCCTGCTCACCCAGCCCCAGCAACAAGCCCTCGACCAGCGCCGGCGCGAGCAGACGACCGAGGAGTGGAAGGCTGCCTACGGCACCCGCGCCGGCATCGAAGGCACCATCTCCCAAGTCGTCCGGGTGACACGGACACGCACCACGCCCTACCGCGGGCTGCACAAGACCCACCTCGGTCATGTCCTGACCGCCGCCGGGCTCAACCTCCACCGCCTCAATGCCTGGTGGGCCGAAACTCCCATCGGCACCACCCACATCAGCAGATTCGCCCGCCTCGGACTGGAACTCGCCGCATAGCCCACCGAATCCGCCAACAAAGTCC
>NZ_JBSFDW010000107.1:0-2038 GCF_053594115.1 Streptomyces sp. NPDC001970 | reverse complement strand
CGACCAACGCGCCGGGTCCCCACCATGCCCACCGCCCGATACCGCCTCGCTCGACCCCACGGCGTCACCTCGTCAACCCAAGCGAAACAGCGAGGCTAATGCTTCTGATGACGTTTCTGTGAAGCCGCGGATTGTCGTGGGTGGATGCCAGGGCGCGGGATCTGGAAGATTTCGAGCATTGGCGGCGGGAAGCTCCAGAGAATCCGCATGGATCGGCGGGTCGAAGTGGAACCGGGAGCTGGCTGCGGTCTCAGGCCTGTTCAAGCGGGCGGTTCGTGAGCGTTACCCCACCACAAGTCCGGTGGAGGTGCGGCAGATGGTGACTCCGCCGGGCTTCGGAGCTGGCCCGATAGCCGGATGACGTGACGAAGCGCGGGGCCCTAACGTGGCAGATCATGAACATTCTGATCGTAGGCGGCAGCGGCTTCCTGGGCCGCGAGTTGGCTCAGCAGGCATTGGCAACCGGGCACGCCGTGACGGCGACCTTCGTGACCCGCGCCGGAGACATCCCCGGGATCCACTGGCTGCCCGTGGACCTATGTCGCAGCGAGGAGATCACACCGGCGCTCAGGCAGACCCAGCCGGACGTTGTCATCAATGCGGCGTATCGCAAGGCCGACTGGGCAACCACGGCCGACGGCGCGATCTGCCTGGCGATGGCCGCCACTCAGCACGGATCCCGGCTGGTGCATGTGTCCAGTGACGCCGTCTTCTCCGGCGCCGACGTCCGCTACGACGAATCCGCCACGCCGGATCCGATCACCCCATACGGGGCTGCGAAGGCTGCGGCTGAAACGGCGATCCGCCTGTTCGCCCCGGCCGCCGTCATTGCTCGCACCTCGCTGATCATCGGCGGCGGTGGCTCCGTGCACGAGGCGTTCATCCACGAGCTGGCCACCGGGCGACGAAATGGCGTGTTGTTCACCGATGACATCCGGTGCCCCGTCAATGTCGTCGACCTCGCCCGGGCCATTCTTGAGTTGACCGCCTCCGATCACGCAGGCGTGTGCCACCTTGCAGGATCAGATGCAGTCAGCCGTCATGAGCTCGGTGTCCTGATCGCGGACCGCGATGAATTGGACGCCTCCATGCTGACCGCCGGCCGCCGCGCCGACACCGGTTCCCCGGGGGCGCTGGACGTCCGCTTGGACAGCACTCGGACGCAACGCACATTGCGTACCAACTTGCGCGGCGCCCGCGACTTCCTACGTCGCGAGCGCTGACTCGCACCTCTTTCTACGAATCCCCCAGGTCAGACGCATATCCGTCATTCTGCGTGCGACTTTTCGAGATAGAGGACACCGCGATGACGGACTGGCCTGGGGTCTCTGGCCAGTCTGATCGCACTACTTGACACCAGAAGGTCGTTCTTTGTTGTCACCTGCGCCTGTTTTCGCGTGGCGGGCGGACCTCAACTCTTGACGGCCTCTGCGATCCGCAGGGCGGCTTGGGCGGGCGTGAGGTGCGTGGTGTCGACGACCTCGGCCTCGCTGTGTAGCCACGTGCGGGCCGCCTCGGCGTAGGGCTCGAGGTATTTGAGACGGAATGGGGAGGGGCCAAGAAAAGTGTCCCCCTCAATGCGCCCGCGGAGGGTGTCTTGGTCTGCGTGGAGGACGAAGTGCCGTACCGGAATGGCATGTTGGGCGAGGCCCGTGCTGATCTCGCGCCAGTAACGCTCGACCAGGACGGTCATGGGCATCACCAGAGTGCCGCCGGTGTAGTCGAGTACGCGGCGGGCGGTCTCGACTACGAGCGGCCGCCACGGGGGCCAGTGCTGGAAGTTGTCCGTCCCGGGCAGCCCCGGCGTGATGTCCATGAGTGTCTCGCCGACCTTCTCGGCGTCGAACACCCGTGAATCCGGGATCAGCTGCTGCACGAGTGCACTGGTCGTCGTCTTGCCCGCGCCGTGGGTGCCGTTGAGCCATACGATCACGGGACCCAACGCTAGTGTCCTGCGCCGGAGATCCGTCGGCAGAAGCGGGCGAGGGATTCGAGGATTTCCTCGGCGCTCTTGGTCCAGATGAACGGCTTGGGGTCT
>NZ_JBSFDW010000106.1:0-2295 GCF_053594115.1 Streptomyces sp. NPDC001970 | reverse complement strand
CCAGGATTCGACGAGGCGGTACATGGCGACTTCGATGGCGAAGAGGGCGGGTTGGGTGTATTCGGTGCGGTCCAGGCCGTCGCCGCTGGTGATGACGTCGGTCAGCGGGCGTGTGAGCAGGGGGTCGAGGGCGGCGACGGTCTCGTCGTAGGCGGTGGCGAAGGCTGGGAACGCCTTGTACAACTCCTGTCCCATGCCCGTCCGCTGGCTGCCCTGCCCGGTGAACAGGAAGGCGGTCTTGCCGTTGGTCCGTGAGTCGCGCAGCAGGCCAGGGGCCGTTCCGCCGTCCGCCAGGGCGCGTACGCCCTCCAGGAGTGCGGTCCGGTCCGTGCCGACGAGCGTGGCGCGGTGTTCGAGCGCCGCGCGGCTGGTGGCGAGGGAGAGGCCCAGGTCCGCTGCCGTGTGTTCGGGATGCCGCTCGACATGGGCCGCCAGGCGCTCGGCCTGGGCGCGCAGAGCTTCCCCGGACCTGCCCGACAGGACCCACGGGACAACCGGCACGGGCGTCGTCTCCGTGGCAGTTGCCACATCGGCATCCACGGTCGGGGCCTGCTCGATCACCACATGCGCGTTCGTGCCGCTGATGCCGAACGAGGAGACACCGGCTCGGCGCGGACGTCCCCGGTCGGACCACGGCCGCTGCTCGGTGAGCAGTGAGACGGCCCCCGCCTCCCAGTCGACGTGCCCTGTCGGCTGGTCGATGTGGAGGGTTTTGGGGAGTAGGCCGTGGTGCATGGCCTGGATCATCTTGATGACGCCGCCGACGCCGGCCGCTGCTTGGGTGTGGCCGATGTTGGATTTGAGCGAGCCAAGGTGGAGGGGTTGGCCTGTGGGGCGGTTGTGGCCGTAGGTGGCGAGGAGTGCCTGGGCCTCGATCGGGTCGCCCAGCCTCGTACCGGTGCCGTGCGCCTCAACGACGTCCACATCGGTGGGCGCCAGACCGGCGTTGGCCAGGGCCTGGCGGATGACGCGTTCCTGGGAGGGGCCGTTGGGGGCGGTGAGGCCGTTGGACGCGCCGTCCTGGTTGACCGCCGACCCGCGCACCAGGGCGAGCACCCGATGTCCGTTGCGCCGTGCGTCGGACAGCTTCTCCAGTACGAGCAGGCCGACGCCCTCGCTCCAGCCCGTGCCGTCGGCGGCGGCCGCGAACGGCTTGCACCGGCCGTCCGGGGACAGGCCGCGCTGCCGCGAGAACTCGACGAACGACATCGGAGTGGCCATGACCGTGACACCGCCGGCCAGGGCCATGTCGCACTCGCCCGACCGCAGCGCGTTCACCGCCAGGTGAAGGGCGACGAGCGACGATGAGCAGGCCGTGTCGACCGTGACCGCCGGACCCTCCAGGCCGAGTGTGTACGAGACGCGACCGGAGGCGACGCTGCCCGCGTTGCCGCCGGCGAGATAGCCCTCCAAGTCATCGGGAACACGCCGCAGTTGCGATCCGTAGTCGTGGTACATCACGCCGGCGAACACGCCTGTGCGGCTGCCGCGGAGGGCCGAGGGAACGATGTTCGCGCTCTCGACCGCCTCCCAGGCGGTCTGCAGCAGCAGGCGCTGCTGCGGGTCGGTGGCGAGTGCCTCGCGCGGGGACATCCCGAAGAATTCCGGGTCGAAGAGGTCCGCGTCGTGCAGGAAGCCGCCTTCGCGGGTGTACGAGGTTCCGACGTGGTCCGGGTCCGGGTCGTACAGGTTCTCCAGGTCCCAGCCCCGGTTGTCCGGGAACTCACTGACCGCGTCGACGCCGTCGGCGACCAGTCGCCACAGGTCCTCGGGAGAGGACACCCCGCCGGGATAGCGGCACGCCATCCCGACGATCGCGATCGGCTCCGTGGATGTCATGTCCGCATCCGTGTCCGCGCTCCCCCCTGCGGCTGTGACGCGACGCGTAGCAGCCTCGTCCGTGAACAGCTCCGAGGCCAGATGCGCTGCGAGGCTGTCCGGGTTGGGGTGGTCGTAGATGAGGGTGGCGGGGAGTTTGAGGCTGGTGGTGCTGGTGAGTTGGTTGCGGAATTCGAGGGCGGTGAGGGAGTCGAAGCCGAGTTCCTGGAAGGGGCGGTTGGGTTCGATGGTGGTGCTGTTCGTGTGTCCGAGGACTGTGGCGGCCTGGGTGCGGATGAGGTCGGTGAGGGTCTGGTGGCGCTGGGCGGGGGTGAGAGGGGTGAGCTGATGGGTGAGGTTGGCGCTGTTGATGGTTGTGGTGGTGGTGGTGGGTCGGGTTGGTGTTGGGGCGAGGTTTTTGAGGATGTGGGGGAGGGTGTTGTGGTTTTTGCGGAGGTTGGTGGTGTTGAGGTGGGT
>NZ_JBSFDW010000105.1:0-2297 GCF_053594115.1 Streptomyces sp. NPDC001970 | reverse complement strand
TCTCGGCAACGGGTGAAACGAGGGCCACGGACGGCGGATGAAAAGTGAGCCACTCTGCGATCTCTTGATCATCCTGACTTCACTGGTTCTGAAGTCGGGAGGAAGAGAGGGTGATCCACGTGGAGGACTGGGCTGAGATCCGCCGGATGCACCGGATGGAGGGGCTGTCGGCTCGGGCGGTGGCCCGTCAGCTGGGGATCTCCAGGAACACCGTGCTGCGGGCGCTGGGCTCGGACCGTCCGCCGCGGTATCGGCGGGCGCCGAAGGGCTCGGCGGTGGACGCGGTGGAGCCGGCCGTGCGGGAACTGCTGAAACAGACCCCGACGATGCCCGTCACGGTGATCGCGGAGCGGATCGGCTGGGAGCGGGGGCTGACGATCCTGCGGGAGCGGGTGCGTGAGCTGCGGCCGGCTTATCTGCCGGTGGACCCCGTCTCGCGGACGGTCTATGAGCCGGGTGAGCTCGCGCAGTGCGACCTGTGGTTCCCGCCCGTGGACATCCCGCTCGGTTACGGTCAGAGTGGGCGCCCGCCGGTGCTGGTCATCGTGTCCGGTTACTCGCGGGTGATCACGGCTCGGATGCTGCCCTCACGGCAGACGGGCGATCTGATCGACGCCCACTGGCGGCTGCTGACCGCCTGGGGAGCCGTGCCGAAGATGCTGGTCTGGGACAACGAAGCCGGAGTCGGCAAGGGACGCCTGACCAGCGAGTTCGCCGCGTTCGCGGGCCTGCTCGCCATCCGGGTGCATCTCTGCCGGCCCCGGGACCCGGAGGCGAAGGGCCTGGTCGAGCGCGCGAACGGCTACCTGGAGACCAGCTTCCTGCCCGGCCGCCTCTTCACCGGCCCGGACGACTTCAACACCCAGCTGACCGCCTGGCTGCAGATCGCCAACCGGCGCCATCACCGCTCGATCGACGCCCGGCCGGTCGATCGCTGGGAGAGCGACCGGGCGTCGATGCTCGCCATCCCGCCGGTCGGCCCGCCCCACTGGTGGCCGCTTCGCACCCGGCTGGGCCGCGACCACTACATCCGCGTTGACACCAACGACTACTCCGTCCACCCCCGCGCGATCGGCCACGTGGTCACGGTCCACGCCGACACCGAGGAGATCACCGTGATCTGCGGCGACGACCTGGTGGCCCGTCACACCCGCTGCTGGGCCAAGCATCAGAGCCTGACCGACCCTGAGCACGCCGCGACGGCTCGGAACCTGCGCGGTGAGGTGATCCACCAGCAGGCAGCCCGAGCGGCCACCGCCCGAGCCGCGGCCCTGGCCCCCGACAGCCTCGGCATCGAGGTCGAGCAACGCGAGCTGGGCACCTACGACCGCATGTTCACCCTCATCGAGGGCGGCGGCGGGAAGGAGGACACCTGATGGCCCGCACCACCGCTCCCACGAAAAGGCACCCCACGGCCGACGCGGGCAAGCCCGACGGCCCGGCCGCCCGGACGGGCCGGCAGACCGCCGCCGACCTGGCCTTCCTCGCCCGTGCCATGAAGGCCCCGGCCCTGCTGGACGCCGCCGAGCGCCTGGCCGAACGCGCCCGCACCGAATCGTGGACCCACACCGAGTACCTGGTCGCCTGCCTCCAGCGCGAGGTCTCCGCCCGCGACTCCCACGGCGGCGAGGGCCGCATCCGCGCCGCCCGCTTCCCCGCCATCAAGACCATTGAGGAGCTCGATCTCACTCATCTGCGTGGTCTGACGCGCCAACAACTCGCACACCTGGGAACATTGGACTTCATAGCGGCGAAAGAGAACGCCGTCTTCCTGGGACCGCCGGGCACCGGGAAAACCCACCTGGCCACCGGGCTCGCCGTCCGGGCCTGTCAGGCCGGCCACCGCGTTGCGTTCGCCACCGCCGCCCAGTGGGTCGACCGCCTCGCCGCCGCCCACCAGACCGGCCGGCTCCAGGACGAACTGGTCAAGCTCGGCCGCTACCCGCTGATCGTGATCGACGAGGTCGGCTACATCCCGTTCGAGGCCGAGGCCGCGAACCTGTTCTTCCAGCTCGTCTCGAACAGATACGAGAGAGCCAGCGTGATCGTCACCTCGAACAAGCCCTTCGGACGCTGGGGAGAGACCTTCGGCGACGAGACCGTCGCCGCCGCCATGATCGACCGACTCGTCCACCACGCCGAGGTCCACTCCCTCAAAGGCGAGTCCTACCGCATGAAGGGCCGCGAACTCGGCCGCGTCCCCACCGCCACCGACAACGACTGACGAACCACCGAGGCCGCACAATGGCTCACGATTGAACCGTTCGAACTGGTCCCAAATTCAGCCGTTGCCGACA
>NZ_JBSFDW010000104.1:0-2363 GCF_053594115.1 Streptomyces sp. NPDC001970 | reverse complement strand
AGGACGTGCGGGTCCTGCGACGCGGCGATGCCGCGCGAGGTGGCGACGACGGCGTAGCCGAGCTTGCGGTAGGCCTCCACCAGCCCGGCGCCGATTCCCTGCGAGGCGCCGGTGATGACCGCGACCTTCTGACCCTGACTGCTCATGACGACCTTCTTCCATGGGGTGCTATGGTGCGACCAACCGGAATAACCAACCGGTCGCCTATTTGAAAGTAGACGACCGGTCGACAAGTGTCAAAGAATGTGGGACAGCGAACCGACCGACCTGTGCTCACCCAGGCCAGAGGCCGCGGATGGGTACGGGGCTACGGGGCGCCGCCAGGGAGGTCACGCAGGCATCCGGCGCGCCATTTCCCGGGTCGCCGGCACCGCAGGCGAGGGCATCGACCGCAGCGAGAACGGCGGCGCGGACTTCGCTGCGGCGCCGGACCGGAGCGCCGCCACCTGGCCGGCGCCGCAGGATCGCGGCACGGCAACCCGCTTCCCGGACGTACCAGGCGCCCCGGCGCCCCGAAGAGAAGGAGAAGGGCCATGAAGGAGTTCCTGGTCGAGCTCACCACCACCATTCCTGAGGGAACCGACCCGGCCGAGGTCGATCGCCGCCGCGCCGCGGAAGCCGTGCGGGCCGAGGAACTGGCCGCTGCCGGCCACCTTGTGCGGCTGTGGCGCCCGGTCGGCGAGCTGCGCAGCATCGGTTTGTGGCGCGCTGCCGACGAGGCCGAGCTGTACGAGAAAGTGCTCGGGACCCTGCCGCTCCGGCCGTGGATGACCCCGGTGGTCACGGCCGTGGCGTCCCACCCCAACGACCCGGGCAGGGCCGACGCCACCACGTGATCGCGGAGCCCTCTCCGCTCGCACTTCTTGCCGCTGCATCGGCGGACGCGGCGTCCTCTCCCTGGCCTGCGCCGTCGGCCTGCACGGCTCGGCGGTCCCGATCGGGCACGGCGGGACTTATGCCTGAAGCGCCCTTTGACTTAACTAGACCGGTCGTCTACGTTCCACATAGGCGACCGGTCGGTTAGTCCGGTCGAGTCGCCCCCACTCCAACTTCCGACCATGTGAATGGAGATCGCCGTCGTGGCCACTCCCGTCAAGCTCGCCATCGTCTACTACTCCTCCACCGGCACCATCACCGAGATCGCCAAGGAACTGCGCGACGCCGGCGTCAAGGCCGGTGCCGAGGTCCGCCTGGTGAAGGCCGCCGAGCTGGCCCCCCGGTCGGCCATCGAGTCCAACCCGGCCTGGGCCGCCAACCATGCTGCCACCGCCGACATCCCCGAGGCGATCCCCGAGGACGTCGAGTGGGCCGACGCCGTACTGTTCGGTTCCGCGACCCGCTTCGGCAACCTCTCCTCCCAGCTCAAGCAGTTCATCGACACCCTCGGCGGGCTGTGGGCGCAGGGCAAGCTGGCCGACAAGGTGTACAGCGGGTTCACCTCCTCCGCCACGCTCCATGCCGGCCAGGAGACCACGCTGCAGGCGCTGTACACCTCCGTCCACCACTTCGGCGGCATCGTGGTCGCCCCCGGTTTCACCGACCCGGTCAAGTTCGCGGACGGCAACCCGTACGGCACCTCACACGTGGACGCCCAGGGCGCGAACCCGGTGGACGACACCACCCGAGCCGCCGCCCGCGTCCAGGCCGAGCGCGTGGTGAAGATCGCCGCGCAGCTCAAGGCTGCCTGACCGCCCCGGTACCCCGCCGCGTACAGGCCATACGTCGGCGTCGCCTTTCCCGGCGGCGCCGACGACGCGTTTCCCTGTGAATGCCGCAAGAGGTCCGGCCACCAGCATCGTTTGCTCCGCCCATCCCAACACTCCGGCCGGCCCGCGCGCTCAGCGAGGACGTCGGTCACGCGGGCACCTTCGTCCCGAGCCGCACTGCCGAGGAGTTCGTGGCCGCACGCGAACGCCCCGCCGATTGATGATCACGGTCCCGGCGGACCGCGCCAGGCTCCCGCCGGTGGCGCTCACCCCCATGCGGCGCCGGTCCCAGCCGCCGGCCCCACCAGTGGCTCTGCCGCTGCTGCAGGAGCACGCCGGCTTGATAGACCCGAGCGGAGCGGGCCACCCCTCCGAGCGGCATGCCTGACTGGAGCGGCGGCATGAGCGCTTACGACGCGTCGCAACCCACGGCTGCACCCCGAAGTGCGCTGATGGCCATCGACGGCCAGGGTTTCCTCACCGTCTGGAGCCCGAGTGCCGAGTCGTTGCTGGGTCTTCCGGAGAAGACGACCTCTGAGTCGCGTGGTGAACCGCTGGCTACCCGCGGTGGGTTTCCAGCAGCCTTAGCCAGACTTCGCTGATGGTCGGGAAGGCGGGGACGGCGTGCCAGAGTCGTTCGACCGGCATCTCGCTGGT
>NZ_JBSFDW010000103.1:0-2410 GCF_053594115.1 Streptomyces sp. NPDC001970 | reverse complement strand
CGAGACGGCCAAGCCCTACCGCTGGACCTACGAGGGCACCCCGCTCAAGGCAGCCTGATCAACACCCTCCACGAACTTCCGCGGAGCAGCACTAGGTCTGGATGACCCGGCTGCCCACACCGGCCTGGATGGCGATGATGCCGATGCTGTGCGCGACCATGTCGTGCAGCTCCCGTGCGATCCGCAGCCGTTCGGCGGTCACGGCCTCGGCCACCTCCTGCGAACGCAGCGCCACCGCGTGCTCGCGGCGCTCGCGACTCAGCAGACCGGCCATGCAGGATGCGGCCATCGCCAGGAGGGCGATCACCCCGTTGACGGTCAGGTTGTCCCCGTGCGCGAAGCCGCCGATCACCAGGAGTTGCACGGCGACAGACACTGCCACGGCAACAATCGAAGCCCGCCGTGCGCAGGTGGCGACGACGAAGCCCAGGACGAGGTCCGCCGCCAGATACGACAGGAACTGTCCCTGATACGAAGCCGCCAGGCCCTCATGGACGGAGCCCGGAGTGCCCACCACCACAGCAGTGGATCCGAGAGTGCCATTCCCAGAGCCAGCAGCGGCATCCGTCGCGCCACGCCGACGAGCAGGCTCACGGCCAGCAGCGACCCGACGGCGTGGACCCGCGGACCGGATCGGAGCGCTCGCCTTCGAGAACCGCATCCGGCTGGACGAGCTGACCACCCGTACCGCCTCGCTGGAGGCGGCCTTCATGGAACTGACCGCCGACAGCGTCGAATACCTGGCAGGACAGCCCCGATGACCACACTCGCCTCCGCCTCCCCGGCCACCCACGTCGCCGGGCCGCCCACCCGCTTCCGCGACCTGCTCGCCTCCGAGTGGATCAAGATGCGGTCCCTGCGCTCCACCCTGTGGACGATCGGCCTCACCCCCCTGTGCGTCCTCGGGTCCGCCGCCGTGGCCACGCTGGCGGACAAGGCCGCGGACTCCGGCCCCCCTGATTTCCTGCCCTTCGACGCCTACCCGGCGGCCGGCTACTGGATGCTGATGCTCGTCGCCAGCAGCATGGGCGCCCTCACCGTCGTGAGCGAGTACAGCAGCGGGCTGATCCGCACCACCACCGTGGCTGTCCCGGCCCGCGGCTCGGTCGTGCTGGCCAAGGCGGCCGTCACCGCCGTGCTGTGGACCGCGGTCGGTACGGCCGCCTCCACCGGTTCCTTCCTGGTCTCCCAGGCCATCCTGGACGGGCACCATGCCGGCGTTCCGATCACCCACCCCGGGGTGTTCCGGGCCTGGGTGGCATCCGCGTTGCTGGCTCCAGTCTGCGCCCTGGTCGGTCTGGGCCTCGGCGTTCTGCTCCGGCATGCCGCCGGGACCATGGTCACCAGCGTCTTCACCCTGCTGATGCTGCCCACCATGTTCTCGGAGAGCAACCGCTGGTCGGCAGACATCAAACACGCACTGGTGTCGGCCGCCTGGAATCGCCTGGTCCAAACCTGGGAGCCGGAACCCGGATCCCTGGGCTACACCGCCACGGTCCCCGGATCCTGGATCGTGTACACGCTCTGGCCGCTGATCACGGTCGCACTCGCCGTTCTCGTCGTGAGGCGCCGCGACGTGTGAGTGTGTCCGCCCGGCTGCCAACCGATGTCACAAATCGAGTCGCTGGCTCGTCATCCAGAAGAACGGCATCCCACGACGGAGTGCCCAGCAATACTATTCCCCACAGAAGCGGAGAAAACGTGTTCGCCGCCTACGTCACGGTCACCATCCTCGGTGCGCTCTTCAACGGTGCCGCCGCCGTCACCTACCTGATCGGCCACGAATACCCCAAGACCCAGGCGGACATGAAGGGCGTGCCCCGGAAGTGGGTACCGGTGCTGGGCATGCTGCTGGCAGCGGGCACCGTGGGGCTGCTGGCCGGGCTCGCCGTGCCGCTCCTGGGGACCCTCGCCGCCTCTGGCCTCGTGCTGTACTTCATCGGCGCAATCATCGCCCACCTGCGGGTGGGCTCCCGCGACATCGTAGGCGGGATCGTGTTCCTCTCCACCGCGGCGGCCGCCCTGGCTCTGGGCCTGGTCTACCACGGCCCCTGGTAACCCGCGGGCCCAGAAGTTCCGCGCCCGTCACCACGGCGGCCGTCGCCTTGCTCCCTGCCCCGCTGACCCGCCAGATCACGCCCTCGAACTGCTGTCGGAGCCGTGCGGGGCACGGGCCGAACGCGCCGATCGGCAGGTGCGGCTCGATCAACTCGCAGTCCATGTCTGGCAGTTGCACTCTCGTCACGCAAAATGATGCACCGGATCAGTCCCCGCCGCGAAGGGGAATCCCGCAGATTGATCACAACCCGATACGCGCGCTAGTACTCCAGCAGTACTTCGTGGCTTGACCTGGGGAAGCGTCGAGCGGTGGGAGTGTAGCGGGCAGGATGCCGTCACGGACGGCTTCTGC
>NZ_JBSFDW010000102.1:0-2435 GCF_053594115.1 Streptomyces sp. NPDC001970 | reverse complement strand
ACCGCCACCGACAACGACTGACGAACCACCGAGGCCGCACAATGGCTCACGATTGAACCGTTCGAACTGGTCCCAAATTCAGCCGTTGCCGACACGAGTTCGTACGCTGGATCCGCACATCGACCTCGCGGATCTCCCGGGCGAGGGCATCCGCCTGACCGCGCAGTTCCGCGACCGGAAGCGCGGAAAGCATCATCAGCTCGGACCGGAGCTGCCGGCCGTATCCCCGCTCGCCCTTACCCGCCGCCGCGTCCGCCGCCGCGGTGACCACAGAGTGACGCAACCGCAGGACATCCCGGCGTGCGAGGGCATCGGTGAGCGTGCCGTCCGGACCCATCTCCACGGTGGCATTGGTCCGATTGATCCGCCGGATCAACGTTTCTAGAGCGTCCAGCACCTCACCGGCCTCAGCCAACAGCTGAGCTGCATCCTCGGCGGGCGTCTCCCCTTCCTGATACCGCGCACTGCTGACGACACGCGCTCGCAGCTGTTCTACACGGCGCGTCGCCTCCGCACGTTCTGCCAGTGCCTCAGCAAGCTTCACTGTCTCCACCTCCCCCTCCATTAGCCCGCACGAGTATACGAGTGCGAACCGGCTCATACGGACCTGCATTTTGATCCGCCGCAGCCCTGACCAGCCACTGGAGTGAGAGCGGACAGCCACTCAGAGCGCCACGAAAGGGAATCCGACAGCACGAACGAGAACGACTGGGAATCCCCAGTTTCAGCGCGACGGGACATCATGCATGTCTCAGCGCCACGTTGCGCTGCATACGCCGAGGCTGTGACCTGCGACTTCTCGCGGTGTCTCACGCTGCTTCATCTGCGGTTGTCTCGGCTCGCGGTGCATCCCCGCCAGGTTTGCTGAGGCCGCTCCGGACGGGCAGATCGCTGACCTGCGGTGTCTCACGGCCCGCTATCACCCGGGACGGCTGTTCGGTCGGCTGTGTGGGGGTGCCGTACGGCGGGAAATGCGGAGGTCGTTCTGCCGCCGGATGTTCGACCGCAACATCACGCTGCGCGGGGGCATCGCCCCGGTCCGCGCCTGCATTCCCCAACTCCTGCCGGATGCGCTCTCCGGGGCCCTCGATCCGGGGCCCGTCTTCGACGGTGCCGTCCCCCTGGCCGAGGTGCCGGACGGTTATCGGGCGATGGACGACCGGTCGGCGCTGAAAGCGCGCATCACCGTCAGAGTGCGGGGGCCGGCGGCGCGGGTGTCGTTCCTCCCGTGCCGCGTGGCGCCCTCGTGATGTCAGGCGGCGCGCTTCACGTGGCGGACCAGCCACATCAGCAGGGCGTCCAGGTCGGCGGCGGCCGAGAGGACCCGGTCGACCGCCTCGGGGGTGTGCAGCCACTGCTCGCAGCCGAGGGGACGGGTGGCGATCAGCGAACGGTGGCGCAGCAGGTTTGTACGGGAGTGGTCCGTCGGATAGCCGCGCGGGGGGCGTTTCATCACGTCCCCGGAGATGTCGTAGCCCTTCTTCCGCACGTCCTCGACGATGGCGGACAGTTCGCGGCCGCTCCCCTCGGAGGCCACGGCTTTGCGGAACATGTCCACCTGGCCGGGATCGGGGTACCACCAGGCGCCCTGGATCTGCAGGCCGTCCAGGGAGAACCGGAGACCGATCTCGATCTTGCGGCCGAGCCGGATCACCGCGCCCTGGTGCTGCCACCACCAGGAGTCGGTGCGGTAGTGCCAGACGGAGAAGTCCTCGTACCGGGGGTCGGTGTCCGCGACCTCGTTGAGCAGGGCGATCATCGGCTGCCGGACCAGGCGTTCGCGGTCCGCGCGGTAGCGCTCGCGGGTCGCGTGGGTCGGTTCGCCCTGGAGCTGCCACAACACGTCCATGGCCTGCTCCGGCCAGCCGGTGAACTGTCCGCGCATGCGCGCAGGTTAGCTCACCCATGATCCGCGTGCGGGGAGAGTGAGACGGGCAGGGAGGCGTAGCCCCAGACATGGTGGGAGGCGTTGCGGCGGGGCTCGTCGGCCAGTTCGATGTGCCGTGCGCGGTGGGCGAGTTCGTCGAGAAGCACGGAGAGTGCAGTCGATATGAAGCGGGCGGTGAGATTGTGCAGCCGAACTTGAGATCCCACAATAGCCTGGGATCTCAAGGGGGGCTTGGAGGTGTGTCATGCCCCGCCCTGTGTGGTCCGGAGCGGTCAGCTTTGGCCTGGTCACTTCTCTGAACTGGGCCGTGCTGTGGTCCGGCGCTCGGCGTCGGGGTGTCGGTAAGACTCGTGCAACCAGGTACACCCGTTTGAGTTCGCCCAGGTCAGCGGTGCCCTATTGATCGGTGGGGAGGCGTCCGACGGCGTCTTCGAGGTCGGCGTGGGTGGGCAGTAATGGTGGAGTCGGGTATTGGAACTGCCTGAATGCCCGGGGCTTGACCGCGATCACGGCGCCGTTGGCCATGTAGATCACTCGTTCCATTCGA
>NZ_JBSFDW010000101.1:0-2475 GCF_053594115.1 Streptomyces sp. NPDC001970 | reverse complement strand
GCGCTTCCCTTCGGTGTTTCCAACCTTACCAGATTCATTTTCCGTTCCGTTTCCGGTTCGGATTCTGTTTCCGGTGGCCGTTGGAGGGCCTTTTGCCTTTCGGCGTGTTCACTACGTTAGCCGATTTCCCTGGCGACTCATAATCGAGCCGATCGAGTTGAATTTCGGCATGCCGAAATCGCACCCGGTTTGGGTTCGTCGTAGGTAGTGGATGGCCACTTCGGGGGCTGTTGAACAGCAGTCCCTGTTCAAGCGGCTCGGGCTACGTTAGGCGTCCCGAAACGCAGAGTCAAGTTGACCTGCGGCGTGGCGTGTGAGGCCGATAGGGGCTCACGGTGGGGTCGTCGGTGATCCAGTAGCGCCAGGGGTGGCCGGCCCCCGCGCCGCCCACTCCCGTGCGCGGACCGTTGCGTACCTGTTCAGAGGCGGCAGGCGTGCCGGTGAGGATCCGCAGAGGGGTGTCGGTACCGCCGCAGACGTCGGCGCCGTCGAGGGTGCGGTCGATGTCGAGGGCCGTGGCCAGACGGGCCGGTCCTTTGGCCAGTTCCCTGTCGTTTCTGGCTGAGATTCGACGTTTGCGGGCGAGCTCGGTGCCCGCTCGGATCTCGCCGGCGCGCAGCAGGACTCCGCTGGCGCTGCCCTCGGGACCGCAGACGAGATTGAGGCAGTGCCACATGCCGTAGGTGAAGTAGACGTACGCGTGCCCCGGCGGACCGAACATCACTCCGTTGCGGGCGGTGCGGCCACGGTAGGCGTGGGAGCCCGGGTCGGCTTCGCCCGCGTAGGCCTCCACCTCGGTGAGGCGGAGTTCGATGGGACCGTCTTCGGTGTTGCGTACCAGAACGCGGCCGAGGAGGTCCGGGGCGACCACGAGGACCGGGCGGTCGAAGAAGTCCCGGGACAGCGGCGCACGGTCGGGGCTCTCGATCATGGCCTAGGAGGGTACTCGTCCCTGCCGGGGAACCGGCTACGGTCTTGGCGCGTATGTAGGGGTCAGAACCTAGGAGGAATGAACATGGGCTTCAAAAGGCTGCTCGCGAGCTTGGGTGCCGGCGGTGCGTCGGTCGAGACGGAGCTGACCGAGGCGAACGTCGTTCCCGGCGGCGTCGTCCAGGGCGAGGTGCGGATCCAGGGCGGTTCGGTCGATCAGCAGATCGAGGGACTGTCGGTCGGTCTCCAGGCCCGGGTCGAGGTCGAGGGTGGTGACCAGGAGGTCAAGCAGGACATCGAGTTCACCAAGCTGCGCCTCGGCGGTGCCTTCGAGGTGAAGGCCGGTGCCCTGCACGTGGTGCCGTTCGGTCTGGAGATCCCCTGGGAAACTCCGATCACGAGCATCGCCGGGCAGCAGTTGCACGGGATGAACATCGGTGTGACGACCGAGCTGGAGATCGCCCGTGCACTGGACTCGGGTGACCTGGACCCGATCAATGTGCACCCGCTGCCGGCTCAGCAGGCGGTTCTCGACGCCTTCATCCAGCTGGGCTTCCGCTTCAAGAGCGCGGACATGGAGCGCGGCCACATTCGCGGAACGCGACAGCGGCTGCCGTTCTACCAGGAGATCGAGTTCCTGCCGCCGCAGCAGTACCGGGGGCTGAACCAGGTCGAGCTGACGTTCGTCGCCGACAACCGGGAGATGGACGTCGTCCTGGAGATGGACAAGAAGCCGGGGCTCTTCAGCGAGGGCAGCGACTCCTACCGCGCGTTCCAGGTGGATCTGCACAACTTCCAGGCGACCGATTACGCCGCTTACCTCAACCAGTGGCTCGCCGATGTCGGCGGCCGTCGCAACTGGCTCTAGGCTCGGTGCCGCAAGCGCGTATGCGCAGGAACGCCGATTCGGAGGTTCAGACGTGACCGAGGCGAAGAGGGCTCCGCTGCCTCATGACTTCCATCCGCCGGTGCCGTCGTTCACGGTGACGAGCGCCGACATCGAGCCGGGTGGTGTCCTGAAGGACGCCCAGGTCCACTCGGCCGGCAACACGTCGCCGCAACTGCGCTGGGAGGGCTTCCCCGCGGAGACCAGGAGCTTCGCGGTGACGTGCTTCGACCCGGACGCGCCGACGGGAAGCGGGTTCTGGCACTGGGTGCTGTTCGACATTCCGGCTTCGGTGACGGAGCTGCCGGCGGGCGCCGGCGGCGGTTCGTTCGAGGGCCTGCCCAACGGCGCCGTGCACGTCCGTAACGACTACGGGTCGAAGGACTTCGGCGGGGCGGCACCGCCGAAGGGCGACGGACCGCACCGCTACGTGTTCACCGTGTACGCGGTGGATCAGGAGAAGCTCGGACCCGGCGACGATGTGTCGCCCGCGGTCGTGGGCTTCAACCTGCGGTTCCATGCGCTCGCGCGGGCCCAGCTCATCGGCGAGTACGAGAACCGCGGCTAGTGTCCTGCGCCAGTAGTTGATCGTTAGTTGTGGTGTGACTTCTGCTGCTAGTGCGTCAGTACCTCGTCGGGGCCCGAAGCTGGAGCCGTTG
>NZ_JBSFDW010000100.1:0-2762 GCF_053594115.1 Streptomyces sp. NPDC001970 | reverse complement strand
GTTCTTTCATGTCCACGGCCGCACCCGTACCTCTGTCCAGATGATCACCCGCGCCGCACACCTCGAACGAAATCCGGTTTGCCACAACGCACTGACAGCATGCCCGACCGATCTGACCCTGCTCCATGTCAGATTGAGGCTTGGCAGGCGGCCCGCACGAGGCGTGCAAGGACGGAGAGCCATGACAGACGAGTCGGTACGCCGTGCGACGGGAAGACCGCTGCCCCGCTCGGCCCGATCGCCGCTCGAGGGCCGGGTGGTCGCGGTCACCGGCGCGGGCCGCGGCATCGGCCGGGCCGTCGCGGACACCCTGGCGAGGGCCGGCGCCCTGGTCGCGCTCGGAGACCTGAATGAGGCTTCGGCCCGAACCGCGGCGGAGGAGATCTGCCGCACCGCGGACGGCCACGCGGCGGGCTTCGCCCTGGACGTCACGGACACCGCGTCGTTCGCGGCCTTCCTGGACCGGGCGGAAGAGCGGTTCGGGCCCGTGGATGTACTGGTCAACAACGCCGGGATCATGTGGGTCGGGCCGTTCGCGGACGAGGCCGAGCAGACCGCGCTCCGCCAATTCGACGTGAACGTGCACGGGGTGCTGCGCGGGATGAAGCTCGCGGCGCCCCGGATGCGCGCCCGCGGCACCGGACACATCGTCAATATTGCGTCCGCGGCCAGCAAAGTGACCCCCATGGGCGAGGCCACCTACGCCGCCACCAAGCACGCCGTCCACGGCTACAGCTCCGCGGTGCGGGCCGAACTGCGCGGCAGCGGTGTCCAGGTCTCCCTTGTCATGCCTGGTGTCGTGGATACCGAGCTGGCGGTCGGCACCAGCGCCGGCCCCACCCGCCGTCTGACCCCGCAGGACGTCGCCCGAACGGTCCTGAGCGTGGTCCTCCGCCCCCGGCCCGAGGTGTTCGTACCGCGGCACATCGGTCTGGTCCCGTGGGTCTGCGCGCTGCTGCCGGCCAAGGCCCGGGCAGGGTGGCTGCGGTTGGTCGTGCCCGACCAGCTGGCCGCGCTCACGGACCCGTCGGTACGCGCCGCCTACGAGCGCGACAGCGGCGGCACCGCGGCAGAGACCGGCGGCGCCGCCCCACAAACCAAGGAGAGGGCAGAACGATGAGCGCGCCCGGAACCGAGCAGCCACCGCCCGGTGGCACCCTCAGCGCCGGCATGCGCACGATCCCGGAATTCGAGGGCGTGCACGAGGTGTGGCCACGGGGCGACCGGCTCCAGGCCGTGCGCGAGGCCGCCCTCGCCTGTCGCGAGCGCTTCCGCGGCCAGGGCCGGATCCACGCGGTGCGCAGCTTCGACATCGCGGCCGCACCGTACCCCACCCGGTACGCCTTCCACGGCGCCGCGATCGGCCCGAACCCGTTCGTCAACATCGTCAACCGGGTACTGGTCGTGCACTTCGACGGCTTCGACGGAGTGCCCAGGACCCTGGTCTGGGAACCCACCGTCGCCGCCGGGTCGAGCACCGCCCCCTTCTACGCCCAACTCAAGGGTCTGGCGGGCGACTTCCTCAGCGACCGGGTGTTCACCCGCTACTACCACGAGCCCGAGGAGGTGCTGCCCCTGTGCGGTCTGCGTCCGGAGGACGTCGACTACGTCAGCTTCGACCACCTGCACGTCCAGGACGTCCGGCTGATCATGGGCAGCTCCAAGCCCCTGGCCGGACAGGCGACCCCGCCCGAGCCGCTGTTCCCCCGCGCATCTCTGCTGGTGCACCGCAAGGAACTGGGCACCTTCGCCTCGCCGCACCCGATGCAGTGGGCCTGGTACGTCGACGGCGGCATGGACGGTGTGCCCGACGACCGCGTCACCGCCTTCGACGGAGACGTGGAACTCGGCGTCGGCGTGAGCCTGCTGTGGACGCCCGGCCACACCGACGGCAACCACTCGCTCGTGCTCAACACGCCCGACGGCATCTGGGTCTCCTCGGAGAACGGTGTGGCGGCCGACAACTGGCAGCCCGAGCTCTCCCGGATCCCCGGGGTCAGGCGGCACGCGCGGTTCTTCCGGCACGAGATCGTGCCCAACGCCAACACCCTCGAGGACTCCCTCGACCAGTACGACTCCATGGTCAAGGAGAAGACGCTGGCCGACCGCAGCGCCCGGGACCCGCGGTGGCTGCAGATCCTGCCGTCCTCGGAAATCGCCCGCTGGAAGCGGCAGTGGCCGGTCTGGCCCACGTACTCGCACGGCGGACTGCGCTACGGGAGCTTCCCGGGCGAGGCCGCGGAAGGCCGAGGAGAGACCCCGTGACGATCGCCCCACCCTCCGCAGGATCGCCGCCGAGGGCGTCGAACGGCCGTGATCGAATGGCGCGGCGCGCCCGGGCGGCCGACGGCCGTCCTCGTGCACGGCCGCCAAGGTCCCCAGGTGGTGGCGTCCGGAGCGATGGACGTTCAACGACCAGGTCCCGAGGACCTCGGTCGGGAAGTCGACAAGAAGGTCCTTCGATCCCGGCACGCCCAGGGCGAACTCACCGTGATCCACCTCTCCAGCCAACGTTCTTGAGCTTGGCCGCTGCGTCGACCTCGTGCGGATCGCCCGAACACAGCCGCTCGCGTCCAGCCGTTCAGCGAGCCTTGACCCAAGGCCGGGTAGTTAACGGATATGCGCTGGTGGCAAGGCGTTTGTCAGGTGGCTTGCCTGGTGTAGGTCGCGGGTCCGGTTTTGCGGATGAGTCCGTGGTGAGCCCATCGGTTGAGTTGTCGGCGCATGGTGCCCAGGGTGATGTCTCCGAGGTGGCGTGCGAG
>NZ_JBSFDW010000099.1:0-2832 GCF_053594115.1 Streptomyces sp. NPDC001970 | reverse complement strand
GTCCCCACACGCCTGCGTGAGCCAGATCGGTGACGTCCTCGTCCGGACCCGTGGCGATCGCCCCACGAGTGGTGACCAGCAGCGTCCCGTCCGTGTTCGCCTCGTCCTCCAGCCAGGAACGAATCCTGCTCAGGGTGGTGGACAGTGCCTCGTGCGCGGCGGCGACGGTGTCGGTGCCCGAGCCGTCTTCGGAAGACAGGGGCAGAACGGTCACGGCGGCGTCCTCGTTCCGCGCGCTTCCGGAAAGCGCCGCCTGTGCCTTCCACACGACGTGCAGCAGTCCTTGGTCGGCGCCGTTGTGGGCGGCTGCCTGCAAGGCGTCGATGTCGAGGGGGCGCAGAAGCAGTGAGTCGATGCTTGCGACGGGGGAGCCGGCCGTGTCGGTCAGGGTGAGGGCTGCTTGCTCCGGGCCGGTGAGCGTGAGGCGGGCGCGGAGCGTGGTGGCGCCGACGGCGTGGATGCGTATCCCGCTCCAGGAGAACGGGATGAGTGCCGGCTGGTCCTCAAGGACGACACCGGGCAGGAGCGGGTGGAGTGCCGCGTCCAGCAGGGCCGGGTGGATCAGGAACCGGCGGGCATCGGTGTGGAGTTCCTCGGGCAGCTCGATCTCGGCGAAGACCTCGCCCTCACCGCGCCAGACCCGACGAATGCCACGGAACGCCGCCCCATAGTCGTATCCGAGGTCGACGAGCCGCTCGTACGCGCCGTCCAGACCCACCTCGACCGCCCCGGCCGGCGGCCACACGGTCGGACCGCTCGCGTCGACGGAGCCGTCGACGGGCCCACCGGCCAGGGTGCCGTCGGCATGACGTACCCATGCGCCGTCGTCGTGCCGCGCGTGCACGCCCACCGTCCGGCGGCCGTTGTCGTCGGCCTCGCCGACGACGACCTGGATCCGTATGCCCTCGCGCTCGGGCAGGATCAGCGGAGCCGACACCGTCAGGTCCTCGATCACCCCGGCATCCACCTGCTCACCGGCACGGCTCACCAGCTCCACGAACGCCGTCCCCGGCAACAGGACATGACCCGCCACCGCGTGATCCGCCAGCCACGGATGCGTACGCAGCGACACCCGCCCCGTGAGCACATGCTCGTCCCGGTCCGCCATGGCAACCGAAGCGCCCAGCAGCGGGTGGTCCGCAGGGCTCAGGCCGAGGCCGTCGGCGTCGCCCGCCTCCGTCGGCGCGTCCAGCCAGAAGCGCTCACGCTGGAAGGCGTACGTCGGCAGCGACACCGCGCGAGCTCCGGGGAAGACCGTGGACCAGTCGGATGCGACGCCCCGCAGAGCCAGCTGGGCGAGCGCCCCCGTGACCGTGGCCTGCTCCGGCCTGCCCTTGCGCAGCGCCGTGAGCAGTGAGCCGGCGTCCTCGTCGCCGAGGCATGCCGGGACCAGCGCGCTGAGGACGCCGTCGGGGCCGAGTTCCAGATAGTCGGTGACGCCCTCGGCCTCCAGATACCGCACACCGTCGTGGAAGCGGACCGCTCCACGGATGTGTTGCGCCCAGTAGTCGGGCGAGGTCAGCTGCTCGTCGGTGGCGAGCGTGCCGGTGACGTTGGAGACGACCGGGATCGTCGGCGCGTGGAAGGCCAGGCCCGCGGCCACCGTACGGAACTCGTCCAGCACCTCCTCCATGTGCGGCGAGTGGAAGGCGTGGCTGACCACGAGGCGCTTGGTCCGCGCCCCCTTCTCACGCCAGGCGGCGGAGATCTCGTCGACAGCGGACGCGTCGCCGGAGATCACGACGGCCCGGGGGCCGTTGACCCCGGCGATGTCCACCCTGTCCGCGTATCCGTCGAGGGAGCGGCGCACGTCCTCCTCGCTCGCCTCGACGGCGGCCATCGCACCGCCCTCACGGGCCGCCTGCATCAGCCGGCCGCGCTCGGCCACCAGCACCGAGGCGTCCGCCAGATCGAGGACACCGGCGATGTGCGCCGCCGTGACCTCGCCGATGGAGTGGCCGAGCAGATAGTCGGGGGTGATGCCGTGGTGCTCGAACAGCCGGTAGAGAGCGACCTCCACGGCGAACAGTGCGGCCTGAGTGAACGCCGTCTTGTCGAGCAGCGCCGAGTCGGCGGAGTCCACCGGGGCGAACAGCACGTCCTTGAGCGGGCGGGCGAGTTCGGCGTCCAGATGCGCGCACACCTCGTCGAGGGCCCGGGCGAAGACCGGCGAGGTCTCGTACAGCTCACGACCCATGCCGAGGCGCTGACTGCCCTGCCCGGTGAAGAGGAACGCGAGCCTGCCACGGCGGGACGGGCGGTCGCGCACGACCGCGGGCGTCGACTCGCCGAGCGCCAGCGACGCGAGGCCCTGCACGAGGGAGTCGCGGTCGGCGCCCAGCACGGCGGCGCCGTGCTCCAGGAGACCGCGGGTCGTGGCGAGCGAGAAACCGATGTCGGCCGGGCGCAGTTCGGGGCGGGCCAGAACGTGCCGGCGCAGGTTCTCGGCCTGGGCCCGGACCGCCGCTTCCGTGCGGCCCGACACGATCCACGGCAGCACGGACGGGGTGTCCGGACCCGACTCGTCGCTGGAGCCGGCCGCGGCGTCGGGCACTGCCGGCGGAGCCTCGATGATGACGTGGGCGTTCGTGCCGCTGATGCCGAAGGAGGAGATGCCGGCGCGGCGGGCGTGGTCGGTGGTGGGCCAGGGCTGTTCCTCGGTGAGGAGGGTGAGGGAGCCGGCGTCCCAGTCGATGTGGCGGGATGGCTGGTCGATGTGGAGGGTTTTGGGGAGTAGGCCGTGGTGCATGGCCTGGATCATCTTGATGAGGCCGCCGACGCCGGCCGCTGCTTGGGTGTGGCCGATGTTGGACTTGAGCGAGCCGAGATACA
>NZ_JBSFDW010000098.1:1420-2918 GCF_053594115.1 Streptomyces sp. NPDC001970 | reverse complement strand
CTGTCGGCGTACACGTGAACGCGCATAGCCGCGTACGGATGAACGTACAGAGTTCTTGATGTGTTGAGAGACGGCCCCCGGCACGCTGCTGCCTGTTGTCCAAGGTTGCAGAGAGGGGTGGGCCATGGTCTTGGACCCGCAGCGCTGGCTGGAACTCCGACGATTCCGCGGCCTGGTGGAGTCCGGGGCGATGAGCCTGTCGGAGGTTGCCAAGGAGACCGGGCTGAACTGGCGAACCGTCAGCAAGTACCTGTCTGCTGACTCGTCCGCGCCGCCGCGCCGGACGGCGAGTGGTCAGCCGCGCAAGCGGGTAGTCGACGAGGTCGCTCCGCTGATCGACGCGATGCTGCGGGCCGAGATCCTGATGAAGGCCGCGGTGATTCACGAGCGGCTGGCCACGGAGTACGGATTCACCGGGAACTACCAGCGGGTCAAGCTCTACGTGCAGGAGGCCCGCCCAAGGATCGCGGAGGAACTGGGCATTACCCCACGGGAGCTGGCGGGGATGCACCGCAGGTTCGAGGTGATCCCGGGTGCTCAGGCCCAGGTGGACTGGGGCGATGAAGGCAAGATCCTCGCCCACCTGGGCATCCCGAAGGTCTACTCCTTCCACATGGTGCTGTCGTACTCGCGTGATCCGTTCTGCTGCTTCACCACCAGCCTGGACCTGCAGACGTTCTTCGACTGCCACCGGCGGGCATTCGCGCACTTCAACGGGGTGCCGATGACGATCGTCTACGACCGCACCAAGACAGTCGTGCGCCGTCACGTAGCCCCCGGCGAGGCGGTTCCGCTGCATCCAGAGGCGGTCGGATTCGCCGGCCACTACGACTTCGACATCGATGTGCTGGCCGCCTACCGGCCCCAGGGCAAGGGCCGCGTCGAACGCCAGGTGCTGATCGTCCGCGACCACGTGTTGTCCGGTCGGGCCTTCTCCTCCGTCGAGGAGATGGATGCCGCGTTCACCGCCTGGGTGCCGCAACGGCGGGCCCAGATCCACAAGACGCACCGCGAGGTGATCGGGCATCGTGCCGCCCGGGACCACGCAGCTCTCAAGCCGCTGCCGCCGACTCCGTTTCTGGTGGCCGAGCGCCATCTGCGGCCGGTCGGCAAGGACTGCCTGGTCGCCTTCGGCGGGAACCTCTACTCGGTCCCGGCCCGCAAGGTCCGCCCCCGTCAGCTGGTGGAAATCAGGGCCACGAAGGCACAGGTCATGCTGCACTCCACCGTCGCCGGCTCCAGCGGCGAGACGCTGCTGGCCACACACCCACGGGCCATCGGACGCGGGGTCCGCGTCGTCGAGGAACAGCACTGGGACGGCCTGCCCACCGGCAAAGGGCGCCGGACCACCACCGGCGACGTCCCGCCCCAGCCGCGTCATGAACGCCCGCTGGGCGAGGAGGCCGGACCGCTGCAAGCCCTCCTCAACCGGGCCGCGGCCACCCGCATCGAGGTCGGCCGCCGACCCTTGTCGGTCTATGACGAACTGACCGGGACC
>NZ_JBSFDW010000098.1:0-1321 GCF_053594115.1 Streptomyces sp. NPDC001970 | reverse complement strand
GGTCCCTTCACCACCAACCGAGCGACGAAGGAATCGTCTTGAGCGAGCTGACCGGCAACCGCATCCGCACCACGGCCGGCAAGCTCGGCCTGCCCCACCTGGCGGAAGCCATCAACGAGTACACCCGGCGGGCGGACGAGGCCAAGATGGGCTACCTCGACTTCCTCGACCTGGTCCTCTCCGAAGAACTCGCCGTCCGCGACGACCGCCGCTTCCGACAGGGCCTGCGACTCTCCCGGCTGCCGCACCACAAAACGCTGGACGAGTACGACTTTTCGTTCCAGCCCGAGCTCGACCCGCGCAAGGTCAAAGACCTCGCCACGCTGTCCTTCGTCGAAGCGAAGGCCAATGCCGCCCTGCTCGGGCCACCTGGCGTCGGCAAGACCCACATCGCGATCGCGCTGGCGGTCGCGGCCTGCCGGGCCGGTTACTCGATCTACTTCACCAGCCTCGACGACATGGTCCGCAACCTCAAGGCAGCCGAGGCAGCAGGGCGCCTGACCAGCAAACTTGGCTCCTACCTGCGGCCGAGCGTCCTCGTGGTCGACGAGGTTGGCTACCAGCCCCTCGAACGCGCCGAGGCGAACCTGGTCTTCCAGGTCATCTCCAAGCGTTACGAAAAGGGCTCCATCATCCTCACCTCGAACAAGACCTTCAGTGAATGGGGCCAGGTATTCGGCGACGAAGTCCTCGCCACCGCGATCCTCGACCGCCTTCTGCACCACTGCGAAGTCGTCGCCATCAACGGTCCCAGCTACCGGCTGAAGAACCGCCTCAAGGCCATCGAGCGCGAGACGGAAGTCGCCTGATCCGGGGGCTCAAGCCTGGCCCAGTTCCTCGCCCGGCGGGATGAATGCGTCGGCGCTATCGGCATCGTCAACATGCCCGTGAGCGTCCATCGTGATGGCCGTTGCCCGTCCCTGCGAGGTGATCAGCCACGCGAGCACCTGTTCCGTGAGCGGGGTTTTTCCCGGGCCCTCGTCCTTCCAGTGGGCCCGCCACCCGCCACCAGGCACTGCGGCTACGACCTGGTCGGCCTTCTCAAGGTGGGAGAAGTCTTCGTAGTCCGTGACGGGACGCATGGCGCCTCGCTTGGGGTCGACGACAAGGGCCGTCCCCGTTGCCGGGTCCCATGCCTCCACCCGCACCATGCGGCCGATCTCGGTTTCGGTGCCATTGAAGATGGCAGTCCAGCCGGTCTGATTGAAGTAGCGAAGATCCACCGCCCCATCATCTCGCATGGCAATGAGCACCAGCCGGCGGCTACTTGCTCTGCACGTTCATCCGTACCCACCTCTGCACATACGCGAGTACGCCGACA
>NZ_JBSFDW010000097.1:0-4025 GCF_053594115.1 Streptomyces sp. NPDC001970 | reverse complement strand
GTAATGGTGGAGTCGGGTATTGGAACTGCCTGAATGCCCGGGGCTTGACCGCGATCACGGCGCCGTTGGCCATGTAGATCACTCGTTCCATTCGAACGTGAACTGGCCGGTGGTGCTGTCGCGGCTGACGTTGCAGCGACGGGGTGTCAGAGCGAACTGCTCTGTGACCCATCCGGCGATTGCCGGAGCGAGAGCTGCCTCTGTGTAGTCGACCTCGACGATCTCCAGAGCCCGAACCGAGATCAGGATGTAAGGGCTGGTCTCGATGCGCTCGATGTCGCCGGATACTTTGCCCAGGCCGACCCGCAACCAGGCGACTTCGCGTTCGTTGAGTACCAGCCGGTTCCCGTGGAAGGCGTTGTTGACTTCGGAAGCGTCAAGCCAGACCCGGTTGCTGACGGGGGCGCCCACGGTCGGCGGGTTCGTCAAGCGGGTGGCCTCGGCTGCGATTCCGAGAAACAGCCCGAAGCCGCTCTTCTGCACTTTGTAGCGATAGGTCCCCATGGTTCCTCAGCCGTTTCGTGGGTCTGGCCGCCGGTTGGCGGACTCGATTTCGTGGTTGTGACGGCTGGCCCTGCAGCTGATCTCGGCGGCGTAGGCGCCCCAGTCTCCGGCGGCGACTCGCTGCCATTTGACGGCCACGGTGATGTCGATTCCGAGGGTGCGGGCGAGGACGGCGGCGGGCAGTTCGGTGGCGAGCTGGAACAGCGCGGTTGAGCGGGTCTGTGCGAGGCGGATGCCGAGCTTGCGGAGCCGTTCGCCCATGGCCCAGACACTGATCGGGCGGCCGGGCTGACCTCCGGGGAAGAGCCAGCGTGAATCCCTCCGGGCGAGAACGGCATGGCTGCGGCGAACCGCGACCTGCTGAAGAGCCAGTTCAGCGACAGGTCCAGGCAGGTTGACCGGAACGTCGCCGAGGCGGATGCGGACTGTTCCCTCGCTCTCCTCGATGTGGTCGACGGTGAGCCGGGAGATCGCCGCGGGCCACTGGGCATAGAGGAGCAACAGCAGGCCGGCGAGGCGGTCTTCGGGCTTGAGGGTGTCGTCGTGCAGCAGGCGGCGGGCGGTGGCCCAGCGGGCCTCGTCGTCCATCGGCTGGGAAGGGCCGTTCCATCTGACTGCCGGAAAACTGAGATCGCGGGTGATCTTCTGGGAGAGAGCCCAGCGCACGAAGTGGCCTACCTCCCGACGGTGACGGACGTCGTCGCTGGTCATCCAGCGTTCGAGGTCGGTCTGGCGGCAGGTGACAAGAGTCAGATTCTGATTCTCAAGCCAATTGAGGAGGTGGACGGCGGCCCGCAGATGCTGGCGGACGACCGTGAGCTGGGTGTGCGTGATGTCCTTGCCGCGGCTGCGTCGGCGGAGCCGTCGCAGGAGGTGCCAGGTCGCGTACCGGTGCAGGATTTTCCGTCCCTCGGCGGTCGCGTGGGAGGTTACGAGATCGTTCACGTGCCGTTCGAGGCGGACCATCTGTTCGTCCCGCTGCGGCAGGGTGCCGGTGGCCACGAGCACGCTGCGGATGTGCTCGACGACCTTTCCTTCCGGGAGTGCGTCCAGGGCCTCATGCGTCAAGGGCCGACGGCCGGAGCCGAGATCGGACAGAACGGTGGAGACGATGCCGCCGGAGAGCCAGCGCATCGCGGTGCCGGCTCGTTCGGTGCTGGCCAGAGCGTCGTGGAGGGGCTGCAGCTTGGGGGGTATGGCGCCAGAGTCGTTGGCGAGGAGTTCGTGGAGCCGCTGCTTGAGCGTGCAGCGAGGACACGGACCAGGAGCGTGCAGCCGTTCCGCTTCACCGCAGATGGGACACGGGCGCCAGAGCTCGGCGTCCGGTGCGGTGCAGGGACCACAGACCGGTGCTTCGGCGGTGCCGGAGTGGATGCCGCGGAGCCGCCCGCAGGCGGTGCAGTGAGCCTGGCGTCTGTCGCAGCCGCCGCAGCGGGGCAGACCGGTCAGGCGGGAGTGGGTGCCGGGTGCGGTGCGGCCGCAGATCGAGCAGAGCAGGATGGGCGGGGGACAACAGTTGGGGCAGAGAGGGCCGTGAGCGGTGCGGTTCTGTACTCGTCGACGCTTGCCGCAGCTGATGCAGACCTCGACGTTCGCGGGATCGGTGACAAGGCAGTTCGGACACAACGGTCGTCCCTGGGCGTCGCGGATGGCCGGCTCGCGGCGGGCTCCGCAGCGTACGCATTCTTCGATGCGGGACTTGGCGATGCAGTTGCGGCAGACCCGCTGTCCGTCGAGCGGCTTGTCAATGCGGACAACCCGGTGGCAGCGCGGGCAAGATGGACGGATGATCCCGGCGACGTTGGCCTCGTGCAGCAGGTCGATGAACCTCAGGATGGCGCGGTGCGGCGCACGATAGCCCTCCCCGGTCAGCAGGCGGGGGTTCTCCTCCAGAGCCCAGACCACTCTCTGCCGGTAGGCGGGACGGTGGGGTGCCGACCGGCGGAGGGCTTCGGCGACCGCGTCGCGCTCGGCGCCAGGGGCGATCGCGGCGATCACCGAGTGGATGACCGTGACCGGATCACGGTCATCGTTGTCGGGACACATCGAACAGCGCGGCAGGCCCTTGCGGTCCCGGAAGGTGACGCGCCGGGTGTTGCCGCAGGCGGCGCACTGCGTGGTCTCCTTGACACAGACCGAGCAGTACCAGTCCTGGCCCTGCCGCTGGAGGCTTCGCAGATTCTTTCCGCAGCTGGCGCAGACCGGCGGCGAGATCGCCAGGGCACCGGCCTTGCGGAGCGCGATGAGCAGATCTCCGACGGCCCGTGGCGCCGGGGACCGGCCGTCGGTCAGGACGGCCGGCCGCGTGGCCAGGACCTCTGCGAGGCGGCGTGACTTCGCGCGACCGCCCGCGACCGCGGTGACCACGGTCCGGATGGTCTCGGAGCCGAGTTCCTTTTCGACGTCGGCGACCAGGTCCGTGATCAGGCCGATCGGGTCAGCGACGGCGCGGTCGAGGGAGTCAGCGATGGTCACGGCCGGTCAGCCCCCCTGATCCGGGCCCGCTTCGGCCTCAGCCCGCCGAGCCCTTCCGTATCGGGCGCCGAGCCGCCGGCGGCGGCCTTCTTCGGTTTCCTCACGGCTCCGGCCGCCGCGATGGGCTCGATGAGGTCGTCCATGGTGCAGTCCAGGATGTCGAGCAGGGCCATCAGGATTTTCAGGCTCAGTCGCTCGGGCCGTTCGACGACGAGCCGGTAGACCTGGCTCGACGACAGGGTGATGTCGCGTTCGGCGAGCGGAGGAATGAGGTCGGTGGTGGAGAACATCCCGCGGTCCGCCATGACCTTGCGCAGGTGCCAGTGGTAGTCGAGCTTGGCGGCCATCGCCAGGTCCTTCCTGTCAGGTCCCGGCGAACGCCGGGGCCAGTGCCTTGTGCAGGGAAGTGTTCATGAAGTCGTCGCTGACGTGCGTGTAGATGGCCAGGGAGCTGTCGCTCTCGTGGCCGACCTGCTGCTGGATGAACCGCCGGTCCACCCCGTGCTCGGTCAGATGCGTGACGTACGAATGCCGAAGAGAGTGCGGGACGAGTTCTTTCGGAA
Organism: Streptomyces sp. NPDC001970; assembly: GCF_053594115.1. Lineage (NCBI taxonomy): Bacteria > Bacillati > Actinomycetota > Actinomycetes > Kitasatosporales > Streptomycetaceae > Streptomyces > Streptomyces sp. NPDC001970. The sequence continues at coordinate 483 of NZ_JBSFDW010000097.1, read as the reverse complement.
GGCAGAGGGCGTCCCGGTATGCCTCGAACCGGTCGTTGATCGAGCCGGGCTGGAGGCGGCCACCACGTTCGGTGATCCACAGAGCCGGGTGGTCGGGGAATCCGAAGCGCGGGCGAACATTCTCGACATAGTCGGCGACTGCGTCGACAGCCCAGTCCATCACCGACAACACGTTCCGCCGCCGCGGCGGCTGGCCCTTCTTGGCCTTGCCGTAGCGGACGTTGAGCGTGCCGTACCGGCCGAACTGCCGGGCCTGCGGATTGCGGCCGAAGTCGACGACATCGAGCTTGGAGGTCTCGGTCCGGCGCAGGCCCCACCCGTAGATCACCTTGAAGAGGGTGGCGTCACGGTAGGCCGCCAGGGCGCCCTTGCGTTTCGCCCGTACCGCTCGTTCGACCTGGTCGTCGGCGTAGTCGAGGAAGAGCTGCAGCTGTTCCCGGGTGAAGGGCTTCGCTTCCGGGTCGCCCTCGTAGTCATTGAGGT
>NZ_JBSFDW010000096.1:0-4109 GCF_053594115.1 Streptomyces sp. NPDC001970 | reverse complement strand
GGCACAACCTACCCCTGATCCATCCCACACGCCACCATGGATGGCGCGAACCCGCGCAGCGTCTGCGCCCGCTGCCGCAGGCGCTCCTGCTCGGGTCGTGATCTCGGGGTGCCAGGAGCAGCGGGCATCCACACAGGGGTCCTGTGCCGCGGCCTGCCGGGGATCTTCTTGCTGGGCGGGAAGGCTGTCGCACCACACCCGGCCGAAGGTTTCGGCGCAGAGATCATCTGCCGTTTCCATGGACCGGCCATGGTGGTTCAGACACGGCCCGACCGACAGCCGGCTGCCCGGGGGGCTGAGCCCTGCCTCCGCGCTACGGCATGAAGTGACAGGTACCCGGTACTCCAGTTCCTCCCCCGCCCTCACATGCCGGATCCAAGCGCCAGGAACCCGGCCGCGCGCTACGGAAGGTCCGCGGTGCATGCTGTGGCATGAGGCGCTATCAGAACCTTCGGATCGCCCCGCTGAGGGTGAACACGGGGCAGCGGCTCGGGCTCGGTGATATCGGGCGCCGCCCTGAGCCGTCCTGAGGCTGTTTCCTTCGCAATGTCGTCGGAATCCCACGATGCCTCGTCGCCCAACGTTCACCAGGAGCGCCTGGTCCTTCATCCTCTTCAGGAGGCGGGCGTCGAACAAACGCTGTGGCTGTCCCGTCAGCCGCAGGCACAGAACAACGACATCCGCATGCCCTACAAGCGAGGGAAGGTCCCCCTGACCGCGCACGAGGGTGGGCGCGATGGTGCGGGCCCTTCGGGAAACACGAATGAGTGTGCAGCCGAACGGTGTCGGCTGTCGCTCGACAGCAGTGTCGATGGTTCCGCTTCCCTCAATCAGCACGGCGCGCTCGCTGCGTGCGCCCGCCGGCTACTCGCTGACACCAGCACCGACCACTACCACCGGGCACACGCCCCCACCGGCCTCGACGGCCACCACGTCCAGGACCTTCAGACGGTGGCGGATGTCCACACCCTGGCCCAGCTTGGGCCGCCGAACGGCAAACGCCAGTACCGAGTGCGACTCCAGGGGCGCCGGCGGCGCTCGCACGGTGAGCACGCAGACGCGCACCGTACCGTGCACCTTCGCGTGAACGCCGACAACCGGTCGGGCAAAGCGAGCACAGCGGTGCCTGCCGGCCGTGCGGCATGTCACTGTCTGTTCTCGCGCGGGGACTCCACGCTGAGCCTGGCTGACCGAACATCGCGGGTCTGCGTCTGGCAGCTCCTGCTCTCACCTCGTGAATGAGAGCGTCATGGGAACAGTGGGTGTCGTCCCCGTCGCCCGGCGGGTGGGGTCGGCAGGCAGGGTCAAGAGCGTTTCCGTGGGAGATGACGCCTGACGGCACGGTGGCGGCAGGCCGGCACTGCGGGTGCAACCTGTACCCTGCGATGAAACGCCGGTAATGATGGCTTTCGCGGTCAATGCGGGCCATGGTCACCGGTGCGGCAGTTCTTGGTGAAACCTTTCGCCTCATCCACGTCGTGGCTACGCCACATCTCTCGGAGCGTCGAGTGCCGACGTGGAGCGAGAGCGCGAGTCGTAGAATGCCGCGATCTTGCTCGGGTTGAACACCCACATCAGCTTGTAAATGCCCTCGTGCGAGGCCGCTATTGTCAGGAAGGTCGTGGGCCGACCGTCCCTGTGGATCATCACTGCGGAACGTCCATTGGCCTGGACACCTCGGACGTCCACCTCGCGCCAGAACCGCCGAGTGGCAGTCGCCAGGTTCGCCACGCGTGCGCGGCCCAGAACCGGGACGCGAGCGGCGCCTCGAAGGCCGTTGCCGTCGGAGAGACTGACGGCATCCGGCGTGAGGAGAGCCTCCAGCGAGGCAACATTTCCTGTTCGCGCCGCCGAGACGAAGGCTTCGAGGAGGCGCCTGTGCTCCTCCGTGTCCACGGTCTCCCGCTGCTCGGCGGAGAGATGCTTGCGGGCCCGGCTCACGATCTTCCGCACGTTGACAACCCTGAGTTGAAGAATTTCAGCGATGTCGGCATAGGTGTAGTCGAACGCCTCGCGCAGGACGTATGCGGCCCGCTCATTGGGACTCAGCTTCTCCAGCACGAGGAGCAGAGCCAGCTCCAGAGCCTCCGCCCGCTGAGCGCCCACCTCCGGGTCCATACTCGTGTCAATGGGCTCGGGCAGCCACGGACCGATGTAGGTTTCGCGGCGCACACGGGCAGACTGAGCCACATTGATGGCCAGCCGGGTGGTGGTACTGGACAGAAAGGCCACGGGGCTGACCACTGCGGAACGATCAGTCCTCTGCCAACGCAGCCACACTTCCTGAACCACATCTTCGGCCTCGACTGCGCTTCCGAGCACGCGGTACGCGATGCCGAAGAGACGTGGACGGAGCTCCACGAAGACAGAAACGGCCTGGTCCAGGGAACTTTCCGTGGGGGGCGCTTCGAGATACATGATCCTGATGTCTCCGTTCCTCGTGCTGTTCAGTTGCGCGATCATGCGGCCGTGATGGCCCGCTCCTTCAGCCGGCACCTGGACGGGGGGTGTCCGGCCGCCATGTGCTCCAGGGCTGGTTACCTGGAGCCGAAAGAGTTGTGGTCACTGAGAGTCGTCCAATCGCGTCTGCTTCATTGACCAGGGCCACCTCCGTCCTGTGACAGGTTGCCGTGTCAAGTTGTTGCCAACGCTCGGAGCGGAGACGCCGCAGGGCGTGCAGGGTGTCATCCCACGCTCACTGCCCTGCCACGGAAGGGAAAAATGGGCATAAGAGCTCTCTCTCTCTCTCTCTCTTCACTGACACGGTGCCAATCGTTGGTTCATGTTGCGCAAGGCCTGCACGACGCCGTGGTGTGTCGCCGCTCACTCGCTGCGAGGGAAGGTTCACAGCACCAGGAGTTGTCTGCCGCCCTGCACGGCACCCCAAGCACCTCGCGGCCGGGCGAGCACGCCCTGGTCCGGTCGTCCCAAGCCTGGGGACCTTTCGCCGTGCCGGTGGGCACAGCCGGGTTCCGTGTGCCTCTGCACGTAGGCCGGGGGTACGGCGCCCGCGCGCCATGCCGTGGCGTGGTGGCCCGGGCTTGCCGGCCACCACACCAGGTCTCAGCGCTCCACCGCATTCGGCTCCGCAGGAGATGCTCCCTCCACTACGCGGAGGAACCCGGCGGGGCGGCGGCCGGATGAACGCTTCTGACCGTCACCGCGCATTGACGTCGGACTCGTTCACGGGGCCGGTTCGGTGGCTGTACGGGATCGTGTACATCTGCTTGCCGCCTGTCACGACACGGCCGATGGACGGCAAGCAGTCGTCGGTGGCCGCAGCCGGGCTGTGGCGACGTAGGCCTGGCCGGCGGGGACGGTGCAGAAGGTCGGCGGGGCCTGGGTGGGAGGACAGCCCGGCGGGGTACTCGTCCGCATCCGGGTGACTGGATTCGTACACCGCTACCGGCGAGGTGCCGCCGGCCCTGACCACTGTCACGTCATGGGCGGGTGTGGTGTCGCGACCGTGCGGGTTGCAGCACCAGACCTTCGTGCCGCTGTACCAGTTGGCCGTCCAGTCGCCTTTGCGGCCCACGACGACAAACCGCTGCCCGGCCTGCGCGGTGCTGCCCCAGTCGTCGATCCGGTTGGTGCCCATGCCGTCCGGGTGGATGACCTGATCACCGAAGCGGGCGAAGTGGCTGGGCGCGGTACGCAGGTGGTCGAAGTTCGAAGGCCGGCGCCGCCCGGTGCCCTCATGCGTGGCACCCGTCGAGGGTCGGACGGACAGATCCGTACGGTCTGCCGGTTGTAGGCGAACCCAGGAGTGATCGTCCCGGCCGAGCCGATCCGGCCCACGCCATGACTCCTTACTGTCGGCGGGGGCGTTCAGGAGACGTATGTATCGCGCTCCCGGTGACAGGACGGGCCCGGGTCCCGGTGCATGCCGCAGACCAGGGCGGAGTTCGGTCCGGGGACCCTGTCGTGCCCGATGAGGTCCTGCCGGTCCATGGGAATGCCGAGGCGGTCGGCCAGGTACGTGACGAGTTCCGCGCTGGTCTCCTACCGGGTCCGGGTGCACCAGGTGTCGCCAGCGGCGGCGCAGGGCCTCATTCCCCGTGTGCTCTGTCTACGTTGTTCCTTGTCTTTGGTGGGCCGGGAGCAGCGCT
>NZ_JBSFDW010000095.1:0-4868 GCF_053594115.1 Streptomyces sp. NPDC001970 | reverse complement strand
CACGCCTTCCACTCCCCCCACATGAACGGCATGCTCAACGACTTCCGAGAGGTCGCGAAGGGCTTGACCTTCCACGCGCCCAAGATCCCGATCGTGTCGAACGTGACCGGAGGACCGGCCGACCCCGCGCAGCTGTCGAGCGCGGAGTACTGGGTGCGCCACGTCCGCGAGGCCGTGCGCTTCGCCGACGGTGTCGCCACGCTGGAGGCCGCGGGCGTCACCACGTTCGTCGAGCTCGGTCCCGACGCCGTGCTCAGTGCGCTGGTCCAGGACTCCCTGCCCGGTGAGGCGACCGGCGTGGCCGCGGTGGCGCTGTTGCGCCGCAATCGCCCGGAGGCGGCCGGGGTCACCTCGGCTCTCGGCGAGCTGCACAACCGGGGCGTCGCCGTCGACTGGGAGGCGTACTTCGCCGGGACCGGCGCCGACCGCGTACCCCTGCCCACATACGCCTTCCAGGAGGAGAGCTTCTGGCTGAAGTCCGAGGCCTCCGCAGGTGTGGACACGTTCTTCCGCGCGGGCGCGGGCACACGCTCGACGGGTCATCCGGTCCTGGAGGGCGTGGTCGAGCTGGCGGAGAGTGGCCGGACGCTGTTCATCGGCCAGGTCTCGGCGGACACGTACGCAGGGACGGCCGACCGGGTGGTCGACCGCACGCCGGTTCTGCCTGCCTCCGCCGTGGCCGAACTCGCCCTCCACGCAGGCGACCACATCGGCACCGACACCCTCGACCACCTCACCCTCACCACCCCCATCCCCCTCACCACGCCCACACCCACCCAACTCCAACTCACCCTCGACCCTGCCGACGACACCGGCCGCCACCCCTTCACCCTCCACACCCGCCCCGCCGGGACCGAAGCCCCCTGGACCACCCACGCCAAGGGCTTCCTCGCCACAGCCCCGTCGGCATCCGCGTCCCCGGCCGGTGTGGGCGCGGACGCCACGGCGATGGTCGTCCGGCTGCGCGCCGACCTCCAGGCGGAGGTGTCCCGCCATGGGCTGCATCCCGCGCTCCTGGAGGCCGCGGTCGAAGCCGCCACTCCGGGCGCCGCGCAGCCGGGGACCGTCCGGGTCCCCGTCGAGTGGCAGGGGCTTCGGCTGTACGCGGTCGGTGCGACGGCCGTACGGGTCCGGGTCGACGTGATCGACGCGGACACCGTCGCCGTCGTGCTGACCGACGAGACCGGGCAGCCGGTGGCATCGCTGGAGCGGCTCGTCTTCCGGGACGTTCCCGAGAGCGAGTTCAGCGGTGCGACAAGCGCCCACCTGCCGTTGTACGAGATCGAATGGGAGCCTGCCGAGGTGCTCGGTGCGGCCGGGCCGGTGCGCTGGGGCGCGCTGGGCAACGCCACGGACTTCAACGCGCTGGACTTCGACGGCCTCGGCTTCGATGAGCTGGGTCTCGAAGGACTGGTCTTCGACGACGTGGCCGGGCTCGCCGCGGCTGTCGAGGCCGGTGCACCGGTCGACACCGTGCTGGTGCGCGCCGGCGCGGGCGAGGAAGACGCCAAGGAAGACATCAAGGAAGACCTCCCGGACGCCGCGGCCGCCGCTCACGCCAGCGCACGACAGGCGCTGGGCCTCGTACAGGAGTGGCTGGCCGACGACCGGCTCTCGGCCACCCGGCTGGTCGTCGCCACTCGGCGTGCCATGGCGACCGAGCCGGGTGCCGCGCCGGATCCCGCGGCGGCGACCGTCTGGGGCCTGCTCCGCGCGGCCCAGACCGAGGCGCCCGACCGAATCTTCCTGGTCGATCTGGACGATCTGGACGTTCCACATGATCTGGTGGAGCCGCGTGATCCAGACGCCCGGAACAGCGCCGGGCCGGCGGCTCGCGCCACGCTGCCGACCGCCGCCATCGCCGCCGGTGAGCCGCAGACGGCGATTCGAGACGGCAAGGTCCTGCTGCCCAGGCTGCGCCGGTCCGGCGCCCCGGAAGCCGCCCAGGCTGCGGAGAGCACGCCATGGAGCCCGGACGGTACGGTGCTGATCACCGGCGGTACCGGCACCCTCGGCGCTCTCTTCGCCCGCCACCTCGCCACCCACCACGGCGCCCGCCACCTCCACCTCCTCAGCCGCCGCGGCGACCAAGCACCCGGCGCCACCCAACTCCACGACGAACTCACCGCACTCGGCGCCCACGTCACCATCACCGCCTGCGACGCCGCCGACCGCCAAGCCCTCGCCGACACCCTCGCCACCATCCCCACCGAACACCCCCTCACCGCCGTCATCCACACCGCAGGCACCACCGACGACGGCCTCCTCACCACCCTCACCCCCGAACGACTCACCACCGTCCTCCGCCCCAAGATCGACGCCGCCTGGAACCTCCACACCCTCACCCACCACCTCGACCTCACCGCCTTCGTCCTCTTCTCCTCCATCGCCGGCGTGACCGGCGTGCCGGGGCAGGCGAACTACGCGGCCGCCAACGCCTTCCTCGACGCCCTCGCCCACCACCGCACCGCCCACGGCCTGCCCGCCACCTCCACCGCCTGGGGCCTCTGGGCGACGGAGGAGGGCCGCGCACGCGGCATCAACGCCCATCTGGGCGCCGGTGCCCTGCAGCGGTTCGCCCGCGAGGGCTTCCGGCTGATCGATCCCGGGACGGGCACGGCCATCTTCGACGGGGCGCTCCATACCGAGGGACGGTCCCGCGCGCACCTGGTGGCGCTGCCCGTGGACCTTGCCGCGATGCGTGCGTACGGGAATGTCCCCGCGATGTTCCGCGGGCTGGTCGAGGTCACGAACCGTCGCACCGCCCTGGCCGCGGCGACCACCACCGACACGCTCGGTCAGCGCCTCGCCGAGCTGCCCGCCGGCGAGCGGCACCAGCTCGTCCTGGATCTCGTGCGCACTGAGGCGGCCGCCGTCCTGGGCCGCTCCGGGCGGGACGGCGTCGAGGCCGACCGGCCCTTCGAGGGGCTGGGGTTCGACTCGATGACCGCGGTCGATCTGCGCAACCGGCTCAGCGCGGAGACGGGTGTACGGCTCCCGGTCACCCTCGTCTTCGACCATCCCACGCCCGCGGCGCTGGCCGCGTACCTGCTCGAACAGGTGGCGTCCGGCGACTCGGAGGCGGACACGCCGCCGGTCCTGGCCGAGCTGGACCGGCTCGAGGCCGCGCTCGCCGACGTGTACGCGCTCCCGGACGGGGACGGCGCTCCGACGCGCAACGCCGTGACCGTGCGCCTGCAGACGATCCTCTCGCGGCTGAGCGAGCTGAGCGTGCTGAACGAGTCGAACGAGCGCAGGGCGGAGGGCGGGACCGGCGACGTTCCCGACCCGGTCGACGTTCTCGAGTCGGCCTCCGCCTCCGAGATCTTCGACTTCATCGACAACCAGCTCGGCCGTTCCGCGAACTGACCACCACCGACGGAGACTGAATCCGCATGTCGAACGAAGAGAAGCTGGTCGACTACCTCAAGTGGGTCACCGCCGACCTCCAGAAGGCCCGTCGGCGGCTGGCCGAGCTGGAAACCGGCCGTCAGGAACCCGTGGCGATCGTCGGGATGGCGTGCCGCTATCCCGGCGGGGTGTCCTCTCCCGATGACCTGTGGGAGCTGGTCGCGAACGAGGTCGACGGCATCACACCGTGGCCCACCGACCGGGGCTGGGACGTCGAGGCGCTGTACGACCCGGAGCCGGGCAGGGCCGGCAAGTCGTACACGCGCGAGGGCGGCTTCCTCGCGGACGCGGCAGACTTCGACGCCGGGTTCTTCGGGATCTCACCGCGCGAGGCGCTGGGGATGGACCCGCAGCAGCGCCTTCTGCTGGAGACCGCCTGGGAGGCCCTGGAGGGCGCGGGCATCGATCCCGAGTCGCTGAAGGGCAGCAACACCGGTGTGTTCGCCGGCGTGGTCGAGCAGAGTTACCTGAACCGCGAGGGCCCCGAGGAGCTCGAGGGCTACCTCATGACGAGCAAGCTGAGCAGTGTCGCATCGGGCCGTGTCGCGTACTCCTTCGGTTTCGAGGGCCCGGCGGTGTCGTTGGACACGGCGTGCTCGTCGTCGCTGGTGGCGCTGCATCTCGCGGTGCAGTCGGTGCGGTCGGGCGAGTCTGCGCTGGCGCTGGCCGGCGGTGTCACCGTGTCCGGGTCGCCGAGTGGATTCGTCGACTTCTCGCGGCAGCGGGGGCTGGCCGCCGACGGTCGGTGCAAGTCGTTCGCGGCCGCCGCCGACGGCACGGGCTGGAGCGAGGGCGTCGGCCTGCTCGTACTGGAGAAGCTGTCCGACGCACGGCGCAACGGACATCGGGTGCTCGCCCTGGTGCGCGGGTCGGCGGTCAACCAGGACGGCGCGTCCAACGGCCTCACCGCCCCCAACGGCCCCTCCCAGGAACGCGTCATCCGCCAGGCCCTGGCCAACGCCCGTCTGGCGCCCGCCGATGTGGACGTCGTTGAGGCGCACGGCACCGGCACGAGGCTGGGCGACCCGATCGAGGCCCAGTCCCTGCTGGCGACGTACGGTCAGGACCGACCCGCCGAGCGGCCGCTGTATCTCGGCTCGCTCAAGTCGAACATCGGCCACACGGTGGCGGCGGCCGGTGTCGGTGGCGTCATCAAGATGGTCGAGGCGATACGTCACGGGGTCATGCCCAAGTCCCTCCATATCGACGAGCCGACGGAGCATGTCGACTGGGAGGCAGGGGCGGTGACTCTGCTGACCGAGGCGAGGGCGTGGCCGGAGACCGGCCGGGCCCGCCGCGCGGGCGTGTCGGCGTTCGGCGTGAGCGGCACGAACGCGCATGTGGTGATCGAGCAGGCCCCGGCCGTGGATGCCGATGTGGCAACTGCCACGGAGACGACGCCCGTGCCGGTTGTCCCGTGGGTCCTGTCGGGCAGGTCCGGGGAAGCTCTGCGCGCC
>NZ_JBSFDW010000094.1:3827-5227 GCF_053594115.1 Streptomyces sp. NPDC001970 | reverse complement strand
AGCAACTGAGGACAAGCCCTCGGCCTATTAGTACCAGTCAGCTTCACCCGTTACCGGGCTTCCACATCTGGCCTATCAACCCAGTCGTCTACTGGGAGCCTTACCCCATCAAGTGGGTGGGAATACTCATCTCGAAGCAGGCTTCCCGCTTAGATGCTTTCAGCGGTTATCCCTCCCGAACGTAGCCAACCAGCCATGCCCTTGGCAGAACAACTGGCACACCAGAGGTTCGTCCGTCCCGGTCCTCTCGTACTAGGGACAGCCCTTCTCAATATTCCTACGCGCGCAGCGGATAGGGACCGAACTGTCTCACGACGTTCTAAACCCAGCTCGCGTACCGCTTTAATGGGCGAACAGCCCAACCCTTGGGACCGACTCCAGCCCCAGGATGCGACGAGCCGACATCGAGGTGCCAAACCATCCCGTCGATATGGACTCTTGGGGAAGATCAGCCTGTTATCCCCGGGGTACCTTTTATCCGTTGAGCGACGGCGCTTCCACAAGCCACCGCCGGATCACTAGTCCCGACTTTCGTCCCTGCTCGACCCGTCGGTCTCACAGTCAAGCTCCCTTGTGCACTTACACTCAACACCTGATTGCCAACCAGGCTGAGGGAACCTTTGGGCGCCTCCGTTACCCTTTGGGAGGCAACCGCCCCAGTTAAACTACCCATCAGACACTGTCCCTGATCCGGATCACGGACCCAGGTTAGACATCCAGCACGACCAGAGTGGTATTTCAACGACGACTCCACCTGAACTGGCGTCCAAGCTTCACAGTCTCCCACCTATCCTACACAAGCCGAACCGAACACCAATATCAAACTGTAGTAAAGGTCCCGGGGTCTTTCCGTCCTGCTGCGCGAAACGAGCATCTTTACTCGTAGTGCAATTTCACCGGGCCTATGGTTGAGACAGTCGAGAAGTCGTTACGCCATTCGTGCAGGTCGGAACTTACCCGACAAGGAATTTCGCTACCTTAGGATGGTTATAGTTACCACCGCCGTTTACTGGCGCTTAAGTTCTCAGCTTCGCCCCACCGAAATGGAGCTAACCGGTCCCCTTAACGTTCCAGCACCGGGCAGGCGTCAGTCCGTATACATCGCCTTACGGCTTCGCACGGACCTGTGTTTTTAGTAAACAGTCGCTTCTCGCTGGTCTCTGCGGCCACCCCCAGCTCAGAGTGCAAAACTCATCACCAGGCGTGGCCCCCCTTCTCCCGAAGTTACGGGGGCATTTTGCCGAGTTCCTTAACCATAGTTCACCCGAACGCCTCGGTATTCTCTACCTGACCACCTGAGTCGGTTTAGGGTACGGGCCGCCATGAAACTCGCTAGAGGCTTTTCTCGACAGCATAGGATCATCCACTTCACCACAATCGGCTCGGCATCAGGTCTCAGA
>NZ_JBSFDW010000094.1:1998-3733 GCF_053594115.1 Streptomyces sp. NPDC001970 | reverse complement strand
GTCCTACACCCTTACCCCGGGACAACCACCGCCCGGGCTGGACTACCTTCCTGCGTCACCCCATCGCTTACCTACTACCACCTTGGACCGGCGGCTCCACCACTCCCCATCACTCCGAAGAGATCAAGGGCGGCTTCACGGCCTTAGCATTAATGGATTCGATACTGGGCGTTTCAAAGCGGGTACCGGAATATCAACCGGTTGTCCATCGACTACGCCTGTCGGCCTCGCCTTAGGTCCCGACTTACCCTGGGCAGATCAGCTTGACCCAGGAACCCTTAGTCAATCGGCGCACACGTTTCTCACGTGTGTATCGCTACTCATGCCTGCATTCTCACTCGTGAACCGTCCACAACTCGCTTCCGCGGCTGCTTCACCCGGCACACGACGCTCCCCTACCCATCACAGTCCCCGTTGGGGGTACATACTGCAATGACACGACTTCGGCGGTACGCTTGAGCCCCGCTACATTGTCGGCGCGGAATCACTTGACCAGTGAGCTATTACGCACTCTTTCAAGGGTGGCTGCTTCTAAGCCAACCTCCTGGTTGTCTCTGCGACTCCACATCCTTTCCCACTTAGCGTACGCTTAGGGGCCTTAGTCGATGCTCTGGGCTGTTTCCCTCTCGACCATGGAGCTTATCCCCCACAGTCTCACTGCCGTGCTCTCACTTACCGGCATTCGGAGTTTGGCTAAGGTCAGTAACCCGGTAGGGCCCATCGCCTATCCAGTGCTCTACCTCCGGCAAGAAACACACGACGCTGCACCTAAATGCATTTCGGGGAGAACCAGCTATCACGGAGTTTGATTGGCCTTTCACCCCTAACCACAGGTCATCCCCCAGGTTTTCAACCCTGGTGGGTTCGGTCCTCCACGAAGTCTTACCTCCGCTTCAACCTGCCCATGGCTAGATCACTCCGCTTCGGGTCTTGAGCGTGCTACTCAACCGCCCTATTCGGACTCGCTTTCGCTACGGCTTCCCCACACGGGTTAACCTCGCAACACACCGCAAACTCGCAGGCTCATTCTTCAAAAGGCACGCAGTCACGACGCAAGGACAAATCCCTGCGCGACGCTCCCACGGCTTGTAGGCACACGGTTTCAGGTACTATTTCACTCCGCTCCCGCGGTACTTTTCACCATTCCCTCACGGTACTATCCGCTATCGGTCACCAGGGAATATTTAGGCTTAACGGGTGGTCCCGCCAGATTCACACGGGATTTCTCGGGCCCCGTGCTACTTGGGTGTCTCTCAAACGAGCCGCTGATGTTTCAGCTACGGGGGTCTTACCCTCTACGCCGGACCTTTCGCATGTCCTTCGCCTACATCAACGGTTTCTGACTCGTCTCATCGCCGGCAGACAATGAAAGAGAGATCCCACAACCCCCACGACGCAACCCCTGCCGGGTCTCACACGTCATAGGTTTGGCCTCATCCGGTTTCGCTCGCCACTACTCCCGGAATCACGGTTGTTTTCTCTTCCTGAGGGTACTGAGATGTTTCACTTCCCCTCGTTCCCTCCACACTGCCTATGTGTTCAGCAGCGGGTGACAGCCCATGACGACTGCCGGGTTTCCCCATTCGGAAACCCCCGGATCAAAGCCTGGTTGACGACTCCCCGGGGACTATCGTGGCCTCCCACGTCCTTCATCGGTTCCTGGTGCCAAGGCATCCACCGTGCGCCCTTAAAAACTTGGCCACAGATGCTCGCGTCCACTGTGCAGTTCTCAACC
>NZ_JBSFDW010000093.1:0-5791 GCF_053594115.1 Streptomyces sp. NPDC001970 | reverse complement strand
ACCAGCGAGATGCCGGTCGAACGACTCTGGCACGCCGTCCCCGCCTTCCCGACCATCAGCGAAGTCTGGCTAAGGCTGCTGGAAACCCACCGCGGATAGGCGAGGGTGCGGTCCGCGGGGAGACGGTGAAGTGGGCCATTCGACGCCGGACGTCAAAGACAATGCCGTGACTCTGTTGGTGATGTTGGCAGGTCATGCGGCGGCTGTGCACAGGGTGCGGAAGCGGGTGGCCCGGCGTCGCGTTCTGGGTTCGGTATCGAGCCAGTCCGCGACACGGGTGATGTTGCAGGCCAGTGCGGTGAGTACGTGCTGGACGTGGGTTTTCGCCAGGCCGCGGTAGCGGGAGCGGCGCAGGCCGTGGGTGCGGACGTTCTGCGAGAGGGTGGCCTCGATGCCGGCGCGGATCGCGTAGCGTCGCTGCCACTCTTCGGTGGCCTGGTCGAGCCGGTTGCGCATCTGGATCTCGTGGAGTTCGCGGGTGGGCAGCAGGGCGAGGGCCCTGGGCCGGGTGGTGGAGGTGGTGCACTGTGGGCGGACCGGGCAGGCCAGGCAGTCGGCCTTGGCGAACTTGACCTGGATGTAGTCGTGTCCGCTGATCCGCAAGTGGTCTCCACTCCCGGTTGACTGCGCCCTGGGGGCGGGTGGCCTGCTGGCGGTCCCAGTCGACGGGGAAGGCCGATTTGGCGAAGCCCGAGCCGGCTCTGGCCTGGCGGCTGTGGTCGGGGACCACCGGGCCGAGCAGCGTGATGCCGTGCACGCGAGTGGCCCGTTCGATGGGTGCAGGGGTGATGTAGCCGGCATCGACGACGGCTCGTGGGGCAGTAACTCCCGCTCGGCGAGGTCGTCATGGATGGTCGCGGTCTTCTCGACGGCTTGCTCCGTGGAGTGCGTCGTGGCCACGTGGATCACGAGCTCAGGGCGCTGTTCGTCGCAGGACTCGGTCAGATGGTCGCGGTGGCCGCTCCAGGCGGTGTCCCGTTTGACGCAGTAGCGCGTTTCGGTGTCATAGGGGGAATCGAAGCGCAGGTGAGCTGGGGGCAGGGCATGCCCGTCCCGCCGGCCCAGGCACCCGCGGGCGTCCCCGTAGTAGTGATGGACCCACGCTTGGCGGAGGATCTCCACCTGCGGCAGCAGAGGCAGGTGAGGCGGGGCGGACGTGGCCCAGAGCGCGGCAAGGGATCTTCTGGCCGTCTCGGCCGGTCTGCTCGGCCCACCCGGTCACCGCTGGTAACACCAGGGCCAGCTGCCCCGGCGACAGGCACCGCCTGCCGTCCGTGGGATACAGACCGGCGAACTCCTCATCCTCGAACAGCACATCCAACCGGACCCTGATCAGCATCGCCGGTGTGCCCTTCGGACACGCCGCCCGCGCTGTCCGCACCGTCCTGACCGGGATCCTCTGACGATTCTCCGGCCGCAACGACACCGCGACCACCCCCACCGCTGACACCGCCCCGCTCCCACCGGACAAGCACCCGCCGGCCCCGGTGTCAGCACCCCACCAACATCACCAACATCCCTAACAGTGTCACAACGTTGGTACTACTTGCCTTGAACTGGGCCTCTCTGCGTGATCAACTCGAATCGCCGCCAGGGTCAAACACCCTTCATTGCGTACATCATCGCGCTGAACAGCCTGAAGGCGGCGGAGGCAACGCGTGTCACAGTGCGGACATGGCGTGTTTGTGCCACCTAGGGAAGGTGGCAGGTCCGGTTGCTTAGCGGATGATTCCGGATGAGTGGTGAACCACAGTTGCGGAGGGGATTTGCTCATGACGTGAGACCGCCTGACGGCGGCGATCTCGAGCCTCGACCCATCCTTCGCCTGCGACATCGCTAACACTCTTCCGATCACCGGCCCAACACACTCCGACGGGCGGACACGTGGCGTGCGGAAGAGCCGATTCGTTCGCTGTCATGTCGAGGACGGACATCGTTCGTCTCCTGTGTTCCAGATGAGATGCGCCGGATCCATGTGGTCGTGACGCCCGCTCACAGATGTTGTGTCCAGATGTTGGGATAACAGAAAGGCTGTAAACACCAATGAGACGGATCCGCCTCTGGGCGGTGATATCGATGTCGGCAGTGGTGGCGACGGGTGCGATCACGCCCGTCGCCGCCCAGTCCCCGCAGGGGACCGAGGCACGCACGCCGGCACCGCACGACCGCACGAGCACCGTACGATTGATCACCGGCGACCTGGTCACCGTCAGCGACGCGCCGAACGGCAAGAAGACGGCATCGGTGCAGCGCGCACCGGGCCGCGAGAACGTCTTCTTCCAGACCACCGAGAAGGACGGCACCCTCACCGTCCTGCCTTCCGACGCGGCGATGCTGGTCCTCACAAAGCAGCTGGGCAAGGGGCTCTTCGACGTCACGGGCCTCATCGCCCAGGGGTACGACGAGGCGCACACCGACGTCCTGCCCCTGATCATGTCCGCCCCCAAGGGCTCGGCGCGTGCGGCGGTCAAGCGGGCGGACGCGCTCGCCGAGTTCCACGACGGTGCCGCCGAGCCGCGGCAACTGCCGAGCATCGACGCCCAGGCACTGCGCGTCGCCGACGACGACCTGGCCGCCTTCTGGAAGCAGCTCGCACCTGCGGCGGGCGCGTCCATCTCGAGCGCGGCGGCCGGGACTCCGAAGATCTGGCTGGACCACAAGGTGCGTCCCACGCTGGACCGCAGCACCGCGCAGATCAACGCTCCGGCCGCATGGGCTGCCGGTTACCACGGCGAGGGCGTCAAGGTCGCGGTCCTCGACACCGGCGCCGACCAGAGCCATCCCGACCTCGCAGGTCGCGTGTCCGAGGCGAAGGACTTCTCCGACAGCGGCTCGACCGAGGACCGCGTCGGCCACGGCACCCACGTCGCCGCCACCGTCGCCGGCAGCGGCGCCGCCTCGGACGGCCTGCGCAAGGGAGTAGCGCCCGGTGCCGACCTGGTGATCGGCAAGGTGCTCGGCGACGACGGCTCCGGCTACTTCTCCCAGATCATCGCGGGCATGGAGTGGGCCGCGGCCCAGGGCGCCAAGGTCGTCAACATGAGCCTGGGCGCGGACATGGAGACCGACGGCACCGACCCCATGAGCCTGGCACTCAACGAGATCTCCCGCAGCAGCGGGGCGCTCTTCGTCGCTGCCGCCGGCAACTCCGGTCAGAGGGGCGAGATGACGGTCGGGTCGCCCGGTGCGGCCGACGCCGCCCTCACCGTCGGCGCCGTCGACCGCGACGACTCGTTGGCACCCTTCTCCAGCCGCGGTCCGCGCTTGGGCGACAAGGCGGTCAAGCCGGACATCACGGCTCCGGGCGTCGGGATCGTCGCCGCGCGCGCCGCCGGTACGCAACTGGGCGCCCCGGTCGGCGACCAGTACGTCGAGTTGAGCGGTACCTCCATGGCCACGCCTCACGTGGCCGGTGCGGCAGCGCTGCTCGCCGGGCAGCACCCCGAGTGGGGAGCCGAGCAGCTCAAGGACGCGCTGATCAGCACGTCCCGTACCGTATCCGGCCAGGCGCCGACCGAGCAGGGCGGCGGCCGCGTCGACGTCAAGGCGGCGGTCACCGCCACCGCCACGATCATCCTGGGCCCGTTCGACAGGGACGGATCCCCGGTGGATCGGGCCGGCGTGGTCCGCTACACGAACCACTCCGACGACGAGGTCTCCCTGAACCTGCGGGCCGCACTGGCGACCAAGGGCGGCAGGGAACTCCCCGCGCAGGCGCTGACACTGGGCGCTGACACGGTCCGACTCGCCCCAGGGGCGACCGCGGAGGTGCCGGTCGGCATCGACCCCGCGAAGGCGGGCCGCGGCTCCTACTACGGCTACGTCACCGCCACGTCCTCCGACGGCGTGTCGGTCCACACCACCGTCAGCCTGTGGGTGCGCTCCCCGATGCACAAGCTCACCATCGAGTCCTACAGCCGGACCGGCGACCCCATGTATTGGGACCTTTGGCAGGTCTTCGGAGGGGACACGGACGTCCGGTTCATCGGCTGGGACCCTGTGGTCTTCGAGGTCGAGGAGGGCACTTACCAGGTCACCGGGGCGATAGGCGAACAGACCGCCACCGGCGCGCGGATCATCCAGGCGGTGGAGCCCGAGGTGAAGGTCACCAAGGACACGACCGTGACCCTGGACGCACGTCAGGCCAAGCTGATGCGTGTGCAGACGCCCAAGCCCGCCGTGCGGCGTAATGACCTGAAGTACTGGCTGTACCGGAAGATCGACGGGACGGCGATGGATCTGGGCATCGACTACGGTGGGGGCGCCGAGGCGGTGGACCTGTATGTGACCCCCACGCGCAAGGTCACCGAGGGCGAGTTCGAGTTCAACTCCCGATGGGAGATGACGGCTCCCCAGCTCCGGACCGAGGTCCGCGGCACGGACATCGACCTGAAGCCGTACTACGTCCGGCGGTCCGTCCCGTTCAACCCCGAAGGGGAGCGGCTCACCGCCGTGGATGCAGGGACCAGGGAGAACCCGGACCTGCGGCCCGGCACCGTGCGGGGCAAACTCGCCGTGATCCGCGACGACACCGCACAGGACTGGCATGACCTCGCGGAGATGGCTGCGAAGGCGGGCGCCAAGGGGGTCCTGATCGTCCTGCCCGAGGGGATGAAGGCCTGGACTCTCTGGACGCCGGTGGACACGCGATCCGCCATCCCCCTTTTCCAGGTGACCGCGGCCGACGGCGCGCAGCTGCTGCAGTACATGAAGAAGCACGAGGCCGTCATCGACATCTCCGGGACGGTCAAGAGCCCATACCTGTACGACATCAGGGCGATTTGGCCGCATCAGATCCCGCAGAACCCGACGTACACCGTCTCGGACCGCAACACCGCGCAGGTGAAGGCGTCCTACACGGACAACGGAGCACTGGACTGGGCCGGGGAGCAGCGCTTCAGCTGGCGTCCCCACTCGGAGTTCAGCTGGGAGACCTCTCGCTGGGTGCCGACGGGCATGACACGCACCGAGTACATCACCTCCGGCGACACGCAGTGGATGCACCACGTCGACTTCATCACCTCTCTCTTCCCGAACCAGCCGTTGCGGTCGGGCCTGCGGGACGCCCCCCGCACGTTCGAGACGGGCGAGAAGGTCCAGGAGGAGTGGTACAAGGCCGTGGTGCGGCCGTCCATCCCGCGCGGCTGGAGCAGTCCTTCCGTCCGCAACGGTGATGTCCTCAGCCTGGCGATCCCGGAGTACACCGACGCGGTGGCCGGTCACTGGGCCCGCAAGCAGGTTCCCTCCGCACCGGGAGGCATCGGGAGGGCCGGAACGCCCGGGACGATGGACCTTCCGACCTACCCCGGTGACACCGTGGCGGCCGTCCTCCACCGCGACGGCAAGAAGGTCGGCGAGGCCGCAGCCGCCTGGGGGAACTTCCATGTCCCTGCCGGAGAGGCCGACTACCGTCTGGACCTGACGACCGAGCGTAAGACCGAGTACTGGCAGACCGGTACGAAGACCGCCACGTCCTGGACCTTCCGTTCGGACACCGCGGCCGAGAAGACGCTGCTGCCTCTCCTCCAGGTCGACTACGGGGTCCCGGCCGACCTGTGGAACACGGTACGCGGCGGGAAGCGGCACGATCTCGACCTGACCGTCAGGCACCAGGACGGGCTCGCCGCCCCCGCCGGGACCAAGCTCAAGGTCGAGGCGTCCTTCGACGACGGCAAGACCTGGCAGGGGCAGGTCCGCGTCAAGGACCGCGGCCACAACAGGTTCACCGCCACCATCGAGCGGCCGGGCGACCACCGGCAGGGCGCGTACGTGACCCTGCGGGTCACGGCCT
>NZ_JBSFDW010000092.1:0-5819 GCF_053594115.1 Streptomyces sp. NPDC001970 | reverse complement strand
CCCATCATCTCGCATGGCAATGAGCACCAGCCGGCGGCTACTTGCTCTGCACGTTCATCCGTACCCACCTCTGCACATACGCGAGTACGCCGACATCGTCCAGGTCGGGCGCGTCCAGGTCGCGTAAGTGTTGTGTCCACGAAGGTCAGGAACGGTGAGCCGCAGCCGCTGGTTCGAGTCCGCGAGGCGCGGGCCTCATAGGACCAAGCACCTGAGCAATCGCAGAAAACCACAGGTCAAGTGACCGATAGGCGTCGCGACGAACTCAGCGAACTGAGCAATCCGCGCAGGTCAGCCTTCAAGAGACTGCTCACTGATAGTGAGACCCGCCCAACACGGGGTTGGTCAGCAAGGTCGTCCAGGAAGCCGTGCACCCACTCCAGGCGGCGGGGCACCGGGCAGGCACGCACGGGGCCGCACCGATGACCGTGTTCGAGGCCCTGGAAGCCGCCGAACTGCTGCCCCTGCCGCCGACTCCGTCCGTGCTGGCCCGCTGGTCGACGGCCACGGTCGGACCGGACATCCACATCAAGGTCGGCCGCACCCTCTACTCGGTTCCGTGGAAGCTGATCGGCCGCCGGGTCGACGTCCGCTCCACCGCCACGATGGTCCAGGTCTTCCACGACGGCCAGCTCGTCAAGACACACACCGCCCTGGAGCAGGGCAAACGCACCGACAAGAGCGACTACCCGCCGGAGAAGATCGCCTTCCAGATGCGAACGCCGGTCTGGTGCCGCAGCCAGGCGTCCGGGGTCGGCGACGCCTGCCGCGACGTCATCGACCACCTGCTGGAAGTCAACGTCCTCTATCGGCTCCGCGCTGCCCAGGGGGTTCTCGGACTGCGGAAGAAGTACGGCGAGACGCGGCTGGAAGCCGCATGCGCCAGAGCCATCGCGGTCGGCGACCCGTCCTACCGCACCATCAAGGGCATCCTCATCGCCGGCACCGAGACCGACCCCGAGCCCGAGACCAGCGAGACGCCGGGGCCGCGGCCTTCCTCCACGGCCCGGCCCGGCTGTTCGCCACCGCCGCGACCCCCGACATGGCGAACGACGACCACGACGACCAGGTGCACGACGAAGTCGAGGTGGAATCCCGATGACCGTGATGGACGCCGCCCTGCGGGAGTCGCTCAAGGCCCTGCGACTGTCCGGCATGCTGGAAACCCTCGACGCCCGCCTCGCCCAGGCCCACGGCGGCGAGCTCGGCCACCTCGACTTCCTCCAGGTCCTCTGCCAGGACGAGATCACCCGCCGCGAGACCGTCGCCTTCCAACGCCGCCTTCAGCGAGCCAAGTTCGAGCAGCAGGTCACCCTGGAGGAGTTCGACTTCACCGCCTCCTCGAAACTGCCCGCCGCCCAGATCCGCGACCTGGGAGCCCTGCGCTGGCTCCATGCCGGTGAGTCGGTCATCCTCTTCGGCCCGGTCGGCGTCGGCAAGACCCACGTCGCCCAGGCCCTCGGCCACCTCGCCGTCCGCCAAGGCGCCCACGTCCGCTTCGCGAAGACCAGCCGCATCCTCGCCGATCTCGCCGGCGGCCACGCCAACCGCACCTGGGAGAAACGGATCCGCGAACTGGTCCGCCCCGACGTCCTCATCCTCGACGACTTCGCGATGCGCCAGCTGAATGCCACCCAGGCCGACGACCTCTACGAACTCGTTTCCGAACGGCAGGGACGCTCGCTGATCATCACCAGCAACCGGGCGCCTAGCGACTGGTATCCCCTCTTCCCCGACCCTGTCGTCGCGGAGTCCCTCCTTGACCGGCTCATCAACACCAGCCACCAGGTCATCATGAACGGCCCCAGCTACCGCCCCAACAAGCGACCCAAGAACCCTGCAGGCACTGCCGGGGCGGCCAAAGCTGGCTGATCTTCGCGGCAGTAGGCTGCGATGGCCATGAGCATGCACACCATCCCTGATCGGAACGATCTGCCGGGCGACACGACCAGCGCCGACCTCCGCGAGGCTTGGAGGACTGGTAGTGTCTTCGGGCCGCCGATCCGGCGGATCTTCCGGGACGTCATCTCCGACCGCCTGAAAGGCCCGCACCCTCCACAAGCAGCGATGCTGTTCTGGCCTTCGGCCGACCCGTTCTGGAAGGACGACAGGCGCTTCCTCGGCGACTTCTACAACGAGATCCTTCACCAGGACACCTGCCAGCAGGCCACCGCTGACGGCGTCGCCCTCCTCGCGGCCCTGGCCAGCAACGACCGAGTGCCCGCCCGGCAGCGGTTCGACGCGGTGGACCTCTTGTTCAGCACCGCCACCGTCGCGGACCGGAAGCTGGCCAGCTGCTGGCCAAAAACTCCGCCGCACGCAGATCCAGACAGTGAGCACCGGGCTCGAAAGGCCGTGCAATCCTGCACCCCAGACCTACTGGCACGATGGTCAGCCGAGTGCCCGGCGGTCCGTCTGGCACTCGCGGGCCTCGCCGTGGTGTTCCCTACAGCCCGTACTCTCCCCGCCCTGACCCCACGGCTTCGTGGCTTCACCGAGCACCATCCACAGGGCACCGACATCGGCGACTACGTGCGATTCGTGCTCATTCTGGCAGCCCAGGAGGACGACCAAACCCTCACTGCCGTTGAGACCTTCACAGATGCCTACTGGAAGGGAACCTCCCGCAGAGCACCAACACGAGCGCGAGCCCTGCACCTCCTTGGCCAGATGCTGGACAAGGTGGCAATGAACCTCACACGGTCACAACCTGGGTAATAACGTGACCGCGGACGCGGGGAATAACGGGCTCTGTCGCTGATCTTGTGACGGCCGCATCCCCCCGTGGGGGCGTCTGCACCCGTCCGCCTATTCTGAACGCGTTCAGTCGGCCATAGGGTGGGGATGCGGATGAACACTTCAGTGAGACGGTGGTCGACTCTGGCTGCCGTGTTGGCCTGGGCCTGCGTGGCTTGCGCCAGCGCAGGGGGTGAAGCAGCCTGCGTTGATCAGTCGGCTCTTGCGGGCGCGTGGAGCAATCCGGCTGGCGCTCGCCTTCACCTGGGAGCCGACCGCGGCATGACAGGGGAAAGCCTCAACAGCGCCATGTTGGGGGGCACACAGTGCCCTGACACGACAGCCGGGCATTGGAGCTTCTTCAGCTCGCCGGACGACACGGGTTCATCGTTCGCCGACGACGATTTCACCAGTGGCGACTACATCGCACTGACGATTGACGATCCGAAGAGCCCCTGCCTCCTTTTCAGCCCTGATCCGGCGTGACGGGCAAGGACTCAACCTTTGCCTGGTAGAGAACCCTGACTCCGACTGCTCTGCCAAAGAACTCCTTCGCCCTGAGAAGCCGTATCTCAACCGAACATGATCGCTTGATTCCTGCTGGTCAGGCATGGTCTCGGTCGGGGTGAGGGAGGCATGCAGCGTTCTGCTTCCGCTTGTTCGTCGAGGGGTGCGCGATGGCGTCGATGCTGGGGTTCCTGGAAGCGCGGGAAGCGTCTGCCCGCGAGCGGGTGGAGGCCCCGCGGGAGGAGGCGGCCCGTGTGGCTGCGGCCTTGGAGGCGGCTAGATCGAGCTGGACCGGCGGGTGATCGCACGCGAAGAGCTCGTCGACGCCCTGGCCGCATCCGCCGCCGAGAACACTGCCGCGACGGAAGCCGAGGGCGAGGGAGAAACGGCGCCCACCCCCGTTCCCACGCCTGCGGCCGCGTCGGTTCCGGGGGCGGTGGTGCCGCCCTGGCGGGAGGGGCTGGAGGTGTCGGTGCTCTCGCCGGACAATCAGCGGATCTTGAGTGTGCTGCAGGACCGGCCGGGTCTGGAATCCTTGCGGGCCAAGGACATTGCGGCCGTGATGGGCATCGACACGGCGGTGGCGGCGAAGGTCGAGGGGGTGCGCTCGAAGGCGAAACGCCTGGCCGAGCGGGGCTGGTTGCTCCAGGAGGCATCTGGCGCGTTCAGTGCCGGCCGCAGGCTCGTGGCCTCGCCAGGCGGCGGCCCATCCGCGTGATCATCGACCACTGGATCATCGCCTCACTGGTCGCGGTCAGTGTTTCGTAGTCCCGGCACAAACGGCGCGAGTGCATCAACCAGCTCAGGGTGCGCTCTACCACCCAGCGTCTCGGCAGCACCACGAACCCCTCCATGTCGTCGGTGCGCTTCACGATCTGAAGGGCCAGGGCGAGTCTTTGCCGGGCCCAGTCGATGAGGGAGCCGGTGTAGCCGCCGTCGGCCCAGACGAGGCAGATGTCCCGGTGCAGGGCCCGCAACCGGGTCAGCAGGCGGACGGCCGCTTCGCGGTCCCCGGTGTTCGCGGCGGTCACGGCCACGACCAGCAGCAGGCCCAGGCAGTCGGTCACGATGTGCCGCTTCCGCCCGTTGATCAACTTTCCACCGTCGAAGCCGCGTGAGGCGGCGGGAACGTTCGCGGCGGCCTTCACCGACTGCGCGTCGATGATCCCCGCCGTCGGCTCCGCCTCGCGCCCCTCGCGTTCCCGCACCCTCCCGCGCAGCCGGTCATGGAACTCGGCGATCAGCCCGTGCTGGCGCCACCGGCGGAGTGAAGTAGGCCGCCGACGAGGTGCCCGTGGCCCGGGTCCTTTTCCGACGGCCCCTTCCCGAACGGTGCGGGCTAGTGGCTCGTCACGCAGCCTTGGCCGGGTAATCGACCCGCTGCCCGTGAGCCAGCAGACTGTCTCCAAGACCTGATCTTGGAGCAAGGCCGGGTAGTTAAGGGATTTGCGCTGGTGGCAAGGCGTTTGTCAGGTGGCTTGCCTGGTGTAGGTGGCGGGTCCGGTTTTGCGGATGAGTCCGTGGTGAGCCCATCGGTTGAGTTGTCGGCGCATGGTGCCCAGGGTGATGTCTCCGAGGTGGCGTGCGAGGTCACGTGGGTGCCAATGGCGGTCGGGGTCGGCTTCGAGGACTTCCAGGACGCGGTGCCTGCGGCGGTCTTCCGGCGGGGTGTGACGGTCGTCGTGGGAGGCGGCAGGTAGCTGTGGTTCGGGTTCGAGGATGGTGATGTCGAGGTCGGTGACGGTGCGGCTGGTGTCCGGGCGGCCGTCTTGTTGGCGGTCGTGGTAGCGGGAGATCGGTGACTTGACCTTGCGGGTGCTGACCCGCGGGCGCCTTGGTGGGAGGAGCCCGGCCAGGATTCGCCGGCCGATGACGCCGATCGTTGCCTCGTTGGTGATGCCGGCGGCCTGGACGACCAGGTCACGGGCTGTGTGCAGGGCGATGGTGAAGCCGCAGCGGTCCGGGTCGGTGCCTGGCCGGGACTCCGCGGCCTCGACCATGACCGTCCGCAGGGCCTGGTAGAGCGTGAGCAGGGCCCACATCTCCTGCTCGACGCCGACGGGGTCACCCGAGCGCAGGACCCGGCCGCGCATGATGGTGTGTCGCAGCGCGAAGTACGCGGATTCGTGCTCCCACCGCTGGTGGTAGAGGCTGACAAGGGTGCCGGCAGGGTAGCGGCGGGCGTCGGTCAGGGTCGTCACAAGGCGGTAGGAGCCGGCGAAGGTGCTCCCGTCGTCGCAGGTCACGGTGATCTTCGCCTCGACGATGCGGACCGGGACGGTGGCGAGGACAGACAGGTAGGAGCCGTCCGCGAGTCGGGTCAGGACGGGGGTGCGGCGGTTGGCGTGGAGCCGGCCCAGGAACTGGGCACCGGTGTCGGCCACGGCGGCGAGGAAGGCGTTGGCGTCGAAGCCCTTGTCCCACAGGACCAGCATGTCCGGGCCCAGATGGTGCAACAGGCGACGGGCGTAGGCGGTCTCGCCGTCGCTGGTGGCGCCGAACACCGCACCGATCAGGGCCCGGGTCCCGGTCTCCACCAGGGTCATCAGCTCCAGCATCGGGTAGCCGCCGCGGGC
>NZ_JBSFDW010000091.1:0-5894 GCF_053594115.1 Streptomyces sp. NPDC001970 | reverse complement strand
GCTCTCGGTCGCCGGCGTCACGGATCTGGGTGCCGAGACCGGGCGGGTTGGCGAAGCGGGTGGCGTGCCGGGTGACGTCGTGGTTGGACAGCACCCAGGTGCTGGGGGCGCCGACGGGGCGCATCGCGGCGAGCGAGCCGTCGATGACCGAGCGCAGCTCGGCTGCATCCCAGCCGGTGCCCAGGTACTGGAAGTTGAAGGCCTGGTGGAGCTCGTCGGGGCGTACGTAGTTGGCCGTGCGCTCCACGGTCGGAGTCCAGGCCTCGGCGACCGCGATCCGGTCCCCCGGGTACTCGTCGAGGATCTTGCGCCAGGAGCGGTAGATCTCGTGTACGCCGTCCTGGTCGAAGAACGGCATGACGTTGTTCCCGAGCAGCTTGAGCTGGTCCTGGCCACCCAGGTCGGGCAGCCCGTCGGCCTTGACCAGGCCGTGGGCGACATCGACGCGGAAGCCGTCGACGCCCATGTCCAGCCAGAAGCGCAGGATCGAGCGGAACTCGTCGGCGACGGCCGGGTGGTCCCAGTTGAAGTCGGGCTGCTCGGGCGCGAAAAGGTGCAGATACCAGTCGCCCGGGGCGCCGTCGGGGTTCTCGGTACGCGTCCAGGCGGGGCCGCCGAAGATGGACTCCCAGTCGTTGGGCGGAAGTTCACCGTCCGCGCCCTTGCCGGGGCGGAAGTGGTAGCGCTCGCGCAGCGCGGAGCCGGGACCCTCGGCGAGGGCGCGCTTGAACCACTCGTGCTGGTCGGACGAGTGGTTGGGGACCAGATCCACGATGATGCGCAGGCCCAGCTCATGGGCGTCGCGGATCAGCGCGTCGGCGTCGTGGAGGGTACCGAACATCGGGTCGATGGCCCGGTAGTCGGCGACGTCGTAACCGGCGTCGGCCTGCGGGGACGCGTAGAAAGGGCTGAGCCAGACGGCGTCGACACCGAGGTTCTTCAGGTACGGCAGCCGGCTGCGCACCCCGTCGAGGTCACCCATGCCGTCGCCGTTCCCGTCGGCGAAGCTGCGCGGGTAGACCTGGTAGATCACCGCGTCGCGCCACCAGCCCGGCCGGGTGCTGTCGAGGGTGTGAGTGGGGGCAGCGAGGTGCTGGGTCATGTCTTCCCTGAGTAGGAGAGGCGGACGGGAAACAGGTCGGGGGTGCGCGTCAGGACTTCGCAGCGCCGGCGGTGAGGCCGGTGACCAGGTGGCGCTGGACGAGGTAGAAGACGAGCGACGCGGGGAGGGCGATGAGCACCGCGGTCGCGGCCATCAGGTCCCACTGGGTGTCGTACTGGCTGACGAAGGTGGTGAGGCCGATGGACAAGGTGTACTTGCCCTCGCTGAGCATGAACACCGACGCATAGGCGACCTCGCCCCAAGCGGTGAGGAAGGTGTAGAAGGCGGCCACCGCGAGACCCGGGCGGGCGAGCGGCAGGATCAGCCGGTAGAAGGTGCCGAACGGGGTGAGTCCGTCGACCCGGCCCGCCTCGTCGATCTCGTGCGGGATGGTGTCGAAGTAGCCCTTGAGCAGCCACGCACAGTACGGAACGGCGGTCGTGCAGTAGACGAGGATGAGCGCCCCGTAGGTGTCCAGCAGTCCGAGGTCGGCGACGATCTTGTAGAGCGGGACCATCAGGATGGCGACCGGGAACATCTGGGTGACCAGGAAGGTCCACATCAGCTGACGGTGGCCGGGGAAGCGCATCCGGGAGATGGCGTAACCGGCGCTGGCGGCGATGAACACGCCCAGCAGACAGGTGCCGAGGGCCACGATCAGCGAGTTGACGAACCACTGGAGGAACTCGGTGTCGTTCAGCACCGCCGAGTAGTTCTCAAAGCTGATCTTGGACGCGATCTGGTCCGGGTGGAGGAAGTCGGTCTTGTCCGGGCCGAGCGAGATCCAGGCGATCCAGGCGACCGGGAAGAAGGCGATGAAGCTCGCCACCAGCAGGGTGGCGTGGATGGCGAGGGAGGCGCCGAAGCTGCGCTGTCCGCGGCGCCGGGTGCGGCCGCGGCCGCCGGGTGCTGCGTTCTTCGCCACAGTGGCCGCCGTGGGGCGTTCGGTCGTGAGGCTCATGTCGGTGGTGTCCTTTCCGGCGTCAGGCGGCGGTCTGCTCGTTGCGGGCGAGCCAGCGCCGGTAGAAGGAGGCGAAGACGACGAGCATCGACAGGATGATCACGCCATAGGCGGCCGATCCCGCGTAGTCGCGCGGGTCCTGACCGAAGCCGAGCCGGTAGGCCCAGGTGACGAGGATCTGGGCCTCGGGTGCGCCGGTGGCGCCGAACAGCAGGAAGATCACCACGAACTGGTTGAACGTCCAGATGACGCCGAGCAGGATCACGGTGGAGCTGACCGAGCGCAGACCGGGCAGCGTGACGTGACGGAAGCGCTGCCACGGAGTGGTGCCGTCCATCTCGGCGGCCTCGTACAGGTCCGTGTTGATCGACTGCAGTCCGCCGAGCAGCGAGACCATCATGAAGGGCACGCCGACCCAGACGTTGACCATGATCGCGGAGGTGCGCTGCCAGAAGACGTCGCTGAGCCAGCCGGGCTGCGGCAGGTCCAGCCAGCCGAGCGCGGTGTTCAGGATGCCGCCCTCGTCGGCGAGGATCAGCCGCCACGAGAAGACGGTGACGAAGGTGGGCACGGCCCACGGCAGGATCAGCACGAGCCGGTAGAGGGTACGGCCGCGCAGCTTGCGGTTGAGCAGCATCGCAAGACCAAGGCCGATGCCGTAGTGGAACGCGACGCAGACGACCGTCCACACGATCGTCCAGGTGAAGTGCGGCCAGAACTGTCCGTCGGAGCCCGAGAGGATCTCCGTGTAGTTCTCCGCGCCGACGAACGAGAAGGAGTCCGGGATCTTGTTGACGCCGATGGTCCGGCCCACGTTGAGGCTGTTGGCGTCGGTCATCGACAGATAGATGCCGCGGATCAGCGGATAGAGCACCAGGACGCCGAGGACGATGACGACCGGCGTCACCATGGCCCATGCATACCAGTGCTTCTCGTAGGAGAGCTTCATACGGGCGAAGAGCCCGGGACGCGGGGCGTCGCCACGCCCGCCCTTTCGGGTAGCACCCTTGACGGCGACGGTCATCTTCGGCACCTTCTCGGCAATCCTCTGCGGTGGTCGGTGGGGAGTACGGCTGCACGGCCAGCCCGCCCCGGTCAGGCGGGGCGGGCCGGCCGTGAGGATCAGGAGTAGTCCGGCAGCAGCTTCTTGTAGGACGTGGCGGTGTCGTCCAGACCCTTCTTCACGTCGACCTTGCCCTGGAGGATCTTGGTGACGTTGGTCTCGAAGTCGGTGTACAGGGAGCTGTAGCTCGGGTCCGAGCCGCGCGCCTTACCGGCCTCGGCCAGCACCTTCTGCATGTCACCGAAGCCGGGCAGCGCCTTGACCTCGGCGGTGTAGGCGGAGGTGCGGGTCGGCAGAGTGCTGTTCTTCAGCGCGATCTTCGCCTGGCTCTCGCCGGAGGTCATGAAGCCGACGAACTTCTGCGCGGCCTTCTGGTGGGCGGCGTCGGAGCCGGCGTAGACCGAGAGGTTGTGGCCGCCGATCGGGGCGCCCTTGCCGGAGGGGCCGGCCGGGACGGAGGAGATGCCCAGGTTCGCCGCGTCCTTGAAGGCGGGGCCCTGGTAGATGTTGGTGAGCTCCCACGGGCCCTGGACGATCATCGCGACCTTGGCGGACGTGAAGGCGTCCTGCATGTGAGCGTACGCGTCGGCGGAGACGTCGAGCTTGGCGACACCCGGGGCGGTCAGCAGGCTCTTGCTGGTCTCGATGGCCTTGACGGCCTTGTCCGAGTTGACGGTGATCTTCTTGCCCTCGGAGTCGATCAGGTCGACGCCCTCGCCGTACAGGAACGGCATCTGGTAGTAGCCGGCCTTGTTCATCCAGAAGCCGTCAGCGTCCGTCTTGTCCGCCACCGCCTTGGAAACCGTCTTCAGCTCGTCCCAGGTGGTGGGCGCCTTGTCGAAGCCGGCCTTCTTCAGGAGGTCCTTGTTCCACATCAGCGCGAGCGAGTCGGTGACGATCGGCGCACCGTAGGTCTTGCCCTCGTACTGCGCCTGCTTGAGCAGGGCCGGGGTGATGTCCTCGGAGTTCTTCAGCGCGTCGGTGCCGTCGAGCGGCGCGAGGAACTGCGACTTCGCCCAGTTGGCGGTCCAGCCGACATCGGCGCGGATGACGTCGGGCGCTCCCTTGCTGCCGGCCGCGGTCTGGAACTTGTTCTGGGCCTGCTCGAAGGGGACGTTGACGTACTCGACCTTGATGTCCTTGTTGGCCTGCTCGAACTCGGAGATCAGGGCCTTGTAGTTCGGCGACTCGTTCGTGGCGTTCGAGGTGTCCCACCAGGTGATGGTGACGGGGCCGCCGTCACCCTTCGAGCCGTTGTCGCTGTCGCCACCGCATGCCGTTACCGCAAGCGCCAGAGCGGCGGTCAGCGCGGTGGCCGCTATGCCACGTCGCATGTGAACTCCTTCGATGGGGCCGCTCCATCACGGCGCCGATTCGTCGAGGAACGTAACAAGGTTGAAAGAGGACCGAAAGACCTTGCGAGAGATTTCTGCAAAGGGCGGGGATCGTTACATCCGCGTGTCCTCACGGTTGCCGACATGAACCTTGTCAACCACGGACTCGTACGCTCCGGACCCCTCTGACGGGCCCAGACGCCCCGCACGGGCGCCGCGACAGGTCTGCGCAACTGCTTCCGCAAGAGATTGCGGCGCTGTTACCTTCGACATAGGTCGGCGTTGAACCGGTAGATCCGAAACATCCCGAATCAGGCAGACGAAGGGGACCGTCCATGACGCAGGAGCTCAGCACGACCACCGCGCCGCAGCTCGATCGGCAGTCGGACCGGACGGGACCGGAGCGGGGCTGGTGGCGTGACGCCGTCATCTACCAGGTGTACGTCCGCTCCTTCGCCGACAGCGACGGCGACGGCATCGGCGATCTGCGCGGCATCCGCGAGCGGCTCCCCTATCTCGCCTCGCTCGGCGTGGACGCGGTCTGGGTGACCCCCTTCTATGCGTCCCCGCAGGCCGACGGCGGCTACGACGTCTCGGACTACCGGGCCGTCGACCCCCTCTTCGGCCGGTTGTCCGACGCCGACGACCTCGTCCGCGAGGCCCACCGCCTGGGCCTGCGGGTGATCGTCGACATCGTCCCGAACCACACGTCCGACCAGCACGCCTGGTTCCGCGCAGCGCTCGCCGGGGGCCCCGAGCGGGCGTACTACCACTTCCGGCCCGGCAAGGGCGCGCACGGTGAACTGCCGCCCAACGACTGGGAGTCCGTCTTCGGCGGGCCCGCCTGGACCCGCGTCGAGGTGCCGGACGGCAATGGGGGCACCTCCCAGCCGGAGGCTGGGGGAGAGTGGTACCTCCACCTCTTCGCGCCCGAGCAGCCCGATCTCAACTGGGACCAGCCCGCCGTGCAGGAGGAGCTCACCTCCGTCCTGCGCTTCTGGCTCGACCTCGGCGTCGACGGCTTCCGCATCGACGTGGCGCACGGCATGGTCAAGGCGGACGGCCTGCCCGACATCGGGCTGCGCGAGCAGGCGAAGATGATCGGCGCGCAGGTGCTGCCGTTCTTCGACCAGGACGGGGTGCACGCGATCCACCGCGGCTGGCGCCGGCTGCTGGACTCGTACGACGGCGAACGCGTCGGGGTCGCCGAGGCCTGGGCACCGACGCCGGAGCGGCTCGCTCTCTACGTGCGCCCGGACGAGATGCACCAGGCGTTCAACTTCCAGTTCCTGCGTTGCCCCTGGGACCCGGCGCGGATGCGGGAGGTCATCGACGCGTCCCTGGTGGCAACGGCGTCGGTGGGGGCGCCCACGACCTGGGTGCTGTCCAACCATGACGTCGTACGCCACACGACGCGGTACGGCGACGGGCCCG
>NZ_JBSFDW010000090.1:0-6679 GCF_053594115.1 Streptomyces sp. NPDC001970 | reverse complement strand
ACCCCCCGCAGGGCATGCACGGCGGCGGCACCGCTGCCGTACGAGCGATGCAGGTTCTCCACACGGACCATCGGCCCACGGCCGGGCTCCTCCACCACGGCCCGACCGTTGCCGGGCCGTGTCGGCGCCGCGGCCGAGCTGTCGGTCGTGCTCCCGCTCGGGCTCTTCGACATGCGGATCTCCGTGAGTTGTCAGGCGGCCCGGGAGGGCCGCATGTGGCTGATGCGGTCTTGCCTTCAGTGGCTCGACAGGAGTGGCCGTCCGGCTCTCCTGGGCGCCCTGACTGCGGGCGTCCGGTCTGCGGCAGGAGCCGCGACGGTGCCGGGTGACAACCACGCCGACGGTGCCTGTTCGGAACTGATCGTGGCAGCGGAACCCCCTGCCATGCAGGTCAGGCAGGGCAGGCCGTGCCCCGAGCGACGCATGTTGGCATCGCCGACAAGGTCACGATCACATGAATCTTGAACACCGAACCGTTGTCTGTCTAGTGTCACATGTAGGTTCTCGCACGGCGGGGCTCAGGCCGTTCCATGGAGAAGAAACAGGAAACAGTGTGACAAGGTTTGTTCTTCTTCGCCTCAGAGCCCATCGTTTGCTCCTGACGGCTTCCCTGCTCGCCGTCCTGTTGACCACGTGTGTCCTTGCCGTGCTCACCGCGTTCTCCGGCATCGTCGGCAATGCCGCGTTGCAACACAGTCTCGGTCACCGGGATGCGGCGGCCGCCGCCCTCGTCGTCAGCGCCGATGTGCCGTCCGCTCGGCGGCAGGCGGCCGAGGAGGCGGTCGAGCGGGGCGCGCGGCAGACCTTCGACGGACTGCCGGTCTCGGTGCGCGAGCTGGAGCGCTCGGGGCCTTATGCCCTGCCGCGTGAGCTGAGGGGTGCGGCCGCCGACGCCGAGCTTCCCGACCTCACGGAGTTCGCGGCCCTGGACCGGTCCCGGATCGAGCTCGTCGAGGGAACGCTGCCCGGGCCCGTCGGGACGGCCGCGGAACCCTTGCCGGTCGCGATTCCCGAGGCAGCCGCCCAACAGCTGAAACTCCGGCCGGGTGCCCGGCTGACGCTTGCCGACCGGGTGTCGGACAAGCCCCTGGAGGTACGTGTCACCGGCCTGTACCGGGCCGCCGACGCGGCCGACCCGTACTGGCAGCTGGACAGCCTCGGCGGACGCGGGGTGCGGACCCTGGCCTTCACCACGTACGGGCCGCTCATGGCCGACCCGTCCGTGCTCGCCTCCCCCCGCACCTCCCAGGGGGCCACGGCCTGGCTGGCCACGGCCGGCTTCCGCGATCTCGGCACGGAACGGATCGCCGCGCTGCGCACCGCTGCCGAACGAGGACCGGAGGCGCTGCGCAAGGACCCGGCGTTCGCCGGATCGGTCATCGTACGCACCGGCCTGCCCGGGGTTCTCGCGCAGGCCGAACGCGCACTGATGGTGTCCCGCTCCACCCTCGTGATCGTCGCGGTGCAACTGGTCGTGCTGGCCGCGTACGCGCTGCTGCTCGTCGCCCGCCTGCTGAGCAGCGAACGCGCAGGGGAGATCGACCTGCTGAGGGCGCGCGGGGGTTCGCGCCGCCGGATCACTGGCCTCGCCGCGCTGGAGGCGGCGCTGCTGGCCCTGCCGGCGGCCCTGTGTGCACCGCTGCTCGCGGGTCCGCTGTCCCGGCAGCTGGTGGAGCGTTCCTCGCTCGGCCGCATCGGGCTGCGATTCGAAGACGCCACAGGAACTGCGGTCTGGTTGGTGGCGGGGCTGGTCGCGGTGGGCTGTGCCGCCGCGGTGGTGGCACCTGCTGTGACGGCGAGCGCCGG
Source organism: Streptomyces sp. NPDC001970 (assembly GCF_053594115.1). Classification (NCBI taxonomy): domain Bacteria; kingdom Bacillati; phylum Actinomycetota; class Actinomycetes; order Kitasatosporales; family Streptomycetaceae; genus Streptomyces; species Streptomyces sp. NPDC001970. The sequence goes on along the minus strand of NZ_JBSFDW010000090.1, from coordinate 4,873 downwards.
CCGGCGGCGGGGCCGGGCGGCCGCGCTGCCCGCACCTCTGCGCGCGGGAGGGGACATCGCGCTGTTGCTCGTGGCTGCCGTGGCGTACTGGCAGCTGAACCAGCAGACGGCGCACTCCGGCAGCGGCGTGCTCAGTGACGACCGGAACGGCAGCCTGGGCGTCGATCCACTGCTGGCCGTCGCGCCCGCGCTGGCGCTGCTGGCGGGCACGGTACTGGTCCTGCGCCTGATGCCGCCGGCGGCTCGGTTCGTCGAGCGCAGGGCGGCGGGCGGACGCACGCTGCCCTCGGCGCTTGCCGCATGGCAGTTCAGCCGTCGGCCGCAGCGCGGCGCGGGACCCGTACTGCTGCTGGTGCTCGCGGTGTCGATGGGCATGCTGGCGATCGGGCAGAGCGCTTCGTGGGACCGTTCGCAGGACGATCAGGCCGACTTCCGCGTCGGTGCCTCGCTGCGGGTGCTGGACAACGATGTCGTCAGCCCGGGTGACGCCGGCCAGTACGCGTCCCAGGCGGGAGTCCGGGCCGCCGCGCCCGCTCACCGCACCGCACTGGGCCTGTCGGACAACCGCATCGCCACCGTGCTGGCCCTGGACACCGCACGCGCCGAACAGCACCTGATGCTGCGAGAGGACCTTGCCGACGCGAAGGCCGACCGGCTGTTGGCCGCCACTCGTTCCCACGGGGCCGACGTTAGTCCTGGTCTCGTGCTGCCCGACGACACCAACCGGATCACCCTCCACCTGCGCCTCCAGGACGAGTGGAGGAAAACGGCGGTCACGGGATTCGTGTCGGCGGCCACCGTGGTGGTGGAGGACGGCTACGGCCTGGTGCACCGGCTGCCCGCGGGGAATGTCGCAGCCGACGGCGGGGTCCATGTCATCGACCTGGATCTCGACCGGACTGGCGGAGGTAGGCGCGCCGCCCCTGTCGGGCCGCTGACGATCACGGGCCTGAGGCTGGACGGGCGAGTGCCCCCGGGCGTGACCGGAAACCTGCGCCTCAGCGTCGAGCAGGTGCTTGCCATAGGCGCTGACGGCGCGGCGCGGCCTGTCGCCGTGCCCAACGGCATGCGCTGGCAGGGCAGCAGCACCGGCACGTTGGACGGCATCGCACAGAAGCCGGTGACACTGCGACCTTCGGCCTCGGCGGCGCGGCCGCTGGCCGTTGCGTACCGCATCGCATCGACGGTGGGCAGGGATGATCCGTATCCCCCCGCGGAAGGCACGGAGCTCCGGCTCACTGCCGAGCGGCCCGCCCCTGCGCCGGAGCTCGCCGGCATCGCGTCGGACGCGTTCCTGCGGGCGGCGGGCGCGCGGCAGGGACAGAGCGTCAACGTCACCCTGGCCGGTGAGGACGTGCGGGTGAGAATCGTCGACACCCTGCGGCAGCTGCCGACCACCGGCCCCGAGGCGAACGCCGCGGCCGCGCAGCTGAACGGCTCCGGCCCGTCCACCACCGGCACAGAGCCGGTCACCGAGAACGCCGACGGCGGCGCGCTGCTGCTCGACCTCCGTGCCGTCAACGAGCTGTTCGCCCATCGCGCGAGCGCCCCCCTCGCCCCGACCGAATGGTGGCTGAGTACCGCTCCCGGGAAGGCCGCCGCGGTCGCCGACGCGCTGCGCGAGCGCCCCGATGCCGATCCGGCCGATGTCATGGTGCGTGACGAGGTCGCCGAGGAACTCTCCGACGACCCGCTCGGCGCCGGACCGCGCCAGGCCCTGCCGGCCGTCGCGCTCGCGGCCGCGGCTCTCGCCGCGGTCGGCTTCGCCGTCAGCGCGGTCGGCTCCCTGCGCGAACGCTCCGCCGAACTGTCCCTTCTGAACGCCCTCGGCGCACCGCGCCGCAGGCTCGCCCGGATGGTCGCCGCCGAGCAGGGCGTACTGATAGCCACCGGACTGCTCGCCGGCGCTGCCCTGGGAGCAGCACTGACCCGCGCAGTGGTGCCACTGATCGTCCTCACCGGTCGGGCCACTCAACCGGCGCCGGACGTGTCGGTCGAACTGCCTCTGTCCCACGTGTCGTTGCTGCTCGTCGGGGTCGCCCTCCTGCCCGTGCTGGCCGTCGCCGCCATCGCTCTGCGCCGCGCCCACCCCGCACTGACCCTGCGCCACCAGGGAGATTACTGAGATGAGCACCCGTACGGACGGGCAGCACCCCACGCGTCAGCGCCCGGTCGCCCCCTGGACCAGGACTCGGCTGCGTACTGCGCCGGCCTCCGCGCTCGCCTTCGGCGCGCTCGTCCTGCTCACGGCCTTCCTGGCCGCAGCCTTCCCGCGAGCCGTCGACACCAACGAGTCCCGCAGCCTGCGACAGGACATTTCCGGCGCACACCCGGCCCTCAGCGTCCTGGAGCTGACCACGCCACAGCCCGGCCTCGAACTCCCGCAGTCCGCCAGAGAAGAGGCACTGCGCCCGCAAGTGATCGAGGCCGCGTACCGCAAGGTGCTGCCGCTGCTGGCCGCACCGTTGCGCGCCGACACCGCGCAGACCGCGTACGGCGTCCAGACCACCAAGTTCCTGGTCGCCCGGGACGCCTGGCTGCCGCGCCCCGAGGGGGTCCCACCCGAGTTCATCCTCGCCGCGCAGGTCGGACTGGCCCAGCACTCCACCGTCCGTACCGGGCGGCTGCCGTCCGCCCCGGCCGTGGTGACGGCGGAGACGAGGGAGGTCGAGGCCGCCGTGACGACAGCAACGGCCGAGAAGATGCGGATGCGCGTGGGCTCCCTGCTGCACATCGACACGTCGAACGGTGGACCGCTGGTCGTGCGGATCACCGGCATCGTCGAACCCGTACGACCCCAGGGCAGCTACTGGGCGGCCGAAGCGCTGCTGCGCAACCCCGCCTCGGCGTTGACGGACGAGGATCCTCCGGAACAGTATTGGCAGGCGTCGCTGCTCCTGGCCCCCGAGGCGGCGCCCGCGCTGCTGGGCACCCTCGGCGAGCCACAGCCCTACTGGCGCATTGCGCCGGACGTCAGCGGGCTGACGGCTCAGCACCTCCCGCCCCTCATCGACCGCGTGGCCTCCCTCGAGGGCGGTCCGGATCTGCTCCGCCTCAAGGACGCGGCCGGCAGGCACGCGGAGTTGACCACCGGGATGGACGGCATCCTCTCGTCCCACAAGGCCATGCGCTCCGCCCTCACACCGGTCGTGGCGGTGGCCGCGATCGGGACCGGGACGGTCGCGGCAGTGACCCTGGCGATGACCGGAGGACTCGTCGCCGCACGGCGCAACGCCGAACTGGCGTTGCTGCGTGCGCGCGGTGGGTCGCTGCCCGGCATCGGAGGCAGGCTGCTCGCCGAGTCGGCCGTCGTCGCCCTGCCCGCATCCGGTGCCGGCCTGGTGGCAGCCGTCCTGTCGATGCCCGAAGGCCGGCTGACGCCGGCGGTCGTGGCAGCCGCGACGGTCGCGGTGATCGCCTGCCTGGCGCTGCCGGTGTGTGCGGTTGTGCTGCACCGCAGCCCCCGGATGCACGCCGTGCGGGCCGATGTGGTCCGCGCCCGGCCGAGCCGCCGGCGTACCGTCGCCGAACTGAGCCTGCTGCTCCTCGCCGTAGCCGCCGTGGTGACCATCCGCCGCCGCGGCACCAGCGACCCGGGCGACTACCTGGCAAGCGCGGGCCCGGTACTGGTCGGGCTGGTCGCGGCGCTGGTCCTCGCCCGGCTGTATCCCCTGCCGCTGCGGTGGGCGGCCCGGCCGGCCGGACGGCTGCGCGGGGCACTCGGCTTCCTGTCACTGGCTCGAACGGGCCGCTCCTCGGCGACAGGTGTCCTGCCGTTGCTGGCGCTGCTGATCGCACTGACCACGGCGGCGTTCGGAGGTGCGATTCTGGCGGGCATCGCCGACGCACGGGACCGGGCCGCGCTGACGGCGCTCGGCGCGGACGCACGGATCTCCGGCCAGAACGGTACCGGGGCCCTGCCGGACGGCCTCGAGCAGGAGGTGCGGGACGTTCCCGGGGTCCAGGTGGTGGCCCCGGTGCAGATCGAACCCTCGATCAACCTGCTGCCCCGAACCCACCCGGTCAAGGGCGTTTTGCTCCCCGCACTGGTCGGGGTGGAACCGCAGTCCTATGCACGGCTCACCGATCAGCTGGGGCTCGGCACGTTCCCGGCCCGCGCACTTCAGGGGAGCCCGGGCGCGCAAGGAGACCCAGTCCTCGACGCGATCGCCTCGCCGGACGTCGCCGAGACTCTGGGCCGCGAACCGCAGCGCATCGAGACGATCGCCGGGGACTTCACGGTCCGGGTGACCGCGGTGCGCAGCCGGACCCCCGCGATTGCCTCCGAATTCCTGCTGGTCGACGCCTCGAAGCTCACGAATCGGGCCACGACCACGCTCCTCCTGGCCGCAGGTGACGAGCTGGACGACGGAGCCCTGAAGGCCGCCGCACGCGCCACGGGGCACGATGCCGACGTGCAGTCGCGCAGCGAGGTGCGGGCCTCGTTCGCCGACTCGCCCCTGCAGACCGGGGCAGAGCGGATCTACGCGGCCGCGATCGCCGCGGGTGCGGGCTACGCCGCGCTCGCGCTGCTGCTCTCGCTGCTGCAGTCCGCGCCGGCACGCACCGCGCTGCTGGCCCGGCTGCGCACCATGGGCCTCACCCGCCGGCAAGGCCGCCGGCTCCTTCTTCTCGAAGCGTTGCCGCAGGCGGTGCTGGTCGGCCTCGGCGGCATCCTGGTGGGCTGGGTCACGGTCTGGCTGCTGGCACCGGGAGTGGACGTGACACAACTGGCGCTCGCCGCACTCCCCGGCCGCGCGCCCGAGGGCGGTGTCTCCCTGCGCGCCGATCCGTGGTCGCTGGCGTTGCCCGCGGCGGGCGTGGTCGCGCTGGCAGGGGCGGTCGCCGCAGGGCAGGCGTGGTGGGCGGGCCG
>NZ_JBSFDW010000089.1:0-7036 GCF_053594115.1 Streptomyces sp. NPDC001970 | reverse complement strand
AGCCGTTCGACGAGCAGCAGGCCGACGCCCTCGCTCCAGCCGGTGCCGTCCGCGTCCTCCGAGAACGACTTGCACCGACCGTCCGCCGCCAGACCCCGTTGCCGCGAGAACTCGATGAAGGTGTGCGGGCCGGACATCACCGTGACACCGCCGGCCAGGGCCATGTCGCACTCGCCCGACCGCAGCGCGTTCGCCGCCAGGTGCAGGGCGACGAGCGACGACGAGCAGGCCGTGTCGACCGTGACCGCCGGACCCTCCAGACCGTACGTGTAGGACAGGCGGCCCGACAGGACGCTCGAGAGGTTGCCCGCCAGCAGGAAGCCCTCGAATTCCTCCGGAGTGCTGGCCAGCCGCGAGGCGTAGTCGTCGTACATCGCCCCGGTGAACACGCCGGTGTTCGTCCCCCGCAGCAGCGCCGGGTCCAGACAGGCGCTCTCGAAGGTCTCCCACGCGGTCTCGAGGAGCAGCCGCTGCTGGGGGTCGGTCGCGGCGGCCTCGCGCGGCGAGATGCCGAAGAACTCCCGGTCGAAGAGGTCCGCGTCGTGCAGGAAGCCGCCTTCGCGGGTGTACGAGGTCCCGACGTGGTCCGGGTCCGGGTCGTACAGGCGCTCCAGGTCCCAGCCCCGGTTGTCCGGGAACACGCTGACCGCGTCGACGCCGTCGGCGACCAGTCGCCACAGGTCCTCCGGCGAGGACACCCCGCCCGGGAAGCGGCACGCCATCCCGACGATCGCGATCGGTTCGTCCGCTGCGCTCCCGGCCCGGGTCAGGTTCCGGGCCCGTGCCTGGGCGGCGGACTGCGCCGGTGCCTCGGCCTCCTGGGCGAGTGACAGCAGGAACGTCGCCAGGGCGGCCGGGGTCGGGTGGTCGAAGACCGCCGTGGCGGGCAGGCGCAGACCGGTGGCGGAGGCCAGCCGGTTGCGCAGCTCCACACCGGCCATCGAGTCGAGCCCGAGCAGGTTGAAGGCCCGCTCCGGATCGACGGCGCCCGCGCCCGTGTGGCCGAGGACGGCGGCCACCGCGCCACGGACCAGGTCCAGCGCGGCGTCCCCCCGCTTCCTCTCCGGAAGGTCCGCGAGCCGCCGCACCCACTCCGTCCCCGCATCGGCGTCGGTACGGGCGGCCGCACCCGAGCGCGCGGCGCGGCGCGCCGGTGTCCGTACGAGCCCCCGGTACAGCGCCGGCGGCAGCGCGGGGCCGCCGCTCCGGAATGCGGCCAGGTTCAGCGCCACGGGCACCAGCAGCGGCTCCGCGCGGCCCAGTGCCGCGTCGAAGAGCGCGAGGCCCTGCTCCGGGGTGAGCGGGACCGTGCCCGCCCGCTCCCACCGGGCGAGGTCGGCGTCGGTCAGGGTGGCGCCCATGCCCCGAGAGTTGTCCCACAGGCCCCAGGCCAGCGAGGTGGCGGGCAGCCCGCTCGCCCTGCGGTGCTGGGCGAGCGCGTCGAGGTAGGCGTTGGCCGCGGCGTAGTTGGCCTGGCCGGCCGTGCCGGTGAGGCCGGACACGGACGAGAAGAGGACGAACGCCCGCAGGCCGAGATCCCGGGTCAGCTCGTGCAGATGCCACGCGGCGTCGGCCTTCGGCCGCAGCACGGTGTCGAGCTGTTCCTGGGTCAGCGTCTGCACGGTCGCGTCCGCCAGCACACCGGCCGTGTGCACGACCGCCGTCAGCGGATGCGCGTCGGGTACCTCCGCCAGCAGGCGGCCCACCTCCTCCCGCTCGGCCACGTCGGCGGCCAGTACGGTCACCTCGGCGCCCAGCGCGGTGAGTTCCGCGACGAGTTCGTCGGCACCGGGCGCCGTCGGTCCACGCCGGCTGGTCAGCAGCAGGTGCCGTACGCCGTGGCGGGTGACCAGGTGGCGGGCGAAGAGCGCGCCGAGCCCGCCGGTGCCGCCGGTGACGAGCACCGTGCCGTCCGGGTCGAGTTCGAGCGGTGTGACGGGTGGTGTGACGGGCGGTGTGGCTCCTGCCGCGCGGGGTGCGCGGGGTGCCCGGGCAAGCCTGAGCGCGTGCAACCGACCGTCACGGACGGCAAGTTGAGGCTCCTCGGTGGCCAGGGCGGCGGCAAGCAGCGGGGTGGTCGCGCCGTCCGCGTCGTCTGCGTCGTCCGAGACATCCGTGTCGCCTGCGACACCCATGTCGACCAGCACCAGACGGCCCGGGTGCTCGGACTGCACGGAACGGACCAGGCCCCACAGGGCGGCGGCGGACAGATCTGTGACGTCCTCGCCGGGCAGCGCCGCGACCGCGCCACGCGTGACGAAGACCAGCCGCGAGTCGGCGAACCGCTCCTGAGCCAGCCACTGCTGGATGAGGCGCAGCGCCCGCCCGGCCGTCTCACGCGGCCCGTCGGACTCGGCACCGGCGGCACTGGCGGCATCGGCGCCGGCACCGTCCTGGAGCACTTCGTTGCGCACGACGACGACGTCGGCGGCGCGGTCCGGGCCGGACAGGTCCGATGTCAGCTCCGCCCAGGTCAGCTCGGCGGGCTCGCCCGGCTCCGGTGCGGCGATCGCCGGCCACTCCGGCACGTACAGCGAGTCGTCGCCGTCGGCGACAGGCGCGGCCGCCTCCGCGATCCGCCGCTTCTCCACCGGGCGCAGTGTCAGCGACTCGACCGTCGCGACGAACGCACCCGAGGCGTCGGTGAGCGTGAGCGCGACCGTGTCGGTCCCGGTGGGTGTGATGCGTACGCGCAGCTCCGTGGCGCCCGTCGCGTGCAGCTCGACACCGATCCAGGCGAACGGCAACCGGATCATCCGGTCGCTGTTCTCCACGGCCTCCTCGGCCTCGCCGCTCTCGTCCGTCTCGCCGGCCTCCCTGTCCTCCCCGGCCGTCGCCGCGTCCAGCACCAACGGGTGCAGCACGGCGTCGAGCAGCGCGGGGTGCACCCCGAAGCCCGCCGCACTCCCGTGCAGTTCGGCCGGCAGCGCCACCTCGGCGTACACGTCCGCGCCCTGCCGCCACACGGCCCGCAGGCCCTGGAACGCCGCTCCGTACGCGTACCCGATTCCGGCGAGCCGCTCGTACACGTCGTCCAGCGGCTCGGCCACGGCATCGGCGGGCGGCCACTGGGCGGCGAGCCCGTCGGTCGTGACCTCGCCCGCCGCCCCGACCAGCACACCACCGGCGTGCCGTGTCCACGCGGCCGTGTCGCCGCTGTCCTGCCGGGCATGGATCGCGAACGTCCGGCCACCCGAGGGATCAGGGGCACCGACGGTCACCTGGAGCCGTACCGCCTCGCCCGCCGTGAGCGGCAGCGGCGCCTCCAGCGTCAGCTCGGCCACGCGCGGCGCGCCCACGTGGTCGCCCGCCGCGACGGCCAGCTCCAGGAATGCGGTGGCGGGTACCAGCACGGTGCCGCCGATGGCGTGATCCGCCAGCCACGGGTGGGTGCCGAGCGAGATACGGCTGGTGAGCAGCGCCTCCTCGCGGTCCGCGAGGTCGACGGCGGTCGTCAGCAGCGGGTGCTCCGACGCGTCCAGACCCAGGCTGCGCACATCGGCGGCCGACGAAGGCGCCAGCCAGAAGTGCTCACGCCGGAAGGCGTACGTCGGCAGCCCGACGAGCGCAGCCCCCGGGAAGAACGTCCTCGCGTCCAGGCGCGCACCGGCCGCGTAGGCGGATGCGATGCCCGCCGCGACCGTCCACGGCTCGGCGCGGCCGGCGCGCAGCAGCGGGACGGCCGTGCCGGCACGGCCGGCGAGGGTGTCCCGGACCAGCGCGGTCAGCACGGCGTCGGGGCCGACCTCGACGAAGACGGTGGCGCCCTGCCGCGCCAGCTCGTGGGTGGCGTCCAGGAAGCGCACGGCCTCGCGGATCTGCCGCACCCAGTAGTCGGGCGAGGTCAGCTCGGCGGCCGTGGCGAGCGCCCCTGTCACCGTCGACACGAGGGGGATCGCGGGCGGCCGGAAGTCCAGACCGGCGGCCACCTCGCGGAATTCGGCCAGGATGGCGTCCATGTGCGGTGAGTGGAAGGCATGGCTCACCTGCAGACGGCGGACCCTGCGCCCGCGCTCACGCCACTCGTCGGCGATCCGCCCGGCGACGGCCGCGTCGCCGGACACGACCACGGAGGCGGGGCCGTTGACCGCGGCCAGCGAGACCTCCGTCTCGTGGCCCGCCAGGGACGCCGTGACCTCGTCCTCCTCGGCCTCGATCGCGATCATCGCGCCGCCAGGGCGGGCTGCCTGCATCAGCCGGCCGCGGGCGGCGACGAGCTTCGCGGCGTCGGCGAGGGTGAGGACACCGGAGACATGGGCGGCGGCGAGTTCGCCGATCGAGTGCCCGGCCACCAGATCAGGGGTCACGCCGTGGTGCTCGAGCAGCCGGAAGAGGGCCACCTCGACCGCGAACAGCGCGGGCTGGGTGTACGTCGTCTCGTGCAGCAGGTCCGCATCCGCGGAGCTGGCCTCGGCGGCCCCTTCGGCGAACACCACGTCGCGCAGCGGGCGTTCCAGCCACTGGTCCAGCTCGGCGAAGGCGGCATCGAGGGCCTCGGCGAAGACCGGCGAGGTGGCGTACAGCTCTCGCCCCATACCGAGGCGCTGGGCGCCCTGACCGGTGAAGAGGAACGCCGTGCGGGTGTCGTCCTTCGCCGTGCCGCGCACCACGCCCGCCGCTTCGGCTCCTTCGGCGACGGCGTCGAGCCCCGCCAGACAGCCGTCCAGGTCTTCGGCGAGCACAACTGCCCGTTCCTCGAAGGCGGTGCGGGTGACAGCCAGCGACAGACCGACGTCAGCGAGGTGAGCGGCGGCGGCGTCGTCGCCGGCGGCGTCAGCGGTGCCGGAGGCTGTACCGGTGTCGGTGAGGTGCTCGCGGAGCCGGACAGCCTGCGCCCGCAGCGCGTCCGCGTCGCGCGCGGACAGCAGCCACGGCGCGGGGATCCCGGGAACCGGGACGGTGGACGGCCGCGATCGGTCGGCCCCGGCCCCGGGCCCCGTCCCGGGCACCGACTCGTCCTCCGTCCCGGGCGCCGACTCGGCCTCCGGCGCCTGCTCGATGACGACATGGGCGTTCGTACCGCTGATGCCGAAGGACGAGACGCCCGCGCGGCGCGGCCGGCCCGTCCCGGGCCAGGCCCGGTCCTCGGTGAGCAACTCCATCGCGCCCTGCGACCAGTCCACGCGCGGCGACGGCTCGTCGACGTGCAGGGTCCTGGGCAGGACGCCGTGACGCATGGCCTCGACCATCTTGATGACGCCGCCCACGCCCGCGGCGGCCTGTGCGTGCCCGATGTTGGACTTCAGCGAGCCGAGGTAGACCGGCTCCAGCCCGTCCCGGCCGCTGCCGTACGTGGCCATGAGCGCCTCGGCCTCGATCGGGTCACCGAGCTTCGTGCCCGTGCCGTGCGCCTCGACGGCGTCCACGTCGGAGGGGGCGAGCCCCGAGTCGGCGAGCGCCTGGCGGATGACGCGCTGCTGGGAGGGGCCGTTGGGGGCGGTGAGGCCGTTGGACGCGCCGTCCTGGTTGACGGCCGAGCCGCGGACGACGGCGAGGACCCGGTGTCCGTGGCGCCTGGCGTCCGAGAGCCGCTCCACGAGCAGCACTCCGACACCTTCGGCCCAGCCCGTACCGTCCGCGGCCGCCGCGAAGGACTTGCAGCGGCCGTCCGGGGAGAGTCCGCGCTGCCGTGAGAACTCGACGAACATGCCGGGCGACGACATCACGGTCGCGCCGCCCACCAGCGCCAGGTCCGTCTCGCCCTGCCGAAGTGAGCGGACCGCCATGTGAAGGGCGACGAGTGAGGACGAGCACGCGGTGTCGACCGTCACAGCGGGGCCGATCAGCCCCAGCTGGTAGGCGATCCGGCCCGACATGACGCTGGCCGTGCCACCGGTGAGGACATGGCCCTGCACGCTCTCGGGAGCGTCGCTCATCCGCGGGCCGTACTCCAGCGCGGTCGCGCCGACGAAGACACCCGTACGGCTGCCGTGCAGCGAGCGTGGATCGACACCGGCCCGCTCGACGGCCTCCCACGCGGTCTCGAGGAGCAGCCGCTGCTGCGGGTCCATGGCCAGCGCCTCGCGGGGCGAGATGCCGAAGAATGCGGCGTCGAACTCGCCCGCGTCGTGCAGGAATCCACCGTGCCGTACGGAACTCTTGCCCTGCCTGCCCGGGTCGGGGTCGTACAAGGCCTCGTCCCAGCCCCGGTCGACGGGAAACGCGGAGATGGCGTCGCCGCCCCCGGCCACCAGCCGCCACAGGTCCTCCGGCGAGGACACTCCTCCCGGATAGCGGCAGGCCATGCCCACGATCGCGATCGGGTCGCCGGAGGCATCCCCGGGCATGACCCCGGGCATGACCCCGGCGGCCGGCTCGCCGACCACGTCCGGCAGCGCACCCAGCAGCTCCGCCTCCAGGAACTCGCCGAGTGCCTGCGGTGTCGGATGGTCGAAGAGCAGTCCGCTGGGCAGACGCAGCCCGGTGGCGGCGGCCAGCGACGCCCGCAGCTCGGTGCTCATCAGCGAACTGAAGCCCAGCTTCTGGAACGGCGTACGCCGTTCGACCCGCTCGCCGGGCCCGTACTCCAGAACCGTGGAGGTGTGCTCATCCACCAGCGTCTGCACGGCCCGTCGTCGTTCGGCGGGGGACAGGTCCGCCAGCCGCTCACCGAGTGCGCCGCGCGGAGCCTGCGGAGCAGCCGTGGGGGAGGCGGCAGCCGAGGGAGCATCCGTGGCCGTCGGAGCCGGTGCGGCGGTCTTGCGGGCGGTCGTGGTGTCGAGCCAGTGGCGCCGGCGCTGGAAGGCGTAGGTGGGGAGGGATACGCGGCGGGCCCCGGAGTCCGCGTACAGCGCGGACCAGTCCACCGCGACGCCTCGCACGAAGGCCGACGCCGCCGCGGTGACGGCGGTCCGGGCCTCGGGGCGGCCCGCGCGGAGCAGGGCCGCGGCGGCTACTGCGTCCGGATCCGCGACCGAGTCGGCGATGAGGGTGCTCAGCACGGCGTCGGGGCCGAGTTCGAGGAATGTGGTGGTGCCTGTGGCTTCGAGGGTGCGGGTGGCGGTGAGGAAGTGGACGGGCTGGCGTACCTGGTTGA
>NZ_JBSFDW010000088.1:0-7357 GCF_053594115.1 Streptomyces sp. NPDC001970 | reverse complement strand
TTACATTTCGAACCCGGAAGCTAAGCCTTTCAGCGCCGATGGTACTGCAGGGGGGACCCTGTGGGAGAGTAGGACGCCGCCGAACAATTATTGGGCCGTGGCCCCTGGATTTCGATCCGGGGGCCACGGCCTTTTTGCGTTCTGGGTAGCGTGGCGTCATGCGCTATGACCTCGTCATTTTCGACAACGACGGTGTGCTCGTCGACAGTGAGCCCATCTCCAACACCATCCTGGCCGCTTACCTGACCGAGCTCGGGCATCCGACGTCGTACGAGGACTCCCTCCGCGACTACATGGGCGCTGCCGTGCACCGGGTGCACGACCTTGTCCTGGAGCGGACTGGGCAGCGGCTGCCCGACGATTTCGACGCGACCCTCCACGCTCGCGTCTTCGCCGCCTTCGAGCGGGAGTTGGAGGTCGTCGAAGGGGTCGTGGACGCGCTGGGGAAGCTGACCGCGGACGGGGTTCCGTACTGTGTGGCCTCCTCGGGGAGCCATGAGCGGATACGGGTCGGACATCGCAAGACCGGCCTGGGCAGGTGGTTCCGGGACGAGAACATCTTCAGCGCGCAGGACGTGGGTCGGGGGAAGCCGGCGCCCGATCTGTTTCTGTACGCCGCCGAACGCATGGGCGTCGCTCCGGAGCGGTGTGTCGTCGTGGAGGACAGCAGGCTCGGGGTTGAGGCGGCGCGGGCGGCCGGGATGGATGTGTACGGATTCACCACCATGACGCCCGTCGCGGAGTTGGCCGGGGCCAAGGGGTACTTCGCGGACATGGGCGAGCTGCCGGGATTGCTCGCCTGATCCATCTACCCACGGGTAGTTGAGCGCCTTACGCTGTGCGGCCATGACGGATGCGCGGTTGCGGCACGGTCGGGGCTCGTTGGCGCTGAGTTTCTTTGTGCAGGGGGTGACCTTTGCGCTGCTGGTGACGCGTATCCCTGCCATCCAGGACCGGTACGGGGTATCCGACGGGCTGTTGCCCCTGTTCCTGGCGGCCGTGCCGATCCTGGCCGGTGCCGGCAGTGTGGCGACCGAGAAGCTCGTGGCGCGCGTGCGGCCGGGAGTCGTGCTGCGGTGGTCGCAGCCCGTTGTGCTGTTGTCGCTGCTCGGTGTGGGCGCGGGCAGTGAACTGTGGCAGGTGGCCGTCGCTCTGGGGGCGTTCGGGCTGGCGGTCGGCGCGCTGGACGCGTCCATGAACATGCTCGGGGTGAGCCTGCAGCGGGCGTACGGGCGCAGCATCATGCTCGGCTTCCACGCCACGTACAGCCTGGGCGGGATCGCAGGGGCGTCGCTCGCCTGGGCGGGGGCGCACTGGGCTCTGCCGCTCGTGGTGTTGTACCTGCCGGTGGTGGCCGTGCTGTTGCCCGCGGCGCTCATCGGGAGTCGCTGGTACGTCGATGCGGAGAGGGGGAGCTCGAGGCGTCACGAGGACGGGGCGGAGTCCCGGGGCGGGACGGTCGCCTTCGCGCTGCTGCTGCCGCTGTGTCTGGTGATGACGTTCGCGTACATCGGGGACTCGACCGTCTCGAACTGGAGCGCCAAGTACCTCCAGGACGTGCTCGGGAGCTCGGAGGAGTTGGCGACCGTTCCGTACAACGCGTACATGGTGACGACGCTGCTGGGAAGGGCCGTCGGGGACCTCGGGGTGCGGCGCTTCGGTGCGGTGGCGGTGGTGCGGGGCGGGGCGGTGCTGGCCGCGGGTGGGTTCGCAGTGGTGGCGGTGGCGCCCGGGGCATGGGTGGGGCTCGCCGGGTTCACTCTGCTGGGGCTGGGGCTGTGTGTGATCGTCCCGCAGGCGTTCGCGGCGGCGGGGAGGCTGTTTCCGGGCGGGAGTGACGTCGCCGTCGCACGGCTGAATGTCTTCAACTACGTGGGGTTCTTGATCGGGTCGCCGTTGGTCGGGGGGCTCGGGGATGCGTGGAACTACCGGGGGGCGATGCTCGTCCCGATGGTGTTGGTGCTCGTGACGTTGGTGTATGCCCGGTCGTTTGCGGCGGAGCCCGACCGATACGGTGGCGTTCATGAGCGGCCGCGCACTGTTGATGTGGGACGAGGCGGTAACGAAGTATGACTTCGGTGCCGACCATCCGATGGATCCGGTACGGCTTGCGCTGACCATCGGGTTGGTGCGGGCGTACGGGCTGGACCGTGCGGTGGACGTGGTGGCGGCGAAGCCGGCGGGGGAGTCGACGCTGCGGCTGGTCCACCGCGAGGACTATGTGGCAGCCGTGCGGGCGGCGTCCGTGGACCCGCGGGCCGCGGACCAGTCGTACGGGCTCGGAACGATGGACGACCCTGCCTTCGCCGGCATGCACGAGGTGTCCGCGCTGATCGCGGGGCAGTCGGTGGGGGCTGCGGAGGCGGTGTGGCGAGGGGAAGCCACGCACGCGGTGAACTTCGCGGGTGGACTGCATCATGCGATGCCGGGGTCGGCGTCCGGGTTCTGCATCTACAACGACGCCTCGTTGGCGATCGCCCGGCTGCTGGAGCTGGGGGCGGAGCGGGTCGCGTACGTGGACGTCGACGTGCACCACGGGGACGGGGTGCAGACGGCGTTCTGGGACGACCCGAGGGTGCTGACGATTTCCCTGCACGAGCATCCGCGCATGCTGTTCCCGGGTACGGGCTGGCCCCAGGAGACGGGTGGCGCCGGGCCGGCGGAGGGGTCGGCCGTGAACGTGGCGCTGCCGCCGGGTACGGGGGACGAAGGGTGGCTGCGGGCGTTCCACGCGGTGGTGCCTGAGCTGCTGGCCGACTTCCGGCCGCAGGTGCTGGTGACACAGCACGGGGCGGATACGCACTTCGAGGACCCGCTGGCGCATCTGGCGGTGTCGCTGGATGCGCAGCGCTTGGTGCAGAAGGCGTGCCACGAGCTTGCGCACGAATGGGTCGAGGGCGGGCGCTGGGTCGCGCTCGGCGGGGGCGGCTACGCGGTGGTGGACGTGGTGCCGAGGTCGTGGACGCATCTCGTGGGGATCGCGGGGCATGCGCCGGTCGACCCCGAGTCGGAGATTCCGTCGTCGTGGCGGGATCAGGTGTACGCCAGGACGCGGCAGTTGGGCCCTGGGCGGATGACGGACGGTCGGACGCCGGGGTGGCGGTCGTGGGAGGACGGGTACGACCCGGCGGACCGGCTGGACCAGGCGGTGCTGGCGACCAGGCGAGCGGTGTTTCCGCTGAGAGGGCTGCTGGCGTAGGGGCCGGCGGCTCGGCGGCGGGGCGGGGCCGGTACGGGACGAGTGCCTGCCGTCCTGTCGGCAACCCTCTTCGGCTGTTACGCCAACTGTGCGGATTTGCCGGGGTTTTGGGGTGCGAGGGGCAGGGGTGCGGGAGCATCGGGGGGTGTTGAGCAGGGGAGCGCTGCGTGCGCATCTGTTGGCGGCGAGGCTGGCCGGGCCCGTGGCCACGTCGCGGGAGGAGAGCCTGCGCAGCTATCGGCTCTTCGCGGCGCGGGACCCTCGCGTCACGCTCGGGCTCGATCCCGAATGGGTATGGGGCGAGCGCGATGTGATCGCACTGATGGCCGACAAGTGCGGGGTTTCGGGCGACCCCGGGCATGTGTCGGGGCCGGATGTGATCGATCCCGAAAGGACGTTGAGCGGGCTCGATGCGTTCGCCGGGCGGCTGGCCGATGCGGCCGGCCGGCGGGCCCCGGTCCTGTTCGGGACCGGGCATCCGCATCGGCTGCTCGCGTTCTACGCCGAGCTGGCAGACGCTTTGTCGGCGGCAGGCTGTCCCGTACTCACACCGGCGCAGGGGCGATGTGTCGACATAACGACCCGGTTCGGCGTACGCACGTACAACCTCGACTACGTACGAGGAGTCGCGCTGGTGCGAGAACCCGGCGCTTGGGACGCCGGGCGGGACACCGGCGCGCACACCCACTCGCCACTCCCGATTCGGGCCGCTCTGGAAGGGCTGGCCGAGGCCGGCGGGCCGCTGCCCGAGCTGGTGGTGGGGGACCACGGCTGGGTCTGCGGGGCAGGTCAGCTGGGGTTCGATGCCATCGGTCTCGCCGATACGGACGATCCCGCGTTGTTCGTCGGCGAGGCCGAGGGGCGCGTGTCGGTCGCCGTTCCGGTTGATGACGCGGTGCGGTCCGATTACTACCGGCCGCTTACTCGCTATGTACTCAATCGAGCGTGTCTGTCACAGTAAACGGCCGATGGCTGCTCCTCTTCCCCACTCGCACCACACGCCCCTAGTCTGGTGAGTGAGCGCACAGCGACGAAGAGTCACCGGAGGGGAAGCCGGTGTGCGTCGTGTGCGGAAGGTACAGGTGGGTCATGGCTGCTGGCGAGAGGCCTCTCAACGAGGTCAAGTTCCTGACCGTGGCGGAAGTCGCCTCGGTGATGCGCGTGTCGAAGATGACCGTGTACCGGTTGGTGCACAGTGGTCATCTGCCGGCGATTCGGGTGGGCAGGTCCTTCCGGGTCCCGGAGCAAGCGGTTCACGAGTACCTCCGCGAGTCTTTTGTGGGGGTGGAGTCCGCCTGAGGCGCCCCTCGGATTACAGGCTCGGAGCTCGGGCCGGTAGGCTAGGCCGACGTAGGTCGTGTGGGCCCAGACAGCCCCGCACCGAGTGAAGAGAAGTGAGCGAGGGTAGTCGTGGGCTCTGTTATCAAGAAGCGGCGCAAGCGGATGGCTAAGAAGAAGCACCGCAAGCTGCTCAAGCGCACGCGCGTTCAGCGTCGCAACAAGAAGTAAGCGGCGCCTGTCCGTGAAATACGCGGCCCTTCCACCAGCATGGTGGGAGGGTCGCGGTGCGTCGTACGGCGTTGGGGGCAATGAGCCGTGAAGACTGTCCTGCGGTCATCACAGCGCAACATCAACCCGCTACGGTGACGCCTAGGGGAGAACCGAACGGAAGGCGCTGATCTTGGGCAAGGTCGTGCTCGTCACCGGTGTGGCCCGGCAGCTCGGGGGCCGCTTCGTACGCCGCATCCAGCGGGATCCCGACGTGGAGCGCGTGGTCGGTGTGGACGCGGTGACGCCCGAGCACCATCTCGGCGGTGCCGACTTCGTCCGCGCGGACATCCGCCAGCCGGCCATAGCCCGTGTGCTCGCCGAGCACGGCGTCGACACCGTCGTCCACATGGACGTCACGGGTACGCCGCTGGGCTCGGGCGGCAGGACCTCCGTCAAGGAGACCAACGTCATCGGCACCATGCAGCTGCTCGGTGCCTGCCAGAAGTCGCCCACCGTCAGGCGGCTGGTCGTCAAGTCCAGTACGAGCGTGTACGGCTCCGCGCCCCGCGACCCGGCCGTCTTCACGGAGACCACTCCGCCCAAGTCCCTGCCGAGCGGCGGCTTCGCCAAGGACGCCGTGGAGGTCGAGGGGTACGTACGCGGCTTCGCGCGCCGCAGGCCTGATGTGGCGGTGTGCGTACTGCGCTTCGCGAACATCCTCGGGCCGCGGGCCGACTCCCCGCTCGCCGACTACTTCTCGCTGCCCGTCATGCCGACGGTCTTCGGCTACGACCCGCGGCTTCAGTTCGTCCACGAGGACGATGTCATCCACGTGCTGCGCATCGCTTCCCACGAGCCGCGCCGCGGAACCCTCAACAGCGGCACGTTCAACATCGCGGGTGACGGGGTGCTTCTCCTCTCGCAGTGCTCGCGGAGGCTGGGGCGCCCGACGGTGCCGGTGCTCCTTCCCGCGGTCACCTGGGTGGGTTCCGCGCTGCGTACGGTCGGCGTCACCGACTTCTCCCCGGAGCAGATCCGGCTGCTCACCCACGGCCGGGTGGTGAGCACGGTCCAGATGCGCGAGACCTTGGGCTTCACCCCCGCGTACACGACAGCGGAGACGTTCGCGGAGTTCGCGGGCAGCCGTGCGCCCGGGCTGCTGCCGCCGGAGACCGTGGCCAGGGCGGTGGACAAGCTCGCCGCTCTGCCGGCGGCTGCGGGCTGCACGAAGAAGACCGCGGGCACCGCAACGACGAGCACCGCGAACAGCACTCAGAGCGCCGGATAGCGCCGGATAAGGAGCGCAAGCAACGATGGCGGACGCCAAGGTCATTCCGTTCGACGACGACCGGTCACGCACGGGCGCGTCGCAACGCCCGGTGCGGCGGCGCCCGGGGTCAGGCCGGCGCAAGACCGCGGCCGAGGCGGTGGCGGTGCGCGAGGTGCCCGTCGGCACGGTGCCGGGGCAGCCCGACAGGGAGCAGCCGGGCGTGCCGGGCGCCGGTGCAGCAGGTGCGGGCGCGGCTCCGGTTACGGCAGGTGCGGCTCGCGAGACCGGCCCCGTATGGGACGCAGCGGGCGGCGGCCGGAGCGAGGGCGAGGGAGAGCCGCGGGCGGCGGAGGCGGGCAGTCACGGCTCCCAGGGCGGCCTGGGCGCCTGGGACCGGCGGCTCGCGGGCGGCCTGGCGTTTCTGCGGAGGCGGCTCACCGGGGACTACGAGATCGACGAGTTCGGCTACGACAAGGAGCTCACCGACCAGGTGCTCATGTCACTCGTACGGCCGCTGTACGAGAAGTACTTCCGGGTCGAGGTGAAGGGCATCGAGAACATCCCGTCGGAAGGCGGGGCGCTCGTGGTGGCCAACCACTCCGGGACGCTGCCGCTCGACGGGCTGATGATGCAGGTCGCGGTGCACGACAAGCACCCTGCGGACCGGCATCTGCGACTGCTCGCGGCGGACCTGGTCTTCGTGCTGCCCGTGATGAACGAGCTGGCGCGGAAGGCCGGGCACACGCTGGCGTGCACGGAGGACGCGGAGCGGCTGCTGCAGCAGGGTGAGGTCGTCGGGGTGATGCCCGAGGGCTTCAAAGGCATCGGAAAGCCCTTCAGCGACCGGTACAAGCTGCAGCGCTTCGGGCGGGGCGGCTTTGTGTCCACGGCGCTGCGGGCAGGCGTGCCGATCGTGCCGTGCTCGATCGTCGGGGCGGAGGAGATCTATCCGATGATCGGCAATGCGAAAACGCTGGCGCGGCTGCTGGGGTTCCCGTATTTCCCGCTGACGCCGACCTTCCCGTGGCTGGGGCCGCTCGGGGCGGTGCCGCTGCCGACGAAGTGGACGATCCAGTTCGGGGAGCCGATCCCGACGGACGGTTATCCGCCGGAGGCGGCGGAGGATCCGATGCTCATGTTCAACCTGACGGACCAGGTGCGGGAGCAGATCCAGCACACGCTGTACAAGCTGCTGGTGCAGCGGAGGTCCGTGTTCTTCTGAGTCGCCAAGAAGCGCCAGGCGAGAAGGAAAGGGGAGGGATACGCGGCGAGCGTATCCCTCCCCTTCGCCTTTCCTCCGGACTAGGGCCTGTGTGAGGTCGTGATCAATCGGCTGCTCGCAAGAGATCTTCGAGCCAGATCATCGAGGCGCGGAGTTCGAGGCCGGCGAGGTAGCT
>NZ_JBSFDW010000087.1:0-7683 GCF_053594115.1 Streptomyces sp. NPDC001970 | reverse complement strand
CATCGTCGACGCGGTCGTCTACCTCGAGAACGCCCCCTTCGTCACCGGCGAGATCCTCCACGTCGACGGCGGCCAGATCGCCGGCCACTGAGCCGTCTGCGCGCCAGCGAGAGGCGAGGCGGTCCGCCAGGCCGGCAGGGGGTCCGGCTCAGACTGGGCCGCCTCGGGGCCGGCTTCCCGCAGAACGAACTCCACGTCCTCGAGGTCGACGGCAGCACCGCGCTCGCCCACGAAGGCGGCGCTCAAGGGCTGCCGGGTGGTACAGCTGCGGCGGAAGAGCGCTGGGTCCGCTCGGAACGGACGCGCCGCCCTGGCTCCTGGCACGAGCGCCGTTCCATGACGCCTGCCTCCACCAGCGCCGCGCGGCGCGGGATGAACCGGTCGGTGGCGATGGGTGCGGACCAGGTGGCCGAGCAGATGCTGCCGGCGCTGGAGAACAACGCGAACGAAGCACTCATCGACGCCTTCACCAGGGACACCCGCACCGCACTCTCCGGGTACGTCGAGGCCTGCTGCACGGCATCACGCCCTGAACCGGCCGGGGAATGAAGCGGCGCCGCCCCTACGGGACTGCGGCCCTGCACCTGAGAGTGGGCCCCCGCAGGGTGAAAACGCCGGTAAGGCCTCTGCCGGCGCACCCGGTCGCCGCGTGCCCCGGCACGCCTCGAACCGCCGACGCCCCAAGCACGGACGCCCCCCGAGGCCTCGGACAGCGACCCGGCTACCGGGAATGTGACTCCGTGCCCTCTGAACGTCTTTACCTGTCAAGGGATGGCGTCCGGCCGGCCGCACGGCGCTCGACTGCAGCCGGGAAGACCTCAGGCGCAGCCCTGGAGCACCTCTGCGGCGTCCCTCAGCGCAGTATCAGGCCGAAAACAACGGTGAAGAAAGCTTCGAACGCCTTCGCGGAACGGTCGGCCCGAGCGGAAATCAGTGCCCCCTCCCAGGCGTTGAGCACGAAGCGTGCCAACGTGGACGCCTCCAGGGCCTTCGACACCTCGCCCGCCTCCTGGGCATCGGCGATGGCGAAGGCCAGGGCGTCGGCCCAGGCTTCCAGGCTCGCTCGCACCGACTCGCGCACCGCCTCGCTGTGGTCGGCGACCTCGACGGCGAGATCCCCCACCAGACAGCCGCGGCTGAACTCGGTGTCGATGTTCTCGTCACGCAGGAATTCGAAGTGCCGGCGCAGCCGGGTCAGCGGCGCAACCGAGCCGTCGCGCAGACTCCCCAGCCGACGGCTGGCCCCGTAGCGTTCCAGGGCCACGACAGCCAGGGCTTCCTTGCTGTCGAAGTGGTTGTAGAACGACCCCTTGGGAGCACCCGCCGCGTCAGTGATGTCCTTCACGCCGGCCGCTGCATAGCCGTGCGTGTGGAACTGCTCGACGGCCGCCGAGATGAGGTTCTCCCGCAGACTGGCCCTGGCCACTGTCAACGCCTCCTAGCACCAAGACGGGCGATCGTCTCGTTACGGTAGCACCGGGAGCCAAGAGGTTCGCACCTCCTGATCTTGGGCTCCTCTGCACGGTCCGCATGCGGCTGACCATGCCTTCGAGACGACCCGGCCAGAGTGGCCCACCCGCCCCCTGTCGGCCGCTGCCTCCTGCTGCGCACGCGAGCGCCCAGCAGGGCCATGCAGTTCACCCGGAGGGCGCTGAGCTGGGGAGTGTTGTGGTGCAGCTTCGCGAACAGCACCTGGTCCTCGGAGCTGCGCGACAACCGAACGGGTGCTGATGATCTTCTCTCTGGCGTCACTGGTCTTCCCCGTGCTTGCACGTATACGACCGCCCGACTACTCTTTACTAGACCGGTCGGCTAGTTGCCGCCGACTCCCCTCGGCCACAGACGGCGGGCATGCATGGGCGGGCGCCGCCTCCCCATCCGACAAGACACAGACAGGGAGCTGACGCGATGAGCAACCCGATGCACGAGGTACTGAGGCGCTGGAAGGCCGCGTTCGACGGCCACCAGCCGGACATCATGGCCGACCTGTTCACCTCCGACGCCCTCTTCCAGGGCTTCGGACCCGTGGTCCTCTCCGGCCGGGACTCCGTACGCAGCTACTACGAGGCGGTACCAGGCGATCGCAGCGCCGATGTGACGGTCCTCCACAGCTACACGATCGGCGAGCAGGTGGTCGGCGGATTCGCGGACGTCACCTTCCGCGACACGGCGGGCTGGGAGGCCGCTGTGCACATGTCGCTGGTCCTCGTACGCGACGGCAGCAGCTGGCGGATCCGCCAATACCACGTCTCCCGGGTCATGACCGAGCACTGAACCGCACACGGCCCACCCCCGCTGGGCGCGAATTTCGCCAGGGCCGACCGCGCACCAACGTGGCCAGGATGACTGGCCACATTGGCCGCTGGGCCGCCCCTCGGACTCTCGTCACCTTTTTGACAGGTGACGTAGCGAGTGGAAGAGGCATAGCCGGCCGCGTTGCGACATGCGCCTGCCCGGCCTCCCCGTGCAGGTCCGGACGATCAGGACGAGCGACCCCAGATCGAAGAATCGAAGGAAGGTTCCAGATGATCAACAGGCGCACCTTTGGCAAGGCTGTCGGCGCGGGAGCGGCCGCGGCGGCTTCACTGGGGAGCCGACCCGGCCTCTCGTCGGCGTCGGCAGCCACGCCCGACTCAAGCGGGCCGACAGGTCTGCACTCGGTCAAGCGGGGCACGAACACATCCTTCGACCCGCTCGGAACAAGTTCTCGGGCAAGTAGGCACACCGGACTCCGAACGGCATCGGCCGCAACGTCCCGCAGGAAGCTCCCGAAGCCTTCGCCCAGGCAGTCGTCGACGTCGACCGTTTCTGACGGGCGTTGCACGTGATCGGGGAATGCCGGGCGGTGGCCGTCGAGATGCCGGACCCGGGCCACGCGCCGACTTGATCCAAGGCGGCCTTCGTGCGCAGGTGGACCAGCACGAGCACCAGCGTGCTGATCCTGCGCAACGGCCACCGCCGCGAGCCTCGTTCAGGACCGCGGCGCGAGCATCAGCCATGAGTCGCTCGTCCTGCCGGACGAGTTCGCCGAGCCGGTCGCCATGCTCTGTGCGCCGGCGGAGCCGGTACGGCTCAATGGTCGCCGGACAGGTGCTTCTTCCGGGCGCGGTAAGCCGCTGCCTTGATCTTGTTACCGCACGCCTCCATGGCGCACCACTCCCGGCGCCCTCCCCGTGAACGATCGATGTAGATCCGCGTGCACTCGGGATTCGCGCACTCCCTGAGCAGCGGCACATCCGGACCACTGAGGACGTCGATGGCGTTTCGAGCCACCGACGAGAACGCCTGCTGCGGGGTGGCTTCGATGGTGCGCCCGCTCGAGGTGAGCTGCGGGATCGCGGGCGGCGTGCGGACTGCGCGGTTCACGAGCGAGAGTGCACGGCTGTTGTACTTCTTGTACGCCAACCTGGCGGTGACCAGCAGATAGATCGCCTCCCGGAGGGCCACCGCATCCTCCAGATCGGACGACTGGCAGCCCGTGTCGCCGTCGACGATTCCGGACTCACGAAACCAGGAGTCGAGACTCTCCGGTGATTTGAGCATTTCCCGAGGCTGCGGGTTGCGGCGTGCGCGCAGTGTCCCGACGAAGTCGAGTGCCGCGGCACCGCAAGGAAAAACATGTTCCATATCACCAGCCTGACAGGTGACGATCTGGCATGCAAGCGTCATTCCGTGCTCGCGGCCCTGCCCTGGAGCGAGAGGTCCCCGGAAGTCCACCGCGGGCCGGCGACAGGCAGCCGGCTACCGCCCCCTCCCATCGCGGCCGCACTGGCCGTCGCCCGGGAAGGGGTGGAGCACGGCCGGGCGGTCTTCTCTCTTGAGCCGGGCGAAGAGCACGACAACGCCATGGGCGGCGTGTTCGCCTCACTGCTGGATTTCGCAGCCGGCGCCGCAGTTCAGTCCACTCTTGCGCAGGGCATGGCATTCGCCTCGATCGACCTGACGGTGAAGTTCCTCCGCCCCATCACGGTCGACACCGGAAGGGCGTGGGCGGCGGCACGGCACTCGGCCAGGCGGAGCTCTACGACGCCGACGAGCGCCGGCCTGCCCACGCCACCAGCAGCTGCATGCTGTTCCCCGCGGCGAGCGGTGTTCAGCACCTGTCCGTACGCGAGCAGCCACCTGTCACTCTCCTGCGCAGTGACCGGCTCACCTGACGCGCACCGTCGGGCATGGGTGTGCCGAGGTGCGACGGCGCAGGTCAGCGCGGCCTCGCCCATGGGCAAGGGCGCTCTGTCGATCGACGATGCGCCACAACAGCGCCTCCGATCAGGCGAGTTCGAGTCCACCGTGGAGCGTGGGCACGTGGCCGGTGAGCCGGGCGGTCTGCGCATCGACGAGCCAGAGGATCCACTCGGCCACGTCGCCGGGTACCGGCGGTTGCCCAGTGCCTCTGTGGCGCGGTTCCCGGCTGGACCGGCCCGTGAACGATCGTCATGGATGACGGCGACATGAATCCGAGCGCCGGGCGGCCGCGCTGGACGTGGGTGTCGAACGCGAGGCCCACGCATTCGAGCAGGGGCTGCGTGTCGGGAGCTGTGCCTCCCGGCAGGGCAGCGGCGGCGCACCCGTCGCGCGCTGCCGCCGCCGCTGCCGTCACGGGGCGAACGTCCAGACGGGATGGGTTCTCAGGAGGCGATGTCCAGGACGACCCGGAAACGGGCCTTGCCCGAGAGCATCCGCTCGTAGGCGTCCGCTGCCTGCGCGAGGGGCATGGTCTCGGTGGCCGGGCGAATGCCGTGGGCGAGGCTGAAGGCGAGGTTGTCCTCGTTCTCGATGGAGGATCCGGTGAGGCTGCCGACGATGGACCGGGTGCCGATGATCAGGTCGGGTGTCGCGACTGTCAGCGGGTCCGGCGCCGCGCCGACGACGACCAGCCGACCGCCCGGAGCCAGGCCGCGGACCAGCGGGTCCATGGAGGAGCCGCTGGAGGCAGTGGCGACGATGATCGACGCGCCGCCCAGGTCGTGCAGGGCGGTTCCGGGATCGACGCTGGTGCTGTCGATGTATTCGTCGGCGCCCAGTTCCCTCGCGAAGCTCTCCTTCTCCCGGCCCCGGGCGATGGCGGCGACGCGGTATCCGAGGCTGTGCGCGTACTGCAGCGCCAGGTGGCCCAGTCCGCCGATGCCCTGGACCGCCACAAGGGCGCCCGCCCTGGTGAAGCCTTTCTGCAGCGCGGTGAACGTGGTCAGCCCCGCACACAGCAGTGGGGCCGTCTCAATGGCCGACATGCCGTCCGGGATGCGCACGAGGCCGCTCGCTCGCGCGTAGGCCACTTCCGCGTAACCGCCGTCGGTGGTCATTCCCGTCTGCTCCTGGTCGAGGCAGTTGACGAAATCACCACGGCGGCACATCTCGCACTCCCAGCAGTGACCGCCCAGGTATCCGACACCGACACGGTCACCAGGCCGCCAGGCGGTGACGCCCGCGCCCACGGCGTCGATGACGCCGACGATCTCGTGGCCGGGAACGACAGGAGTCGAGGCGTCGGCGCGCAGGCCCTCCAGGGTCAGCACGTCGGTGTGGCAGATCCCGCAGGCCTGCACCTTCAGCCGGACGTGTCCCGGAGCGGGATCGACCAGCTCTCGCTCGACCAGTCGAATATTGCGAACGCCAGTGACCTCGACGGCTCGATACGTGGACATGGTTCTCCTCTGCCCGGCCTGCCCGCTCGCGGGGCAGCACCGGAATGTGGTCGCCGCCGACGGGGTAGTCGGCGATGCGGAAGTGAGCGCAGCCGTGCTGCGGAATCGGCGATGGGGCGCCGAAGATCATGCGGAAGAAGGTGTCGAAGGGATGGACGACGTGTCGGGCCCCGAAGACCTCACCAATATGACCGGTCGTCTCAGAAGAGTCAACTGCGGCCCCGGGAATACGCCGAGAGGAGGGGTACCCCGGACCAGCGATCGGTGTCATGGAACTCGCGCGCGAGGAGCGGGAACGGCGGCCGGCCGTCCCCGCCGGAGTCTCGCCGACTCCTCAAGAAACGGAGCCGAGGCTCTGTTGCCGACCGGTGCCACACCGATCGGGCACGAGACGCCGGTTCCGCCGAGCCTGTGGTGCCATGTGACCCATGGGTGGCAGCCGGCCTTTGGTCGAGCGTGCGCGGTCACGAGCTCAAATGGGCCATCAGTTCGTCCGCGGCGGGGTACGGCCGCTCGTGGGGCAGCAGTCGGGTCGCGGAGTCCAGGTCGCCGTTGCTGACGAGTGCGTGGATCTGGCGGGCGAGCGGAGTCACGTCGTTGATGGAGACCGTCCACTCCTCCGCGTAACGGCGTACGGCCTCGCCGGAGAGCCCGAGTTGCAGCGAGCGGTTTGGCAGGGGCTGCAGGTGCAGATCGCGCTCGGGGTCCCACTGGACGCGGGCTGGTGCACGCTTCAGCCGGCGTTGCCAGGTGCTGCGGTCGGAGTGCAGTCCACGGACGTATCTCGACAGGCACGCGTTGCGCAGCGCCCATTCGAAGCCCTCGCGAGTGATCTCGACGGCAAGTACGGTCTCTTGTCCAGGCTTCTTGCCCCAGCCACAGCGGTACATCATCCACAGGAACGATGGCTTGATCCACGTCATCCGGTCCCGCTTCCATGCAGCGGGGAAACGGCCCTGGCGTACCGCAGGTATGCCGATCTCCGGTGAGTACGCCTGGTAGACGGTGATCGTGGATGGCGTGTGGAGCGCGCGGATTCTGCGTTGCGGTTCTTCCATGGCGTACAGGGTGGGGCCGGTCGATTCCCGTCGGCCAATAGTTTTCGACTCTGCTGCGGGCAGCGCACTCAGTAGCCGTTGTCTTTCCGGACTTGATGGGTGGGTTTCCGCTGGTCAGGCGTGAACTCCGCGGAATCGAGGAAGAGTCGGGCCGTCACGTCTGTCGGTTATGACACGGAGGTTGTCGATGGCTTCGGTCATGGGCTTGTTGGAAGCGCGCGAGACGGCCGCGCAAGTTCGGGTCGAAGAGCTCCGCGAGGAGGCGGAGCGGGTGCTGGCCGAGCTTGCGAAGGCGGAGGCGGTGCTGGAGCGGCGGGCCATCGCCCGCGTGGAGCTGGCCGAGGCCCTGGCCGGGCCGGAGCCGGAGGCCGACCACCCGCCGGAGTCGGCGCCGGCCGTTGCCGAGGCCCCGGTGGCGGGGTCGGTGGTGCCGCACTGGCGGGTGGGCCTGACGATGGAGGTGCTCGCGCCGGACTACCAGCGGCTGGTGGGCGTGCTGGAGGCGGAGGCGGGCGGGGCCGGGCTGCGGGCACGGGAGTTGGCCGGGCGGCTGGGCCTGGAGTCGGTGCCGGCGAAGGTCGAGGGGGTGCGGTCGAAGGTGAAGCGGCTGGTGGAGCGGGGCTGGCTGGCCGAGGAGCGTCCCGGGGTGTTCACGCCGAGGCGGGCTGCCGGGTGACGTTTCGGCTCCGGTGGCGGGCGAGGCGGCGTCCCATGAGCATGGTCATCGACCACAGGACGGCGGCTTCGCTGCTTTCGGGCCGGGTCTCGTAGTCCCGGGCAAGGCGCCGCGAGCGCATCAGCCAGCTCAGCGTCCTCTCCACCACCCACCTGCGTGGAAGCACCACGAACCCGCTCATGTCGTCGGTGCGTTTGACGATCTGAAGGGTGTCGGCAACGGCTGAATTTGGGACCAGTTCGAACGGTTCAATCGTGAGCCATTGTGCGGCCTCGGTGGTTCGTCAGTCGTTGTCGGTGGCGGT
>NZ_JBSFDW010000086.1:0-8106 GCF_053594115.1 Streptomyces sp. NPDC001970 | reverse complement strand
GAGTTCCTGGTCTCCCGCCGCGGCAAGGTCACGCCCGATCAGGTCGGCCTTGCCGTACACGGTGGCACCCGCCGGGTTCCGGGCCTTCGCCGTAGTGCGGTGGCCCAGTCGCCCTGCGTGAAGCCATGGTGCAGGAGGCGCAGGAGCTCGAGCGCCCCCTCGCAGAGGTGTGGGAGCGCTTACTTACGGAGTTCACCGATTATCTCAGGCCTCGACTTCCCACGGTAATGCCTGCACAGCGCCAAAGGGCTGAGATCGCGGCCGAGTGATCAGACCCGAAAAGGGGCGAGGTGTACCGGCGGCCCACGGGGCTGCCGAATCTCGAAGACAGTTGCTGTCACCCCTCTCAGCACATCGCGGTGTCATCGACGCACCGAGCCATTCGATTCACCAGGAGAACGTTCCATGTTTTCGATCCCCAAACGCGGCATCAGCCACAAGACCGCCGTTGCCGCCGTTCTTCCCCTCGCCCTGGGGGCGTTCGCCGCCACCAGCGCACTGGCCGCTCCCACCCAGTCCGAGCCCACTCCGAAGTGGCCGCTGGTCCTGGAGCACGACGCCAAGGAGTTCGCCGACGCCGCGGCCAAGAGCCCACCCATCTACACCCTGTCCCCCGCCGACGCCCGCAAGGCCCTGGAGACCGCCCAGGCCGGCCCGATCGACAAGCTGCCGGCCGACATCAGCCACCGCACCCTGAAGGTGGGACCCACGGGAACGGTGGACATCCGCATCGTCCGCCCCAAGGGGGACACCGGCAAGCTCCCTGCTGTCGTCTACACCCACGGGGGCGGCTGGGTCCTGGGGGACGAGAACACCCACGACCGGCTGGTGCGCCAGATCGCCGACGGAGCCCACGCCGCGGTGATCTTCGTCAACTACACCCGCTCGCCTGAAGCCCGCTTCCCCATCGCGATAGAGCAGGCCTACGCTGCCACCAAGTGGGTGGCCGAGCACGGCAGTGAGATCAACGTCGACGGCTCCCGGCTCGCCATCGCCGGCGACAGCGTCGGCGGCAACATGGCCGCTGCCGTCACTCTCATGGCCAAGCAGCGGGGCGGCCCGGAGCTTGACGGGCAGGTGCTCATGTACCCCGTCACCAATGCCGACTTCAACACCGACTCGTACCGCACCTTTGCCAACGGTCCCTGGCTCACGCGCAAGGCCATGCAGTGGTTCTGGGACAACTACGCCCCGAACGAGAAGGACCGCAAGAACATCCTCGCATCTCCGCTGCGGGCCGGCCTGAACCAGCTCAAGGGGCTGCCCAAGGCGCTGCTCATCACCGACGAGGGAGACGTGCTGCGCGACGAGGGCGAGGCCTACGCCGCCAAGCTCCGGGCCGCCGGCAACGACATCACCACCGTCCGCTACCAGGGCGCCATCCACGACTTCGCCATGCTCGACGCCGTAGCCGACACCAACGCCGCCAAGGCCGCCGTCAAGCAGGTCAACGAGTTCCTCTACGACGACCTGCACGACCGCCCCTGATCCACCGGGCGGTCTCGGCCCCCGGCCGCAGACCGCGAGAAGACCGGGAACGGCGCCCCCTCGGGGGGCGCCGCCTCCGCTACGGGGGCGCCGACCGGGACACCGCCCCCGCTGGGCGAGCCAGGATGCCGCCTCGGCGGCCGTACCCGCACCGTTCCTCGCGCCGGTCAGCTTCGATTTCGTCGCCCACAGACCGACTATCGCGCGGTGGATCGAGGCAGGTGCTTCGGAAGCGTCTACACCAACGGTCTCGTCGACGGACACAGCCCGGCACTGCGTCAGCTGTTGAGCAGCTACTTCGAGAGCACGCCGGCCGCCGTGCTGGCGTCGCCCGGAGAACATCCCTGTCGACCTCCCGCGGGACCGGCTGTCCGTCACTACGTACTCCCGGTTCGTGGGCCAGGGCCTGATCGGTGCCATCGAGGCATGGCTGGAGTTACCGGCCCCGCGCGACCCGCAGCTCTACGTCAGGGCAGTATTCGGCGTCCTGCGGCAGTGGCTGATCAACGCGCCAGGCGTCAAGGAAACCAAGGAAACCAAGGAAAGAAGCGAATAATCATGAAGGCATCCATAGTCGATGGGCTCGGCAGAGGCTTCACTGTCCGCGAGGTCGACATCGCCGCACCGCTGGGGCGCGAAGTCCTGATCGACGTGAAGGCATCCGGACTGTGCCACTCGGACCTCAGTGTCGCAACCTTCGATCTAGGCTTCCAGTTCCCCAGCGTGCTGGGCCACGAACTGGCCGGCGTCGTCAGCGCGGTGGGCCCCGACGTCACCGACATCCACGTCGGTGACCACGTGGTGGGAAGCTGCCTCCAGTTCTGCGGCCAGTGCGACAACTGCCTCTCCGGCAAGACCCATCGCTGCCTCCACCCGGAGACGACACTGCGGGCCGAGGGCGAGGCTCCACGACTCACCATGGACGGCAAGCCGATCGACCAGATGGCCGGCCTCGGCGGTTTCGCCCAGCAGGCCCTGGTCCACGAGTACCAACTCGCCGTCGTGCCCGACGAGATTCCCTTCGCGCAGGCCGCCCTCCTCGGATGCGGTGTGCTGACCGGCGCGGGCGCCGTGCTGAACACCGCCAACGTACAGACCGGCGAGAGCGTCGTCATCATCGGAGCCGGCGGCGTGGGCATGAACGCCGTGAGCGGCGCGGTGATCGCAGGCGCCGCCACGATCATCGTCATCGACGTGCACGACGCCAAACTGGAGCGTGCCCAGGCGTTCGGCGCCACCCACACCATCAACTCGACCACGACCGACCCGGTGGCCGAAGTCAAGAGGATCACGGGGCATGGCGCCGACTACGTCTTCGACTTCGTCGGCATCCGCCCCGTCACCCGCCAGGCCTTGCAGATGCTGGCCAAGGGCGGAGGCCTGTACCTCATCGGCATAGGCGGCAAGGACGCCGGCCTGGAAATCGACACGTCCACCCTGCTGAACAACCAGAATCGTGTCGAAGGCGTCTTCATGGGCTCCTCGAACCTCAAGCGCGACATCCCGCTCTACGCCTCCCTCTACCTTCAGGGACGCATAAACCTCGACGACCTGGTGTCCAAGGAGATCTCGCTGCACGAGATCAACGAGGGCTACGAAGCACTCAAGGACTCCTCCACAACCCGCGTGGTCATCACCGACCTGTCCTGACCCACACACCCCCCGGCGCGTCACACCAGACATCCATCAGCGAGACCCGCCCCGTGAACCGCTGCCGATCCGCCACCACGGGCCCATCTGACGGGGTGCGGAACGAGAGCCGGTCTGGGAGCGCCCTGAGCGTGGGTGGGATCAGCTACGTCATCACCGTCCTGATCAGCTCAGTGGCCGGCCTGTGGGAATACCCCGGTTCGACCACCACTCCACGGCCAAGCACGGCGCCACTGGCCTGAGTAAGATCACTCATCATGGCACTTGGCCCCTTGGGCCTACACGCCAACGCCATCGTGCCCTGCGCGGTGGACACAGGTGATCCGCGAACGTGAACTGCACAAGCTCCTCTGCCCCGATCTGCCGGCGCCCACGCTAGAAGACATGCGGCCGGCGGCCGGCCGGCTCCAATTGCGCGGCGTCCCCTGGGCTCGGCCCAGCGACATCGCCGAGGCCGCGGCCTGGCTCGCCTCGCGCAAGGCCCGTTACGTCACCGGCGTCGAGTTCCGTGTGGACGCGGGCAACCTCACCAAGTAGCTCACCACAACGCAACGCTACGCGACGCAACAATTTCCGGAGACCCTGATTATGAAGACCCCAAGCGCCCGCACCCAGGCGTTCCTCCAAGGCACGAAGCAGCTACTCATCGGCGGCGAATGGGTCGACGCCGCCGCCCGCACGACACGCGACTCCATCAATCCGGCCGATGAGCAGGTCCTGGCCACCTTCGCGGCGGGCGGAGTCGAGGACGTGGACCGCGCGGTCGCGGCGGCTCGGCGGGCGTTCGACGGCGAATGGGGGGCGACCACCCCCGCCGATCGCGGCAAGTTGCTGTGGCGCGTCGGTGACCTCATCCTTGAGCACGCCGACGAAATCGCCGAGTTGGAGGCGCTCGATACGGGGAAACCGCTGTCGCTCGCCCGGCTGGAGGTGGCCAGTGCCGCTGGACACTGGCATTACTACGCCGGCTGGGCCGACAAGATCGAGGGAACGACCGGGGAGATCTCCGCAGCCATCCCAGGGGCTCGGTTCCAGCGGTACTCGTTGCGCAAGCCCTTGGGTGTCGTCGGACTCATCGTTCCCTGGAACTTCCCGCTCAACGAGGCGTCCTACAAAATGGCCCCGGCACTGGCGGCCGGCAACTCCATCATCCTCAAGCCCGCCGAGCTGACCTCGCTCAGCGCCCTGCGGCTGGGGGAGCTCATCGCCGAGGCGGGCCTGCCCGGCGGCGCGGTCAACATCGTCACGGGCCCAGGCCGTGTGGCGGGCTCGGCCCTCGCCGCGCATCCGAATGTGGACAAGATCTCCTTCACCGGCTCGACCGAGGTGGGCCGCCACGTACTGGCTGCCGCGGGCGGCAACATGAAGAAGGTGACCCTGGAACTCGGCGGCAAGAACCCGGGCATCATCTTCGCCGACGCTGACCTGGACACAGCCATTCCCTCGGCGGCCAGGGCCGCCTTCGCCAACTCCGGGCAGGTCTGCACGGCTGCGTCGCGGCTGTACGTGCAGCGGCCCGTCTTCGACCAGGTCGTTGAGGGCATGACTCACGCCGCGAAGTCTCTCACGCTCGGAAACGGCTTCGACCCGGACGCCGAGCTTGGCCCGCTTGTCTCCGAACGCCAGCTCCAGCACGTCAGCAGCTACGTCGAGATCGGCCGCAAAGAGGGCGCTACGTTGATCACCGGAGGTGAGGTGACCCGGCCCGGGTACTTCATCACTCCTGCAGTCTTCACCGCTGACGACCCCAGCCTTCGCATCGTACGGGAAGAGATCTTCGGCCCCATTGTGGTGATCCTGCCCTTCGATACGACAGAAGAAGTCATCGCGGCAGCCAACGACAGCGAGTACGGCCTGTCCGCCGGGGTCTGGACGTCGAACAGCAGCACGGCCGCCCGGATGGCCGAAGATCTCGACGCCGGCGTCGTCTGGATCAACACCTTCATGGTCGTCGACTCGTCCGTGAGCGTGGGCGGGACCAAGCAGTCAGGTGTGGGATACGACATGGGGCCTGAGGCCATCTACGGCTTCACGCACCTCAAGGCAGTCGTCAACGCCATATAAGACAGTCGACCGGCTTCGTCGGCCAAGGGACGGACACGTCCCCCAGCCGACGAAGCCGATCCCAGAGGACTGTCCGCGTGACAACGCCGAGTTCCCGAGCGGCAGGCGCGGCCAAGGTCATGGTGGTCACGAACGAGCACCCGGCCAGAACCGCCGTCCGGCCTCATCTGTGCCCGGCGGCCACGTCGCAGGGCGGCCCATCGGCTACATGACCCACTGTGTCTCCGAACATCCAGGCACGCATGCCGGACGAGGACGACACGATCCACCGGAGGATTGCGGATGAGTACCACCATGCGCGCCGTCCAGCTCGACCGTGCCGGCCCCCCTGCGTCGCTGCACCTGCACCTTCACGAGTTGCCCATGCCTGAGCCTGACGACGGGTGGGTCCGGGTCCGGGGCGAGGCGTTCGGCCTCAACCGCTCCGAGCTGTATCTGCGCCTCGGGCTGTCCGAAGGCGTCACCCTCCCCCGCGTCCCCGGTATCGAGGCCCTCGGCGTTGTTGACTCCGCACCCGCACGCTTCCGGCCCGGTCAACAGGTCGTCGCATTGACATCCTCCGCGCACGCCGCCTTACGGACGTCCGAGCGCATCGTTGTAGACCACCCGGGCGCAGCCGAACATACGGGCCAGCGCAGCACGCTGACCCGGCGTCGGCTCGATCCGGAACGAGTACCGCAGAAGCATTACATCAACCTACCGGCCGCCACCAACAACGCAGCGAGCTCCGCCGCGTCGCTGCTCCGGGCCGAGGATGCGCTTCCTCCCCGGCCTGAAGGCCGTGGTTTTCACGCAAGGAGTTTCCGATGACGGGAGGAATGAGGCACGTGTTCGACGGCGGCTACGCCGAGTACACCGTAGTCCCCGTACAGCAGCTGATTCCCATCTCCACAGACCTGCCCTGGGAATCGTTGGGAGCTCTCCCCGAGATGCTCCAGACCGCTTACGGCCCACTTACGGTCGGCCTCGCCCTCCAACCGGGACAGACACTGCTCATCATCGGCGGCACCTCATCCGTGGGCCTGGCGGCCGCTGCCGTTGCCAAGGAGATGGGGGCAACCGTCCTGGCCACGACCCGCCGGACCGATCAGCTCGACGCTCTGGCGTCCCCCGGCGTGGATCATCCATCGCAGCCGCCCGCCGCGCGCAGCACGCTCCGGCACTGCTCGTGCCCTGCACCCTCGCCCCGGGCACGACAGCACGACAACTGGTCCTGCAGACGGCCGTCGTCACAGCCGCGTTCACCTGCTTCGGCATACGAAGACTCACCAAAGGCGCCCCGAACGTCGCGTTGCGAATTGCGGGACCCGCC
Source organism: Streptomyces sp. NPDC001970 (assembly GCF_053594115.1). Classification (NCBI taxonomy): domain Bacteria; kingdom Bacillati; phylum Actinomycetota; class Actinomycetes; order Kitasatosporales; family Streptomycetaceae; genus Streptomyces; species Streptomyces sp. NPDC001970. Next base: position 1,592 of record NZ_JBSFDW010000086.1, on the reverse strand, counting down.
ATCGGCCGGACGGTCGCATCTCGACTGGGAGGGCACCTTGCACAATCCACTCACCGACAATCACGCCATCGCACAGGTGCTCAACTGGATCTACGTCTTCGGCCACTGGCCGGTCATCGCCCTGACCATGTTGTGGCTACTTTCCCACCACCAGGTCTACATACAGATCGCCGCGGCGATGCTGCTGTCCAGCGCGATCGGCTTGGTCCTCTTTGCAGCCTTCCCGGTCCCTCCACTCCGGCTGGCCGGACTCGGTGTGACCGACACGACCCTGCGTTCTGACACCTACCACGTCCTGCAGCCCACCGCTTTCGTCCATCAGTACACTGCGACGCCGGGCTTCCGCGTGGCTTGGAGCCTGTTGAGCATGCTCGCGCTGCTCGCAGCCGCGCGCAAAGTCTGGGCCCGTGTCACGGTGGTGACCCTCACGCTGTCCATGAACGCTGCGGTCGTGTTGACCGTCGACCACTACATGCTCAACGTGATCGAGGGTGCGGTCCTCGCAACCGTGAGCTGGCATGCCGCCGGGCGCCTGCCGACCAGGAAGACGAGCCCGGCATCCCCCAATACAACTGCGGCTCGGACCCGGCACCTGCGGCCCGTCACGTCCGCGAGCGCCGCCGCTTCCGCAGCCTGCCGGTGCACAAGCCGACTTCCCCGCCCAGACAACGACCAGAGCTCGCCGGCTGGGCCAGCCACCGTTCATCGGTTGCGGCCCGAGTCATCGCCACCCCCCGAATCTCAGCCGGCGCCGCTGCGACCGGCGGGCTGACCCGTGATCTCCGCCGACCTCGTCGAGGCTGCCGGCTTGTGGACGTACGCCCTGGTGTTCATCATCACCGCCGTTGAGACCAGCGCCTTCATCGGCCTGCTCCTTCCCGCCGAAACCCTCATCCTGCTCGCCGCGGCCCTGGCAGGCCGCGGCGACCTCGACCCGGCCCTGCTCACCGCCGCCGTAGTCGGCGGCGGCATCGCCGGTGACAGCCTCGGCTACGCCATCGGCCACTGGTACGAGCACCGGCCCAGTGCCCAGCGGCTGCGCCGCCGGATCCGGCCCGGAGGCCGTATCGACCACGCCCGCGACTTCCTGCTGCGTCGTGGCGGCCCCGCCGTCTTCACTGGCCGATTCATCAGCTTCGTACGGTCCTTCCTGCCATTCGCCGCTGGAGCCGTAGGCATGCCCTTCCACCGGTTCTTCCTCTATAGCTCCACGGCCTCGGTCATCTGGGGAACAGGGATCGTGCTCGCCGGATACTTCCTCGGTGCCTCCGCCGAACGACTGCTTCGCACGGCCGGGATCACCGGGGCGCTCGCCGCCACCGCCGCCACCGCCGCCCTGGCTTTGATCCTCGTCTGTCGGATGCGACATCGCCGAGCCCAGTCCCCAGTGGGACACCAACGTCGAGGCCGACACTGACGCCTCACCCGGCGTACGGTGCGTTCCCGGTACGGATCATGTGGCTGAGCAGGGGCTACAGAGCCAGACCACCATGTCCTAGCTAGTGTCCTGCGCCGGAGATCCGTCGGCAGAAGCGGGCGAGGGATTCGAGGATTTCCTCGGCGCTCTTGGTCCAGATGAACGGCTTGGGGTC
>NZ_JBSFDW010000085.1:0-8577 GCF_053594115.1 Streptomyces sp. NPDC001970 | reverse complement strand
TCACACGAGACAAGCTGCCATCAGCCACACCCGGCCCTCCCGGGCCGCCTAACAACTTACGGAGCTGCCATGGGCGAGAGATCATGGCCCCTTACGCCGGCCGCGAATCGGGCTGGCTCCTCGCCTGCCCGCAATAGCCCGATCTGGGGCCGTGATCTTCGAGGCTCGCCCCATGGTGGCTGCGTAAAGCCGTGGAGCCGACCGCCCCGGCCACAGTGGGTTACCGTCTCGCATCTGGTGTGCTCGCTTCAGCCGCGCGGCCGGCGTGCCGGGCCCGGAGCGGGGCGAAGACAGGAGCGTCGGGCCCGGCGGTGAGCCGGGGCCGCGCGCGGCGAGCGGAGCGAGCCGCCTTGAACCCGTAGAGAAGATTTCTACTCACTCGGCTGACTGCTCTTGCGGACCGCGCTGTCAGAAGCGGATCAGGACTGCGGTCGCGTCGTCGTGGCGCTTGCTCCGCGGCCACCGCTCGGCGTCCAGGTCGGCGTGCTCCATCGTGCGGGTGCGGTCGATCAGCCCCTGAGGTCCTTCGGCTTCGAGATGGCGCATGGCCTCGGTCCATGTCATCTCATGGAAGTCGTCCACGGGCCTTGCGGCTCCATCCGTCAGGGGCGACCCCGGATCCCGTTGTCCACGGCCCGACGCCGACGGCCCCGGCGCTCGCAGGCGATCCGGGGCCGTCGGTGGGCGGCGCGCCGTCGTGGGGCGCTCGCTGTGTGTCGCTCAGTCCTGCGGGGAGGACGATTCCGTGGAGGACGGCGCCTCGGGGGCGGCGGTCTTCTTCTTGCGGACGAGGAGCACGGCCGCGCCGCCGATCACAACGAGGGCGATCGCGATGCCCGCGATGACGGGGGTGGCGTTGGACGCGCCGGTCGCCGCAAGATTCTCGTCGCCTCCCGAGGTGCCGCCGGCGGAGGCCGGGCTGGGCTGGGAGGACGGCTGGTCGGGGCTCGGCCCGGCGCTGCCGGTGGTCTTGCAGTCGAGCACGCCCTTGAAGTTCTTCGAGAAACCGCCGGGCCCGGTGATCGTGAAGTCGTACGCCTGGTCCTCGGGAACCGGGACGGTCACGGTGCGGGACTCACCTGCGGCAACGGAGTGCTTGAACCCCATCAGCTCGAAGGTGAACGCCTCGTCGCCCTTGTTGGTGGCCGTGACGTCGATCCCGCCCGCGGAGCAGTTCTTCTCCGCCGACAGCGCCGGAATCGGGCCGGTCTTGGCCCAGGTGGCGGTGGCGGTCGCGGAGACCGTCGACCGGCTGGACCCGGCGAGGATCTGGGTCTGGCTCTTGGTCACCCCGGCGAACGCGCGGCCGACCGGGACGGAGGTGGTCGCCTGCACGGTCAGCGAGGCCGAGCCGTCGGCGGTCCCGGAGGGTATGTCGAAGTACAGCTCGCTGCCGTCGACCGCGGCGGTCACCGGCTTGCCGTCCTTGCCGGTGACCTGGATGCCGCTCGCGGCGGCATCGGCGGGCGGGGTCACCGTGACGCGGTCGGCGTCGGTGCGGACCGTGACCGGGCCGAGCCGTCCGCCGGCCTTCCCGGAGACGGCGTTCGGCTCCAGGCTGAGCGAGGCGCGGGGCTCCTCGACGTTCTGCGCTTCCTTCTCCAGCCAGTCGGCGAGCTTCTCGGCGGCCGGGTCGAGTGCCTCCACCTCGGCGCCGTCCGAGTACCGCCAGATGGCGACCTGGGTTCCCGCCGCGGCCGTCCGCTCGGTCAGCGGACGGGTGTCGGCCTTGTCGGCGAGCCCCATGAGGTCGTCGACCTGGGGGTAGGAGTGCTGCAGGATCCAGCGGATCTTGCCGGCGTTCTTGTTGGCGCCGAGCGAGGTCTGGTCCCAGGGGGTCTCCAGGTACTTGGCCTGCTCCTGGGTGGGGTTGTGGATGTCGATGCAGTACGTCTTGAGCTTGCCGCCGCCGTCCACGGTCATCTCGAAGAGGCCGGCGGGCAGTTCGTGGTCGAGGCCGTCGTCGTGCAGCACGGCACGGTCGAAGGTGGTCAGACCGTCGAGTGTGGCGGAGGCGCCGCCCGTGTGCTGGGGGGCCTCGTCGGCGACGGCCGGTACCGCGGTGGCTATCGAACCCGCCACGAACAGCCCGGACACCAGAGCCGCCGCGACCGTACGGGCGGCTCCCCGCCCTCGTGCAGAGAACGCAGAAAACACAGAATTCCCCTCCGGGCGAGGCGCTTTCGCGTGGGATGCGTGGGGGGAGTGCCTCGCCAGCAGACTCAAGTGCCCCGTGAATACTGGGGAATCCTAGGGACGCGGTGCGACCCGATGCCCCGTCATGCCATGAGATAACCATTCCGAATCGGAATCGTTATCACGGCCCCGCACCCTCTCGACAACTGTCGACAAATCTCCACAACCGCAGGTCAGAAGGGGGATGGGGTGGCCGCTCCCGCGGTCGGCACGGGGACGCGGTCGTCAGAACCGCCCTGCCCGGCGGAGGCGCGGGACGGGACTGGTGAATTCGGTGAGCCCGGAGCGCCTGGTGGGCCTGTCGGGCCCGTCCGGCTGCCCCCGCCGCCGCCCGCGCCACCGTCCGCGCCGTCACCCGGACGATCCGTCAGATACGGCTCGTCCTTCGCCGCTCGCCGGAACGCGGACGTACCGCGGGCCATGTCGTGCCCGATCGACACCGCGTCGATGTCGATGGACGTCCGCCTCCCCCCGTCCCGCTCCTCCTCCCGCACCCTCAACCGGCCGTGGACCACGAGTGGTTCGCCGACCGACACGGAGGCCGCCAGATTCAGCCCGAGCGTCCGCCACGCCCACACCGTGTAGAAGCTGGTGGGCCCGTCCGCCCAGAGCTCCCGCTGCCGGTCCCAGCGGCGCGAGGTCACCGCGAACCGGAACCGCGCGTACCCCCCGCTCGCCGATTCCCGGTACTCCACGCCGGTCGCCACATTGCCGACCAGCGTCACCATCGTCTCGTTCATGACCGCTCCCCTCCCGTACCGTTCGACTGACTGATCCCATGCTGGTCCCGCACGCAGAATCCCGCCGACGCCTGTGGATGCCGCCGCACATGGGGAAAACCCCGCCACCCGTACGAATGACGCGTGGCGGGGTCGGCGGGATTCGGGCGCTCGGCGCGCCCGCCACGTCCGCGAGATCGACAAGGCCGACACAGCCGGCGAGGCCGGCAACGGCGGCAACGGCGGCAACGGCGGCAACGGCGGCAAGGTCAGCGGATCCGCCGTGCCGGCGAGCCCGGCCGTGTCAGCGGACCCGAGCGTGCGGCCACCGCGCCGAACTGCTCCCGCACCTCCCGGTACCGCATCAGTTCCGCCGCGACCGGATCGAGGACTCTCGCCCGTCCACAGCCCGCCGCGGCCTCCTTGAGCTGCCGTTCCGCGTCCTGCCCGTACCGCCGCGCCGGCCCCTTCGCGGCGGCCGCGCACGCCCACTCCACCAGCGGCCCACCGATGATCCCGCCGAGCATCAGCAGCACCGGAGGCACGAGCATCGGCTCCAGGACCCCGATGATCTGCCCCGTCAGCCACAGCCCGCCGTAGATCTGCAGCAGCGTCATGGCGGCCTGCGCGAGCACAGCGGCCGGCCACCACGCGGGCCGCGGTGGCCGGGCCTTCGGCGTGCCCAGCTTCACCGCGAGCTCGTCCAACGCCTCGGGCAGCCCTTCCGCACCGCGCACCGCCGCCTCGCGCACGGCCTGCGCCCACGGCGTGGGGAGCCCGCGTGTCGCATCGTCCGCGACGATGCGCACGGCCTGCTCGACCCGCTGCCGTGCCGTGAGCTCCTCCTCCACCGGCTCCGGGGGCTGTGGCAGCCCCCCGCCCGGTGTACGGACGCGCTCGTACCAGCGCCACAGCCGCAGCCAGGGCGTGCCGCAGGCGCGCCCTGCGTTCCTGAGCCACTGGCGCTCGGCCTCCTCTCCGACCGCGGTGGCGCCGACCGCGCCCGCCAGCCGTGCGTTGAAGTCCTCGCGGGCCCGTTCGCCGAGTCCGGGCCGCCCGTCGGCGACGTACACCGGGCGCAGCCGTGCCGCGGCCGCATCGACGTCGGCGGAGATGCGCCGGGCGGCGGCGGTGTGTTCCTGTACGAAACGGCCGAGCAGCTCGCGCAGATCGGCGACGCCCTCGCCGGTGAGAGCCGACAGGGCGAGCACGGTGGCCCCGGGCTCGCCGTGTTCGCCGAGGGCGATGCCGTCCTCGTCGAGGAGCCGGCGCAGATCGTCGAGCACCTGGTCGGCGGCCTCGCCGGGCAGCCGGTCGATCTGGTTGAGGACAACGAAGGTGACCTCGGCGTGCCCGGCGAGCGGTCGCAGATAGCGCTCGTGCAGGGCGGCGTCGGCGTACTTCTCCGGGTCGACGACCCAGACGATCGCGTCGACCAGCGCCAGTACCCGGTCCACCTGTTCCCGGTGCACGGTCAGCGCCGAGTCGTGATCGGGCAGGTCCACGAGGACGAGTCCCTGCATTGCCTCGTCCCCCGATCCGCCTGCAAGCGGCCTGCGGCGCAGCCGCCCTGGAATCGCGAGCCGGTCGAGCAGTCCTGCCGCGCCCTCGGACCAGCTGAGGGCGATCGGCGCGGAGGTGGTGGGCCGGCGCAGGCCGGTCTCCGAAATGGGCACTCCGGCCAGGGCGTTGAACAGTGTCGACTTTCCGCTGCCGGTGGCACCCGCGATGGCGACGACAGTGTGCTGCGACGACAGCCGCTGCCGCGCAGCCGCCTCGTCGAGCACCCGTCCCGCCTCGGCGAGGGTCCGGCCGTCGAGCCGGGTGCAGGAGAGGCCGATCAGTTCGCGGAGGGCTTCGAGGCGGTTGCGGAGCGGGGCGGCGTACGGCCCTCCGACGGGGCCGTGCGGCTCCTCCTCGGACATGTCGCCGTCGCGATCGGTGGCGTCGGTGGCGCGGCGGGCGATGAGGCCGTCGTCCCAGCGGACGTCGTCCGGACGCGCGAACGCACCGACGGCGCCGCCCACGGTCCCGCCGCCCCTCTCCCTCCCCGCGACGGGCCGGTCCCCCGAGGCGGCCTCGGCAGCGTCCGGGGTGGGCCGACCGGTGGACTGTTCCGCGGATGCCGACGCGGACTCCGTGGCCCCCGCCTCGGCGGCCCTCGCCTCGGCGGCCTTGTCGCCGGCCCCCTGCGCATGAGCGGTCCCGGAAGCGGCCCCCGAGCCACCTTCCGAGCGGCCCTCGGTCTCCCCAGTGACAGCGGTCACCGCGGTCACCTCTCCTTCTGCAGTACGGACAGCGCGGCAATCAGCTCGGCCTGTGGCTCCGGGGACACGTCGAGGGCGTCGAGCGGGGCGAGCCGCCGGTCGCGCTCGTCGTGCAGTACGCGTTCGATGTACGCCGTCACGAGCTCGCCGCCCTTGTCGCGCAGCCGCAGGGCGCCCTGGGCACCGATGCGTTCGGCGAGCAGCTCCCCCGCGGCGCGGGCGCGGCGGCCGCCGAGCAGGGAGGTGGCGAGCAGCGCGGCGATGGTCTCGGGGTCGGGTGCGACGGAGCGTTCCATGCCCCGTACCACCTCCTCGGCGAGTTCCTCCAGGACGCGCCGCCAGCGGCGTACCGCCATCCCGATGCGCTCGGCGGACTCCCGGTCGGCCGCCGCCTGCCCGCCGCCGACCGCGCCGGAGGCCGGCTCGCGCCGCCACGACTCCCGGAGCCGCTCGTCGGCGGCGGCCACGGCGCACTGGAGCAGCGCGGCAAGGCTTTCGGCGAGGGCGTCGAGGAGTTCGGTGGCAGAGCTGTCGCGCGGGTAGCCGCGCCAGCGGGTGCGGGCGTCCCCGGCGAGCACGGCGCCACGGCCGAGCTGTTTGCGCACCCGCTCGGCCTCCAGCGCGTACGCCTCCTCGACCGCGCCGGAGAGGCGTACGGCGGCGGCGTACTGCGCGGCGACCGCGCCCGCGAGCTCCGGCATGCGGGCGTTGAGCGAGTCGATGACACCGGCGGCGGTCCGTACGACGGTCTGCTGACGCGCCTCGGGGTCCAGGGCCCGGTGCGCCAGCCAGCCCCGCAGCGCGTCGACCGCCGAGTCGGGGAGCAGCCCCCGGCCGCCGCCCGCCGACTCGGGCAGCTCCGGGATCGTGAACCGCGGTACGTCCCCGAGACCGGCCTTCGTGAGGAGCGCCGCGTACTGCCTGGACACCTCCGTGATCACCTGGTGCGGCACCCGGTCGAGGACGGTGACGAGCATGGCGTCGTACTCCTTCGCCGTACGGAGCAGGTGCCAGGGGACGGCGTCGGCGTACCGGGATGCGGTGGTGACCATGACCCAGATGTCGGCGGCACAGATCAACTCGGCGGCCAGCATGCGGTTCGAGACGACGAGCGAGTCGATGTCGGGCGCGTCGAGCAGGGCGAGCCCGCGGGGCAGTGACGCGGCGGTCTCGATCCGTAGCGCGTTGTCGTCCACCGGCGCGCGCTCACCGCCCGCGGCCTCGATCTCCTCCTGCTGCGGCAGCCATACGCGCGTGAGGTGGGGCAGCACGCGCATGCCCGCGAACCAGTGGTGATCGTCCGGGTGGCACACGAGCACGGGCGTCCGCGTCGTGGGCCGCAGCACCCCGGCCTCGCTCACCCGCCGCCCCACAAGGGAGTTGACCAGCGTCGACTTCCCGGCCCCCGTGGACCCGCCGACCACCGCGAGCAGCGGCGCTTCGGGGTCCTTCAGCCGGGGCACCAGATAGTCGTCGAGCTGGGCCAGTAGCTCGTCCCTGGTCTGCCGCGCCCGCGGAGCACCTGGAAGGGGGAATGGAAGACGCACGGCAGCGACACGGTCGCGCAGGGCGGAGAGTGCGTCGATCAGCTGAGGCCGTACTTCCATGGTCACCACATGCGAAGAATGCCCAACTTTGGAGCCTTTTTGAAGCGTATTGCCATCCCTGCGCGCCGATCAGGCAGAAGGGACAGACGGGACGAGCGGGGCGCAGGCATAACGAGTGCACAACACCCGAGGCGTGAGACGGAAAAAGCGCTGCGAGAATCGCACCTGCCTGCGATTATCGGTTCGCTTCACCGAACCTCCACAACGTGCCACGCAGGTGAAGCATCCGGGTCAAGGCGATCGGAGCCCTATCCTTGTCCCGGCAAGGTCACGGACGACCCACCAGGGGCTCCAGGCCACCGAGGCGACACCCGGCCCCCGTAGCTCAGTGGATAGAGCAGGCGCCTTCTAAGCGCTTGGCCGCAGGTTCGAGTCCTGCCGGGGGCGCACATGCTGCGCGACCGATCGGCCCTCCCCCTGGGAGGGCCTTTTTGCTGGTCAGGGGAACTTTAGCGGGGCGGGCGTAGAGGGCGCGTAAGCGCCGGACCGCCCTCGGTGATCGCGAGGGAGATCCGGCGCTGTCCGGCTGATCCCGGGTTTCTACGGGTGGCCACGGTGGATACACGGTGGCGCTTCCGTCCGGCGATCGGCCTCCGGCTGAGGGGTCCGGGAGATCGCCCCCGGCCTCGATGCGCCGCTGGAGATCCCTGAGCTGACCGGAGATGCAGCGTGCGTACGTGGCCAGCAGCACCAGCACGCTTGCCTGCCCACTCCGCGACCTGGGCCGGCGGGACCCCATTGTTGAGCCACGTCGTCAGGCACATGTGGCGGAGGTCGTAAACGCGCTTACCGAGGGGCGAGGCGAATTCCTCAGGCGTGAGGACATGTTTTCGAGCGGTTCGCCAGGCGCGGCGGAAGACCGAACCCGCGAGCATTTCCCTCTTCTCGCCGGGAAAGAGTAAATCGCCGTGCTTCAGCTCCTGTGCCCTGATGTGCTCGCGCAGAATCCTGGTCAGGGCGGGGCGGCAGGGCACATTCCTGGTGTCGTCGGCGGCTCGCCCCTTCAGCCCGCGCTCCTCGTGCACCTCGCCCGAATCGGTCCACTGCTTGCCCACCTCGGGCTGTGCCGTGTGGAACAGCAGCTCGCCCCACTGGTCATCATCCTCTTCGTCCGGCAGGAGGACGTCCCGCACATGTATCGCGACCGCTTCTTCCGGTCGTGGTCCGGCGTAGTACAAGGTCGCGAAGAACGCGTGCAGTCGCCGGCCGCCGCGAGGACGGCGCCAGATCCAGCCGAGCGAGCTCCGGCTTGCGATGGGTTGAGCAGGCAGCGCTTGTCCACGGCCGATGACGTGGCACCCGAGGAGGGCGAATGAGCGACGACAGGCCTGCATGGGCACGACGCATCGCAGCCGAGCGAGCGGCACGCGACTGGTCGCAGCGCGATGCAGTGCGTGCGCTGCGGGCCCATGCTTCGACTGAGCTGCCCGCGGACGACAGCATGCTCCGTCAGTGGAAGCGCTGGGAGTGCCAGTGGAAGCGCTGGGAGTCCGGCTCCCTCCCCAGCAAGTTCTACCGGCCGATCATCGCGGCACTGTTCGGCACAGTCACGCATGCGCTCTCTTCCCCGCTCCCGGCCGGCGCGACGGAGACGCCGAGATCCTTGCCGCGAGCGGAATGGAGACCCTTGAGATCGTCAGCGGGCAGGTCCACAGACTGCCCGACGCGCCGGAAGCTTACGGGGCCGTGATCACTCGCCCCATGGCAGCTCCGTAAGTTGTTAGGCGGCCCGGGAGGGCCGGGTGTGGCTGATGGCAGCTTGTCTCGTGTGACTCGGCAGGAGTGGCC
>NZ_JBSFDW010000084.1:0-9644 GCF_053594115.1 Streptomyces sp. NPDC001970 | reverse complement strand
TGGAGTGACAGACCTCTTCTACAGCAGCTCCGCTGCCTTGCTCCCCGGCCTTGACGAACAGCCCCCACGCCTAACTGAACGGCGTTGCCTCTAGCACCTGATCCGGAGGACGCCTCCCGGATCGCTTCGTCTCAGGGAAGCAGCAGCCAGTCCGCGGCCAGCGCCGCCGGCAGACCCGTGCCCAGCAGCCAGGTGCCGAGCCGGGTGCGGCCGTGGCGGCTCAGCTCGATGACAACTCCGCACAGGATCATGGCCAGTCCGTACACCCCGACCACGAGCACGGAGGTACGACTGGCCAGCCGTACCGCCAGGACCACCGCCAGCGCCACGAGCAGAACCGATGCGACAGTGATGCGGAGCATCCGGGCCTGGCGCGGGGTCATCCCCACGCGCTCCGGCGCCACGAGCTCCGTCTCCGCGACCTCCGGCGCCACGAGCTCCGTCTCCGCCGCCGGTTCCGATGCCGGTCCCGGTGCCGGGGTCTCCTCGTCAGATGCGGTCATCCCGGGAGCGTAACGGACAGCCTCCGACGGCCGGCCGTTAGGCTGTTCGCATGACGACCGGGGTACGCCGCAGGATGGGCGTCGAGGAGCGCAGGCAGCAGCTGATCGGGGTGGCGCTGGAGCTGTTCAGCCACCGCTCCCCCGACGAGGTGTCGATCGACGAGATCGCCGCCGCCGCGGGGATCTCCCGCCCGCTCGTCTACCACTACTTCCCGGGCAAGCAGAGCCTGTACGAGGCGGCGCTGCGCCGCGCGGCCGACGAGCTGGCGGCCCGCTTCGTCGAGAAGCCCGAAGGGCCGCTCGGCGCGCGCCTGCTGCGCGTCATGGGGCGGTTCTTCGACTTCGTGGACGAGCACGGGCCGGGGTTCTCGGCGCTGATGCGCGGCGGCCCGGCCGTCCCCGCGGGCGGAGCCTGCGCCTTGGGCACGGCGACGACCACCAACGGCATGATCGACGAGGTCAGGCAGGCGGCGTACGACCAGATCATGGCGCACCTCGGCATCACGGAACCCCCGGCGAGGCTGCGGCTGGTCGTCCGGTCCTGGGTGTCGCTCGCCGAGTCGACGGCACTGATCTGGCTGGACGGGCGGGACATTCCGCGCGCCGAGCTCGAGTTGCAGCTGGTGCACGACTTCGCGGCGCTGGTGGCCGTGCCGGCCGCGTACGACCGGGAGATGGCGGCCGTGCTGCTGCGCATCCTCGAGGACGAACCGGCCGACGGGCCCTTCGGCGAGCTCGTCGGCCGGCTGGTGGCGCTCGCGCCGCACGCGGCACGGGTGCCGCAGCAGCGCGCCTGAGCCGTCAGGGCCCAGGCGCGCCACCGGTGGTCAGCCGCGGGTGAAGACGGCCACCGTACGACCCGGCACGCTGAAGGTGCCCGAGCCGCCCTCGTAGGAAGCGGACGTCACGACCGCGTCGGCGCCCGCAGCCTGCACCGGATGCAGGGCGTACGGCGTGCCGGCCAGTGCGCCGACCCGCTGCGACTGCCGCTCCGGCGTGGCGTTGAAGACCACGACCAGATCCCCGAGGCGCATCGTGATCACGCCCGGCGTCTCGTCCTTCCCGGACAGCGGGAAGGAGAGGGCCGACTGCACCTCGTCCGCCGTGCCGAGCCCGAAGTCCGCCTCGCTCGTACGGATCTTCAGCAGATCGCGGTACGCGGCGGAGGCGCCTGAGATCTCCGCGCATCCCGGCTTCAGCGTGGGCGCGACCAGCAGGGGCTTGGCGTAGGGCCACTTGGCATTGTTGTCGGCGGCGGGCGGCAGGCCGCGGCCGAAGCCGTTGCCGTCCGGGCCGCACGACCAGTGGACGGCGTTGAACCAGTCGCCGCTGTCGTACGAGTTGCGGTCCAGCGACTTCGACCGGAGCAGGTCCGAGCCGGCCTGGGACAGCGCGGGGCCCTGCGAGAGGGCGGCCGTCGCCATCGCGAGCACCTGCATACGGGCGCGGTCGGCCGCGGGTGTGCCGACGGGCAGCTTGAAGGCGAGCGCGTCGTAGAGGGTCTCGTTGTCATGGGCGTCGGCGTAGGCGAGGGCGTCACCGGGGGCGGCGGCATAGCCGGCCGGGGAGCCGTTGTAGTCCACGTCCGAGCCCTTGACCGTGCGGCCCGAGGTGTCGGTGAAGGTGAAGCCGGCGAGGTTGCCGGACAGTCCGACCTTGATCAGGTCCTGGTAGTGGAGCAGCCGGGCCTTCTGTTCGGCCGGGGTGCCGTTGGCCTGGGACCCGTTGGGCTCGTTGTGGAGACCCGAGGCGAAGCCCTGGACGCCCGGGTCCTCGTCGAAGGGACCGCCGCCGCGGACCGCGTCGCGCGCCCGGTCGGAGAAGGTCGCGACTCCCGTCCCGGCCATGTTCTTCTGCGTGGCCTGGACGAAGCGGGCGTCGTCGGCGATCTCACCGAAGTTCCAGCCCTCGCCGTACAGGACGATGCTCCTGCCGTCGACGCCGTCCTTCTCGACGGTCAGCGCGTCGAGGGCCTTGCGGACGGCGAGGATGTTGGCCTTCGGGTGGTGGCCCATGAGGTCGAAGCGGAAGCCGTCGACCTTGTACTCCCTGGCCCAGGTGACGACCGAGTCGACGACGAGCTTGCCCATCATCGCGTTCTCGGGCGCGGTGTTGGCGCAGCAGGTGGACGTGGCCACGGTGCCGTCGGCGAGGAGCCGCTGGTAGTAGCCGGGCACGATCCGGTCCAGGACGGACTTGCCGTCCTGCCCGCTCGCCACGGTGTGGTTGTAGACGACGTCCATGACCGTGCGCAGCCCGGCGCCGTTCAGGCCCTGGACCATCTGCCGGAACTCCACCGTGCGGCGCGTGCCGTCCGGGTCGGAGGCGTACGAGCCCTCGGGGACGGTGTAGTGCAGCGGGTCGTAGCCCCAGTTGTAGGCGTCCTTCGCGGCAGCCGCGGCGACGCACGCCTGCTGCTCATCGGAGTCCGGGGCGTACACCTTGAGATCGCAGGCCGGGGCGGTCTGGTCGGACTTCTTCTCGGGGATGGTGCCGATGTCGAAGGCGGGCAGCAGATGGACGTACGAGGTGCCGGCCGCGGCGAGCTCGCGCAGGTGCCTCATACCGGCCGACTCACGGTCGGTGAAGGCCAGATAGCCGCCGGGGTGCTTCGCCGTGCGGTCCGCGATCGAGAAGTCGCGGATGTGCAGCTCCTGGATCTGGGCGCCCTTGAGCGGCACGGCGGCCGGCTTCTTCAGTCCTGCCCAGCCCTCGGGGGCGAGCCTCGGGTCGGCCAGGTCGACGACGAGGCTGCGGGCCGAGTCGGTGGTGAGGGCGGTTGCGTACGGGTCGGTGACCTTGTTGGTGACGAGCTTCTGGACGCTGGGCGCCCAGACGGTGACGGCGTACCGGTACGGCTTTCCGCGCCAGTCGGCCGGGCCGGTGACCGACCAGACACCGGAGGCGTCGTCGCGGCGCATCGGGACGGTCTTCCCGTCGAGTTCGAGGGAGACCTTCCGGGCGGTCGGGGCCCACACCGACAGGGTCGGACGGCCCTTGCGGAACACCGGGCCGAGGGCCGAGTCCTGCGCCTTCGCGGCGTACAGGTCGTCGAGCACACCTGGGATCTGCACGCCGGTCGCGGCGAGCAGGGCGCCGTTCGCCGCCCGCTGCGTGGCGACGAACTGCCCGCGCAGGGCGTCCCGCACACGGTCGCGGTCGCGCGGGTCGACCGTGAAGGCCGGGTGGTCCTTGAGGTGCGGGTGCGACGCCTTCTGGGCGTCGGTCAGGGTGGCCGGGGTGAGCCGGAGCCACTGGCCCTCGTCACTGAGGGCACCGTCGACGACCTGGATGCCGCCGCCGGGTGCGTACACGAGCTGCTGGCTGGTGGCGGTTGTCGCCTTCACCTTCCAGACGACGGTGTCGCGGTCGATGAACTGCGCCTCGGACGTCGTCAGGTCCAGCGAGGGTGCCCCGCCGGTCTGCGGCAGCAGGTACTTCGGCTGCCCGGCCAGCATCCACACCTCGCGTCCGTGGCTGCCGAAGGAGAGCGACTGGTCGGTCGGGAGGTCCTTCTGGTCGCCCTTGTGGACGATGTAGCTCAGCGAGGTGGCGCCCTCGGCGAGCGGGACCTCGAAGGTCACGCCGTAGGCGTCCTGGCGCACCGGCATCAGCGGACGGGACCAGTCGGTGGGCTCCGCGGCTCCGGTCCAGGTGTGGAGTCCCCAGCCGTCGTAGTCGCCGTCGGGCCGCTGATAGTGCAGGACGGCCTTGCTGGTGTCCTGCGGCGGGTAGGCGCCGTCGGGCGCGGTGTCCGACTGGCCGTCCTGGCCCTGGGTGATCCAGACCTCGCCGGTGCGGCCGAGGCCGATGCTCCGCTGCGGGCCGTCCGCGGTGCCGTTCTTCTCGACGGTGTAGGCGAGCGTCGATGCGCCCTCGGGGACCTTGACCCAGGCGAACGCGCCGAAGGCGTCCCGTCCGGTGAAGCCGCCCGTCAGGTCGCCGGACCTGAGCTGCCAGCCGTCGTAGTCGCCGTCGGTGCGCCGGTAGTGGACGACGGCGTACGTACGCTCGACGGCCGTGGGCTTCTCGGGCGGCGGGACCTGGCCCGCGGTCGTCTGCGCCGTGGCGCTCGCGGTGCGGCCGAGGCTGTCCACGACCACCGCCTTGTAGCGCACCGGCGTTCCGGCGGGGGCGGTGAGGTGCTGGGTGACCTTGTACGGGGCGTGGTCGGCGGTGCCGAGGGTGCGCCACGGGCCGTTGCCGACCTGGGCGGCGAAGACCACGCGGTTCAACTGCCCGCCGTCGGCGTCGGCGGAGATCTCGACGGTGCCGGTGGCTCCGGCGGCGGGGGCCTTCAGGGTGAGGGTGGGCCTGGCGGCCGGGGCCGCGAGGGGCCTGTCCGCGCGCAGCACCAGCGACGACAGCGCGGGAACGGTGACGGTGACCGTGCCGTCGGCGGCGCGGACGGTGCCCGAACCGCCGTACAGGACGCGGAAGTCGGATGCCGCGTCGACGGGCAGGGTCACGGTCCTCCCGGTCGTGGCGTTGTTGACGGCCACGACGTATTCCGCGCGCTTCTTCGCGTCGGTGCGGGAGAAGGCGTACACCGAGTCCTTGGCGTACCGCTCCTGCTGGATGCCGTCGCGGAGCGCCGGGTGCTCACGGGTGAGCTCGGAGAGCGCGGCGATCGAGCGGTAGACCGGGTGCGTGGTGTCGTAGGCGTCGTCGGCGTGCGTACGGTCCGTGCCGAGCTGGTCGTCGTCGAGGTAGTCGGCGGTCTTCGAGGCGAAGAGGGTCTGGCGGGCGTCCTTGTCGCCGCCCGCGCCGGTGAAGCCCTGCTCGTCGCCGTAGTAGATCACCGGATTGCCGCGGCTGAGGAACATCAGCTCGTTGGCGAGGCGGGCCCGCTTCAGCAGCTCCGCGTCGCCCGCGCCCGGGTTGTCCTGCTCGAGGAAGGTCCCGATGCGGCCCATGTCGTGGTTGCCGAGGAAGGTGACCTGCTCGTAGGCGTTGGCCTTGTCGGTGGTGTAGCGGTAGTCGTCGGCGAAGACCCGGGCGAGACGGCCGGCGTCGGCGCCCTGCGATGCGTAGGCGCGGGCCGCGTCCTGGAAGGGGAAGTCGAGGGTGGCGTCCAGCCGTCCCCGGGTGACGTACGGCGAGGTGACGGCCGTGTCGGCGGAGAAGACCTCACCGAACATGAAGAAGTCGTCGCGGCCCCGGCGCGCCGCGTACGCGTCGAGGGCCGTGGCCCACTGGGTCCAGAAGTCGAGGTCGACGTGCTTGACGGTGTCGATGCGGAAGCCGTCGATGTCGAATTCGCGGACCCACTTCTCGTAGATCTTCCTCATGCCGTCGACGACCTCGGGACGCTCGGTCCACAGGTCGTCCAGGCCGACGAAGTCGCCGTATTCCGCGCTTTCCCCGGCCCAGGTGGAGTCGCCGCGGTTGTGGTACATCGTCGGGTCGTTCAGCCAGGACGGGACCTTGGTGACGCCGCCCGCTCCGTTGACCGGGGTGTACGGGAACGAGTCCGCGTCGACCGCGCCGGCCGTGACGCCGGCACGGTCGTCGAAGGGGCGGCCGTCCTTGTCGAGGTACGGGTAGGCGCCCTTGGGGCGGTAGCCGTAGGCCTTCTCGGCGTAGTCGACGGTGTCGGCGGTGTGGTTGGTGATGACGTCGAAGAAGACCTTCATGCCCTTGGAGTGGGCCTTGTCGATCAGCTTCGTGAGGTCGGCGTTGGTGCCGAAGTGCGGGTCGACCTGGGTGAAGTCGGTGATCCAGTAGCCGTGGTAGCCGGCGGAGGCGTCCTTGCCGGTGCCCTGCACGGGCCGGTTCTTGAAGATCGGGGCGAGCCAGATGGCGGTCGTGCCGAGGCCCTTGATGTAGTCGAGGCGCTGGGTGAGCCCCTTGAGGTCGCCGCCCTGGTAGAAGCCCTTGTCGGTCGGGTCGTACCCGGTCTCCAGGCGCGAACCGGTCAGTCCGCCGCGGTCGTTGGCGCTGTCGCCGTTCGCGAACCGGTCCGGCAGCACGAAGTAGAACTGCTCCCGGGTCAGATCGTGCCGCGAGGGCTCCGCGGCGAGTTTCGCGTCGGACGGCGGGGCCGGGGGCTTCGCGGCCGCCGCGGGTACGGCGGGCGCGAGCGCGGCGCAGAGCGCGGCGGCCAGCGTGGCCGCGACGGCTCTGCGCCTGCCGCGCAGGGGGCGTATCACAAGGATCTCCTTCACTCGTGCCGAAGTGCGTGCGTTGCTGTGCAAAGTGCCGCCCCATGTCGCGGCAACCGGTGTTCCTGTCCTCGGTCTCCCCCAGGGCTTCGCCTCGGGGAGACCTCAACGGGCTCAGTGGCGCGCCCCCACCGGGAAACGGCGGCTCAGCAGGTCCTCGCGCCCGCGTGCAGCGCGACCGCTGTGTTGGGGCCGAGGGTCCGCGTGAACTGGCCGGAGCCGTTGACCGTCACGGCCGTGCCCGACTGGACGTCGCAGTAGCTTCCGGCCGGGAGTGAGGTCTGGAAGGTGCGGGTCAGCGCCGAGGACTCGTGGTTGATGGCCACGTACGCCTTGTCGCCGCGGCCGAACGCGATCGCGTCCGCGCCGTTGTCCCACCAGTTCGTGACGGCCTGCCCTCGCGCGGTGTTCCGGAACGCCACCATCGAGGAGATCTCGCGCCACGCGTGCTGGCACTTCCAGCCGTCGCTGTAACAGGCGTTCACCGTGCCGGCGTTGGGCGGGCCGGCGTCCTTGTCGGACCATTCGTAGCCGGAGTGGACGTCCGGGGAGCCGTACGGCCAGGCCAGCATGAAGACGTTGGCCAGGGTGTAGTTGGCGCCGTCCTTGTAGTTGAGGGTGTCGCCGCCGCGCTCGGTGTCGTGGTTGTCGACGAAGACGGCGGACCGGCCGCTCGCCATGTAGCCCCAGCCCTCGCCGTAGTTCTTCAGGTAGGCGAGGTTCTCGTTGTTGAAGACCCGCTTGAGGTCGCGGGCGTACCGGAACTCCTGCACGTCACCGTTGCCGAGGTACTCCGTCGGCTGGACGGCCTCGCCCGCGCCGTGGATGGCCTCCTGCTTCCAGTACACGCCGGGGTTGCCGAGCTTCGCCTTGATCGCGGCGAGGTCGGCGGCCGGCATGTGCTTGGCGGCGTCGATACGGAAGCCGTCGACGCCCAGCGACAGCAGGTCGTTCATGTAGCCCGCGATCTTGGTGCGGACGTACTCCTCGCCGGTGTCGAGGTCGGCGAGGCCCACCAGCTCGCAGTACTGGACGTTGACGCGGTCCTGGTAGTTGGTGATGTGCGCGGTGCAGTCGTCCATGTCCCAGGAGGAGTACAGGCCCGGGTAGTCGTACTTGGTGTACGAGGAGCCGCCGGTGCCCGTCCCCGAGCCCGCCGCCATGTGGTTGATGACGGTGTCGGCGACGACCTTGACGCCCGCCGCATGGCAGGTGTTGACCATGTTGGCGAACGCGGTGCGGCTGCCCAGCCGGCCTGCGATCTTGTAGCTGACGGGCTGGTACGAGGTCCACCACTGCGCGCCCTGTATGTGCTCCTGGGGCGGGGAGACCTGGACGTACCCGTATCCGGCGGGGCCCAAGGTGTTGGTGCACGCTGCGGCGACCGAGTCGAAGCGCCATTCGAAGAGGACGGCGGTGACGTCCTTGCTGCCGGGCGGGGCCGCCTGTGCGGCTCCCGCCGGCGCGATCACCGCGGCCGCTGCTCCCGCCACGAGGGCGGTTGCGGCAGCCAGAGATCTGCTGGCCATGTGGTTCCTCCTGCGGCTCAGGAAGGGGGATCAGAGGGCCGGGTGGGGGATTGAATGTTCTTGCTGCAAAACTGCAAGACCCTCTGCGCAGGTGACCGTAGGGCCAGACAGGTGAGCGGTCAACCTTCTGGACACACGGAGGAGACACGCAGGACGCCTCGATGCAAAAGTTTGCAGGCCCGACAGCGCGGCACGCAGCAGGGGCGCGCCCGCTCAGCGCGGTCGCGCCGTCGACCCCCGCACCACCAGCTCCGGCCGGAAGACGTACTCCGTGCTCGGCACGGGATTGCCGCGGATCTCCTCCAGCAGCGCACCCACCGCCGCCGACGCCATGGCCTGTACGGGCTGACGCACCGTCGTCAGCGGCGGATCGGTGAACGCGATGAGCGGCGAGTCGTCGTACCCGACCACCGACGCGTCGCCCGGTACGTCGAGCCCGCGTTCACGGGCCGCCCTGATGACGCCGAGCGCCATCATGTCGCTGCCGCAGACGATGCCGGTGCAGCCCGCGTCGATGAGTTCGGCGGCGGCCGCATGCCCGCCCTCGACGCTGAAGAGCGTGTGTCTGACGTACCGCTCGGCCCCCGGACCGGCCGCTTCCAGGAAGCCCTCCGTCTTCCGGCGCGACGGCACGTACCGCACGGGTCCGACCGCGAGCCCGATCCGCTCGTGCCCCAGTTCGGCGAGATGGCGTACGGCCATGGCCGCGGCCATCCGGTCGTCGGGCGAGACGAAGGGCGCGGCCACCCGCTCGTTGTAGCCGTTGATGAGGACGAACGGGACGCCCCGGGCGGTGAGTTCGGCATAGCGCGCCGGGTCGGCGGAGGTGTCGGCGTGCAGTCCGGAGAGGAAGACGATGCCGTCGATGCCGCTCTCCTCGAGCTGCTCGACGAGCTCGTCCTCGGTGGCCCCGCCCGGCTGCTTGGCGCACAGCAGGGGCGTGTAGCCGTGACCGGCCAGCGTCTGCTCGACGACCTGGGCGAACGCGGGGAAGATCGGGTTGGTGAGCTCCGGCACCACCAGACCGATCAGCCCTGCGCTGCGCCGCCGCAGCCGTACGGGCCGCTCGTAGCCGAGGACGTCGAGGGCGGCGAGGACCCGGGTGCGGGTCGCCGCGGAGACTCCCGGCTTCGCGTTGAGGACGCGGCTGACCGTGGCTTCGCTGACGCCCGACTGGGCGGCGATGTCGGCAAGCCGAGGGGCGGACGCGCCGCCCCTCGGCCTCGGGATCGTCACACCGTCCACCACACCGTGGTGTCGGCGGGCAGGACGACGGTGTCGTCAGTGACCGCGACGGGTGCGCTGGCCAGCAGGAGCGCGCCGGGAGCGGGGAGGCGTACCGGCTCGCTCGTGGTGTTGGTGGTGCAGACGAACCCGTCGCGGGCGAGGGCGAGGACGCCCTCGGGCGCGTCCAGCCAGGTCACCGATTCACCCGCGCCCAGCCCCGG
>NZ_JBSFDW010000083.1:0-10552 GCF_053594115.1 Streptomyces sp. NPDC001970 | reverse complement strand
GCTCCGCGACGGGACCTTCTACGAGGCACGCGGTCCCGAACCCGCCCACGCATGACCAGATCGGGCTTGACGAAAGACATAGAGGCACCCCCCCGCCATCCGTTCCTCGAGCGCCTCAATCCCGCGCCGGGGGCACGCCGTGCCGCGGCGGCATGGCGAGTGGGCAGGCTCCGCAGCGCTCTGCCGCTCCTGGCGGTCGACCTGATGGCGGATGTGGATCGCGGGCTGGCCGGCTTCCCGCCGCCTCGGGAGATGCTCAGCGGGCAGATGCTGGACGCGGTCGGCTGGGGCCGCAGGGTGCTGTCGGCCCTGCACTCCCAGGAGTCGCTCGCCGGTGCGCTGCTCGACGGGGGAAGCGGCCCCACGGCCGCGGGAGAGGCGCTTGCGGAGCTGGCCGAGGGCCGCGCCCGGGGACTGCAGGATGAGGAACTGGTGGAACGCCATCCTGTTCTGCTGGCTCTGCTGCCGCCCACGCTGGCCGACCGCGCGCCCCTGCCGGCGCCGATCGGGCGCACCGCGTTGCCGCGGGGTGTGGGAGCGCTGCCGGTGCGTGAGGGGCTGCGACTGCGCGTCCGCTGGGTGCAGGAGATGCAGGCCCAGATGGTGAGGGAACTGGCGCGCCGGCTCGGTGTGGGTGCCTGCGAACTCGGCCTGTCCCGCCTGGCGTTGCTGCGGTGGGAGGAACTCGTGCGGGTGGCACGGGGCGACGGGCTTCCGGCCGACTTCGCCGAACGGATGCCGCGTACGGACACCGGTGTGCTGCCGGACGAGTTCCGTCTGGCGGCCGGCGTTCCCGTCGCCGAGCCCAAGTCCGGTCCCCGTACGCCGGGGCAGGGGTCGGGCGGCGGCTTCGGCACCGGCACGGCCTGGGACGGCCAGGGTGAGCGCCCCGACCACCCGGTGCTGGTGGTCCGCTTCCTGGATCCCGCACTGGCTCCCCTGCTCCCGGACCTGGCCGGGCTCGTGGCGGAGACCGGCAGCCCCCTGTCCCACCTGGCCCTCCTCGCTCGCGAATACCGCATTCCCACCGCGGTCGGCGTACCGGGAGCGACCGAGCGCTTCCCCACCGGCACGCCGCTGGCCGTCGACGGCGGGACGGGCGCGGTGACCGTGCGCGACCTCCCCCGGGCCGCCTCCCTCCCGGTTCAGGCACGACAGGAGTCGGCAGCGTGACGACCATCCGGCTCGCCGGTTACACCGTCGGCGGACTGTCCGCCGCCTACGCCGGCTACTACACGGTGCTCTACCTGACCAGATGGGAATGGCAGCGGGCCCTGATCTCCGCGGTCCTGCTCGTCATCGTCGAGGTCTTCCTCGCCACGGTCCTGCTGTTCACCCGTTTCGCCCGGCTGGAGCACCGGCTGGACGAGTCCGAGGCCCGCGCGGAGGATGTGCGCAGCCGACTCGAGCAGACCAGGACGCCCACCCGACACCGCTTCGCCTGGCTCGCCTCCACCGATCCGGATGCGCTGAACGGCACGCAACGCACCTTCGTGTTCGTGCCCGTACTGATGGTCGCGGGCGCGGTCCTCTCCGGAATCGCGATGGTCATCCAGAAGATCGCCGGCGCGAGCGCCAGGCCGGGCGCGGAGCGCCGACTGGCCACACGCCTGACGGCCCTGACGGCACCACCGGTCCACGAAACGGTCTCGTTGGAGGAGCGCCCGGCCGTGGCCCCCGCCCGCCCGGGACGCAGAGCACTCACCGTGACGGTGGCCGCAGCGAGTCTGCCCCTCACCGTGGTCCTGTGGTCCGCGCTCGCGGACGCGACCCAGACCCGCCCCGAGCGCACGCCCGACGCGTCGAGTACAACCCTGGTCTTCGAAGTCGCGACCCAGGGGGAACAGGACTCCGAAGTCGTCCAGCTCGCTGCCGACGACCTCTGGGAGACCTGCCGCCGCTCCACAGCCGCCCGGAACGACAAGGCCGGCCTCCAGCGGATGGGCGACCGCCTCTTCGCCGGCGTCGTCAGTCCCGCCCTGCCCCCACACGACGTGATGCGTCTGCGTGGCTGCATCGAGGACGCGAACACACACCGCACGAGCGCGGTCGTCCTGGACTGACCCGTCGCTGCGACACACGACCCGGTTTCCATGTACTTGCTTGGACCTTGCTCTTCTCCGGCGGTGGCGGCTACGTCAACGGGTCCCCGCTGCTGAACGGCGGCGGCAGCACGTCACCTGAGCCCAAGGCCGGGGAGGGGACGGCCGACGACCGGGCCCCTCCCTGATGTCGCACTTCTCGCACATCCCCACGACCGTCCGACCTCCCCTTCATGAGCAGCGAAGAACCCACCCTGGGAAAGGAAGTCATGGCTACATCCATCACCGACATTCAGGCCGACCACTCCTGGCCGGCGAGTTTCCTCCCCGGCCCGGGCACCGGCCGGCATCGGGGCCCGCATGCCGAGGACGATCGCTGCACGCCCGGAAGCGACACCTCTGCAGGGCACGGCCGTCACCGCAGAACCGCTCCCGGCCCCCCGATTCAGCCGGCGGAAGACCTCCACAGCCACGAACCCGCACAACCGCACACCCGGGACGAAGGCGCGGGCTCCGGATGGCAGCACCACATCGCCGTTGGCCTCACAGCAGTCGAGACTTTCGCACAGCACGAGGAAGCACCGAACGCAGGGACCGCTCAGAGATGGCAACTGACCGAACCGATCGCAGAGGACACCATCTCCGACGACTTCATGGTGGTCGGACAAGCTCGTGCGGCATGAGGTGACACCCGGCCGGACCGTGACCGGGGTGCCGCGCTCAGGACCTCGACACGCGGCATGGCGGGCCGCGTGTCGAGCGCGATCGACCCGAATCAGGGACCGTCCGTAGAGTTCGTCGGGGAAGACACTGACGGCAGCGGGGATGGAGACACCCTTCACGGCGAAGGGGGAGAGCTTGTTCTCCCAGTAGAGACGGGATACAGAAATCGCCGTGTTCGTCAGCCAGTAGAGCGTGATGTTGTCGAGGACGTCGTCCCGGGTGAGGCCTTTGTGGTGTCCGGCGGAAGCCCGGGAGATCAGTTCCAGGCTGCGTGCGTCGCAGCCGGCTCTCTACGGCGCCACAGGATCCAAGGGCAACCTGACATCTCATCACTGCTTGAACTCGCTTGCCTGCTCTTCTGGCAACCTCTGGGCATCGCGGCGGCCATCGGCTTCGCTCTCACCATGATCGGCGCCGTGGGTTACCACGTCCAGGCCAGCGACTACGCCAACCCGCGACCCGGGGGAACGCCATGGCCGCGGTCATTCTCATCCCAGTCTCCGTGGCCACCGCCACGACGCTCGCGCCGGCCATGTGACCCGCGTCGGACCACCCACGCGACGCGGCTCGCCCTGACACCGTGCCGGTCAGGACGCGTCCTCGTCCAGCTTCTCCACCACGCGCTCGGAGATCTCAGCCAGCGTTCGCAACTCCGCCGGCGTGACATGGTCGAGGAACAGAGCGCGCACCGCCTCCACGTGACGCGGGGCAGCGGCCTCGATCGTCGTGCGCCCCGCGTCCGTGATCACCACGGAGGCGCCGCGCCCGTCCTCGGGACACTCGTCCCGCACCACCAGCCCGCGCTTGACCATACGGGAGATGTGGTGGGAGATCCGGCTCTTCTCCCATTCCAACGCACGGGCAAGATCCAGAAATCGCTGCCGCCCATCCGGTGCGTCCGTCAGCTCGACCAGGACCGCGAAGTCCGCGGCCGAGACATGGGACTCCGTCTGCAACAAGCGCGACAACCGGCCCCGGAGCCTCTCCTGAAGGCGGACGAAGCTGCGCCACGCGTGCTGCTCCTCCGGCGTCAACCACCGCACCGATTCTTCCATGGAGAAAGTGTAGGCTAGTTGACACTTCACCAAACTGCCACGGGGTCTTGGGCGACGTGATCGCCCTCGCCCTGCCCGGCCACACCTGAGGGTCGCCCTGACTCCGGAGGCGCGGCACGACCTGTCCTGCCCCGCCTCAGCTGTCACGCGACGTCCTCAGGTGGTCGCGTAGTGCCGCCGAGATCCGCCCGGCTGCCGCGAGCTCGTCCGGCGTGAGCGGATGGATGAACAGCTCACGGACGGCACGCAGATGCGGCACCAGAGCGTTGCGGAACGCTTCCGCACCTTCGGCGGTGAGCACCACCTCGGCGCCCCGGCCGTCGGTGCTGCATTCCTCGCGCCGAATCAGCCCTCGTCGCTCCATGCGCTTGATCTGGTGCGAGAGACGGCTGCGCTGCCAGCCGATGCGGTCCGCCAGTTCGGAGGGGCGCAGTCGCCCTTGGGCTTCTCGCAGCGCGAGGAGCGCGGCGTAGTCGCCCGGCGACAAGGAGGACTCGCTGTGCAGGCGTGACGAGAGTTCGGAGCGGAGCGCCTCCGTGGTCTCGATGAAGTCCCGCCAGATCCGCAGTTCCTCGGCGGTGGGGAACACCCTGTGCCGCTCTCCCATGGCCACCCCCTTTGGTTGACACGTCAATTATGTTGTGTGAATGATTGACGTGTCAAGCAATCGGCTGCCGCGCGACACCGGATGTCCCGGCTGCCAGTAGGAGGAGTCCATGACAGCCACAGCGTTCGAATTGGGGCTGAACTCGTTCGGAGAGGTCGCGACCGACGGCGACCGGCCGCTGAGCGATGCCGAGACCGTTCGCCTGTTGATCGAGGAGGCCAAGCTCGCCGAAGCCGTGGGGCTCGACGTGTTCAGCGTCGGCGAGCACTACCGTGCAGGACACAACGACAGCGCCACCCCCGTCCTGCTCGCCGCGATCGCCACCGCGACGGAACGCATCCGGCTCGGCACTTCGGTGACCGTACTGAGCACCAACGACCCCGTGCGGCTCTACCACGAGTTCTCCACGCTGGACGCCGCCTCGAACGGCCGCGCCCAGCTCGTACTGGGGCGGGCATCGGCCACCGAGTCGTTCCCACTGTTCGGCCACGACCTCGCCGACTACGAGGAGCTGTTCGAGGAGAAGCTCGACCTGTTCATGCGCCTCCAGCGTGAGGAGACGGTGACCTGGTCGGGCCGGTACCGGCCGCCGCTCGTCGAGCAGCGACTGCGTCCCAGGATGCCGCCCGGTGGCATCCCCACCTGGATCGGCGTGGGCGGCAGCCCGAACTCCGTGGTCCGCGCGGCCCGCTACGGCCTGCCGCTCATGCTGGCCGTCATCGGTGGACGCCCGCAGCGCTTCGCCGGCCACGTCGAGCTCTACCACCGCACGCTCGAGCAGGTCGGGCACGCCAGGCAACCCGTCGCCCAGCACTCGCTGGGGCTCATCGCCGACACCGACGAGGAGGCGATCGAGACCTGGTGGCGGTACTGGCAGCCGGTCGTCGCCGCCCTCGCGGAGGAGCGCGGGTTCTACAAGCCGACCCGCGAGCGCTACCTGTCGGAAGTGGACAAGGGCGCGCTCTTCGTCGGCTCACCCGAGACCGTCGCACGCAAGATCGCCACGATGGCCCGCGATCTGCACCTCAGCCGTTTCGATCTCAAGTACGACGTCATGCACCTCCCCCGTGAAGCCCGGGCCCGCACGATCGAGCTGCTGGGCCGCGAAGTCGCCCCGCGGGTGAGGGAACTGCTCGCGAAGGAGCCGGCCCATGTCTGATCTCGTCTTCGGTCTGGACACGTTCGGCGATGTGCCGGAGGACGACTCGGGCACGCCGGTGTCCGATGCGAGGGCCATCCGGCAGGTCCTCGACGAGGCCGTGCTCGCGGAGGAGACCGGCGTCGACGTCATCGCACTCGGTGAACACCACCGTCCGGAGTTCGCGATCTCCTCTCCGGAGACCGTGCTCGCCGGCATCGCCACACGTACCAGCCGTATCCGGCTCGCGTCCGGCGTGACCGTGCTGAGCTCGGACGATCCGGTCCGCGTGTTCCAGCGGTTCTCGACCGTGGACGCGCTCTCGAACGGGCGCGCCGAGGTCATCCTCGGGCGCGGCTCCTTCACCGAGTCCTTCCCGCTCTTCGGATACGACCTGGCCGACTACGACGTGCTGTTCGAGGAGAAGATCGAGCTCTTCGCCAAGCTGCTGGAGGAGAAGCCCGTCACCTGGAGCGGCACCAAGCGGGCTCCGCTCGAGGGCGCCGACGTCTTCCCCAAGACCGAGTCCGGGCACCTGAGCACCTGGGTCGGCGTGGGCGGTTCACCCCAGTCGGTCATCCGCACCGCGCACTACGGGTTCCCTCTCATGATTGCCATCATCGGCGGCAGCCCGGAGCGCTTCGCGCCCTACATCGACCTCTACCAGCGAGCCGCCGACAAGTTCGGCACGACCGCTCACCCGGTCGGAATGCACTCGCCCGGCTTCATCGCCGACACGGACGAGGAGGCCCGGGAGCTGCACTATCCGCACTACAAGGTCATCCGTGACCGCATCGGCGCGCTGCGAGGCTGGCCGCCGCTCCGCAAGGAGGAGTACGAGGCCGACATCGAGCACGGCTCGCTCTACATCGGCTCGCCCGAGACGGTCGCCCGCAAGATGGCCCGCGCCATCAAGGCGCTCGGCGTCGGCCGCTTCGACCTCATCTACACCACGGGGGCACAGCCGATCAGCGCCCGCCTGCGCGCAGTCGAGCTGTACGGCACCAAGGTGCTCCCGATGGTCCGCGACATCCTCGCAGGCTGACGCCATGAACGGAGCAGAAATGGACAACACCACCGCCGCTGCCGTGCGCACGGTCGGCATCCTGGGCGCGGGGAAGGTCGGCACCGTGCTGGCACGCCTGGCCCTGGCAGCCGGCTATCGCGTGCTCATCGCCGGATCGGGCGACCCCGCCAAGATCGCACTCACCATCGAAGTCCTCACCCCAGGCGCCGTCCCGGTCACCGCGGCGGCCGCCGCGGAGGCAGATGTCGTCATCCTGGCGCTCCCGCTCGGCAAGTACCGCACGATTCCGGCCGAGGCGCTGCGGGGCAAGCTCGTCATCGACTCCATGAACTACTGGTGGGAGGTCGACGGCATCCGCGACGACCTCACCGACCCGCTCACCTCCTCGAGCGAGATCCTGCAGGCGTATCTGTCCGGAGCGCGGGTGGTCAAGGCGTTCAACCACATGGGCTACCACGATCTCGAGGACGGTGCTCAGCCCGCGGGAACGCCAGGACGCAAGGCGATCGCGATCGCCGGCGACGACCCGGACGACCTCGCCACCGTCACGCGCCTCGTCACCGCTTTCGGCTTCGACCCCGTCATGGCAGGTCCCCTCGCCGAAGGAGTACGGCTCGAACCGGGCACCGAGCCTTTCGGCGCCAACGTCAGCGCCGGGGAACTGCGCGCGATGCTCACCCGCTTCCCGGAATCAGAACGCGGACGGGCCGTGATCAGCGCGAGGACCGCCGCCACGGCGCCGAGCGACCAAGCAGCCTGACCACCAACCCTGTGCTTGGCCGTCGCCCCTCCGACCGCACACACGGTTGACATGTCATCCAAGGTCCTCTGATTCAGAGGACGCATCGCCCTGCGGGCAGACACTCGTCGGCCCGCCTGTGCCGCGAGGGCGGCGTCCAGGGTCGTGCGCGAAGCGACGAGGTCAACTCCCGTACCCACCGGGCGACTCGGCACAAGCCGGTCGAACGGCTCCCGCGCGAGGCCGACGCATGCCGCACCGCTGAGGCGTCGTGCGCCGCCACCAGCTAGTCGGGTGGTAGTTCCGCCAGTGCGTCACGCAGGGCGGCGCGGGAGGTCACGCCCAGCTTGGGGAAGGCCTGGTACAGGTGGGTGGAGACGGTTCGCGGGGAGATCGGTTACGCATCTGCCATATGACATGTGACGGGCACGCCGGGCGGCCGTGCCGCGTCGGGTGTCCGCTCGGAGCCACGGTCACGGCGACACCGCACGAGCGGTTTCTGAGCTCCAGTCCTGCGACCTCCCGTCGGATTCGACCGTGTTCCGCGACAGAGACGCGAAGTTGCCGTGGCAACCACCGGAGCAGGCGGGGTGGCATCCCTG
The DNA here is from genome assembly GCF_053594115.1 of Streptomyces sp. NPDC001970. Taxonomy (NCBI): domain Bacteria; kingdom Bacillati; phylum Actinomycetota; class Actinomycetes; order Kitasatosporales; family Streptomycetaceae; genus Streptomyces; species Streptomyces sp. NPDC001970. The sequence goes on along the minus strand of NZ_JBSFDW010000083.1, from coordinate 2,619 downwards.
CGCTCGCAGGACCACTGCGCCGAATCTCGCGGCGCCCTCGAGCTCGACCTACGTCATTTGACAGAAGCGGCCAAAACCAAGATCCCCCTAGCATCTCATTGCCCGATGAAACGGTCATCAAAGACAAAAGGGGAGGCAATGAACGCACATTCGGCAATCCGAAACGTCGTCCTCGTTCACGGCGGGTTCGTCGACGGTTCCGGCTGGCAGGCGGTGTACAACCGGCTGGTCCACGATGGTCACAGCGTCAGTGTCGTGCAGAATCCGACGCTGTCGCTGGAAGGCGATGTGGCTGCCACCCGGCAGGTCATCGCGGAGCAGGACGGGCCGGTCGTCCTGGTGGGCCACTCCTATGGCGGAGTTGTCATCACCGAGGCCGGGCAGGACGACAAGGTCGCAGGACTCGTCTACATCGCGGCGTTCGCACCGGACAAGGGCGAGTCGGTCAGCACGCTGATCACGAACCCGGAGCCCGGCGCACCTGTTCCGCCGATCCTTCCGCCCAGGGACGGCTTCCTGTTCTTGGATCGTCAGCAGTTCCCCGAGGCCTTCGCCGGAGACCTGCCGCTGGAGCAGGCCAGGTTCATGGCCGACTCGCAGGTCCCATGGGGAGTGGATGCTCTCACGGGCGCGGTCTCCCAGGCCGCCTGGCGGACCAAGCCCAGCTGGTACCTGGTGGCCACCGACGACCGGATGATTCCACCGCCCGCGCAGCGGGCCATGGCCGAGCGGGCGGGATGCACGAGCGTGGAGGTGACGGGGAGTCACTCCGTCTACCTCTCGCAGCCGGACGCGGTCGCCGATCTCGTCAGGCGGGCCACCGCCTCCTGACTCTGAACTCGCGGGCAACTCCACGCCGCGGGCCTCACGAACTGCTGTCCGCCCACGACCGCCGGATGCAGCCACCTCGAAGTCCGAGGCAGGTCTCTCCGTTGCGGCCGCCGGGCAACAAGACCCGTTGGAGAGAGGAAAGATTGAACACCAAGCGTAATGTGCGGCGCGGTCTGCTCGCCGCCGGAGGCGCCAGTGTGCTTGCAGCCTGGTTCCTCGTGCCGAGCGCATCAGCAACGCTCACCGACGACAGCGCTCCCTCGGCCTCCGCCAAGCCGACGGTGGTTCTGGTCCACGGCGGCTTCGCCGACGCCTCCAACTGGAATGGCGTGGTGGACCGGTTGCAGGACAAGGGATACCCGGTGCTCGCGCCGGCCAACCCGTTGCGCGGCCTGACCACCGACTCCGCCTACATAGCCAGCGTCCTCAAGTCCGTGAAGGGTCCGATCGTGCTGGTCGGTCACTCCTACGGCGGCGCGGTCATCACCAATGCCGCTGCCGACAACCTCAATGTCAAGGCACTTGTCTACATCGCGGCCTTCGTGCCCGACAAGGGCGAAAAGCTCGGCGAACTCATCAGCAAGTACCCCGGCAGCGAGATCCAGGCGGCACTCAACCCCGTCCCCTACCCCAACCCCGACGGCAGCACCGGAACCGACCTCTATCTGAAGGCCGACAAGTTCCGGAGCGTCTTTGCCGCGGACCTCCCTTCCTCGACCACACGTGTCATGCAGGCGACCCAGCGACCGTTCAGCGCCTCGTCGTTCGAAGACACGACCCAGGAAGCCGCCTGGCGCACTATTCCCTCCTGGGGTCTGGTGGCCGGCGCGGACAAGGCCATCCCCCCGGCTCTGGAGCGATTCGAGTACGAGCGGGCCGGCTCCACCGTCGTCGAAGTCCCAGGCGCCTCGCACGTCGCCATGATCAGCCACCCGGGCATCACCGCAAAGCTGATCGAGAAGGCCGCCGCGGCCACAGGCTGACCAAACCGGCACCAGCCGGCAGGAAACGCTGAGGGCGCTTTGTGCGCCGCGGGCCGGGGTCGTCACAGCACACCGACGATCCCGGCCTGCTTTCTGAGGCCGGATCTGCTCCGCCATGACCGGCCTCCCGATCTTCCGCCTGGGCGTCTACGCGCCGAGGAAGGGGGCACCGGGTCCGAGCAGCGCGTTCGCCCCTGCGGGCGGGCGCGCTGGTCTGCGTCAGCTGCCATGTCCCGGTGCCGGGATGCTGCTCCCAGCGGGTGGATGGGGTCGCCCTGGCCTCGTCGGTGCCCAGGACCTGAACCTCGGGCATCGGTGCCCCGATCACGGTCGCAGCGGCGGCGCGGAAGGCCCTCCATCACCACCCGCCAGGACAGCCGAGTCCGCTGCGGCCTGCACGACGGTGGAGCCGGCATCTCGGACCTGGCGTCCGGCCGCGCACCGCAACTGTTCGGTCAACCGGGCCCCGGTCGGTATCTGCGGGAGCTGCTGGTAAAACGACTTCCGAGGCCAGGACACCGCCCGGCACCACCAGGCCGCTTGTGCCACAAGAACTCCGGGCGGCACTCGCCGTACGGGATTTCTCGCGGACGGGTGGTCGCCGCCCCCTTCACCCGGGATCTCCCGGGAGCCGTGCCGAGGATCAGGCGTCCAGGGCTTGGCCGCTATGAGGGCAGGCCCCCCGGGATTCAGCTCAGGCGGCGGATTCACCTAGTACTCCAGCAGTACTTCGTGGCTTGACCTGGGGAAGCGTCGAGCGGTGGGAGTGTAGCGGGCAGGATGCCGTCACGGACGGCTTCTGCTC
>NZ_JBSFDW010000082.1:0-11026 GCF_053594115.1 Streptomyces sp. NPDC001970 | reverse complement strand
GAGCGAGCGTGTTGTGGGCGCTGCTGCGTGACGGACGGGTCTTCACCGCCGCCCCACCGGTCACGCAAGCGGCTTGACTTCGTCATTGAGACTCCAGCCCAAAGCCGCTACGTCAACCGCGCGGTACTGCGCGGGCCGCACCCAGGAGGAGGCACCACGTCCGAGGAGACCGAGCGAGGTACCAGTACTGAGAAGGCAGACACCTCACAGTGCTAACTCGTCAAGTTGCCCTCGTCGAACGATTCGTCCCCCCACCGCCCCCACAGCGTGTGGTGCCAGTAGTCGGCGTCGGCAGCGGGACGAGCCACTGAGGGCACCGGTCCAGGGCCCGTCTCGATGAGGTGCACCAGCGTCCAGGCGACGCCGTAGCAGTCGTCGGGTCCAAAGCACGCAGCCAGCGCCTGTGCTTCCTCTGCCGTGACCGGTCGGGAGATTGCCCGAAGCTGCTTGTCGCGTCGGTCGATCTCTTCTTCGCTCGCGTCCCAGTCGGGGAGTGGGCCGTCGGCGACGAACGCCTGCACTTCGGGTCTCATGCTCGAATGATCAGCTGCTGTCGCTGTCATGGGCAAGGCGTCTTGGCGGATCGTTCAGCCCTGCCCCCGGTCGGCATGGCCTGGCCATGCCCGCTGTGTGCCCGTCCGGTCGGTCACGAAGGGGGAGCCACGGGGAACAGAGGTGTCAGCACCACTCCCGCGCAGGTCAGCTACACCGCAGGTGAGGGCAGTCGTGCATACGTGGTCTTGCAAACAGGTGCTCCAGGACCATGCCGGCCACCGCGGTAGCATCCCGCATGCTCATTCCCTGGCGATCAAGTGCCGAGATGTTCGCGCAAATGCTGAGGCAGCGTGGGGTCGAGCCCGATGCCGTGCGCGACGTCAACGCTGCGTGGGAGGCCTTTGCCGAGTTTCTCCAGATCGAGATCGCAGGGATCGAGAGTCCTGAGAACGATGGCGACGGCTTCATCGTCGAGTGGGGCAAGTGGGACTGGAACGATGACCAGCCTGCGCTGTCCTTTGGGCGGCTGCTCGCGGCCAACGATGGCGGAGAGCGTGAAGATCCGCACTGGCAGCCGGAGTACTGGAAGGTGGAGTTGCAGCTCATCTTCGGCGAGGATCCGGCATGGGCTGATCTCGACAGCTTGGGACATCAGGACACCGGGTTCGATTACGACGAGATCGGCGCATCAAGGACTGCCGCTCTCGGAGAGATGCGTCGCTTCATCGAGTCCTATCCCCAGCTGGCCGCTATGTGGCGAGCCGAACCCGCTCGCAGCGACTTGACCCTCGAACGAGCGGGGTAGCTACCGCGCCCGGTACAGCAGCCCCGTACCGCAGCCCCAGTGACCTTCCCCGTTCGCTACCGTCCCTCCGGCGCCTCGTAGCGGCCGGTACGACCGTCGCTGACCGATCCGGCTAGAGCTACGGATCACAAGGTCCTGGGCCCGTGGCGGCGGGGAGGTCAGTCCAGCCACACAAGCATCGCGTCTCCATCTCGGGCGGCGGCCTCGAAGAACTCCGTCAGTCCGGCGTACCAGTCCCGTGCCCACTCGAGGGACTCCGGTGTGTCCCATCCCAAGGGGTACACCTCGGCCGCGTTCAGCTCGTGAGGATCGACAGCCTTGATGAGTCGGTCATACGTCGTGCGGCGCAGGGCTTCAGCTCCCAGGCGAACGCGATCCGCAGGCAGATAGCGGGGCGGACCGTATCCCCAGTCCTCGGTCTCGGCGAACGGCTCCTCGCCGTGGACGACGTCGACAGGAAAGCCGGAACGCCGCAGCAGGAAGCCCAGAAGGTCCCATGTCTTGTAGGTGCTGAAATGACGGGCCTCGGCCGGCGGGGGCTCCGGCTGCTCTTGGGCGTCCTGTGTCTCCTCGATGAGGTCGAGTGCCCAGTCCGGGTCCTGGATGGCGCGCTCCAGCTCCGCCGCCGTCACACGGAAGTACTCTCCGATCATGCTCATGGCCGGGACGGTACGCGCCGCCACTGACACCGGTGGCGCCGTCCATCTGGCAAGGAGACAGGGCATGTGATCGTTTCCCGGGCCGTCCGTGGGCCGTGCGGGGGCGCTCGACGGTGACCGACGACGACAACCAGTGACAGATCAACTACGAGGGTGCCCCGCGAAAGGGGCAGGTCGGCGGCCCTCGATCGGACGGGTTTCGTTCCAGGGGTGGCGGTCAGGCAAGATGGGGTGTATCTGCCCACTCACTGATTGCCGGACGGTTTCTCTTGGCTGAGTACATCTACACCATGCGCAAGACGCGCAAGGCGCACGGCGACAAGGTGATCCTTGACGACGTCACGCTGAGCTTCCTGCCCGGTGCGAAGATCGGTGTGGTCGGCCCGAACGGCGCCGGTAAGTCCACCGTGCTGAAGATCATGGCTGGTCTGGAGCAGCCGTCCAACGGCGATGCCTTCCTCTCGCCCGGCTACACGGTCGGCATGCTCCTCCAGGAGCCGCCGCTCGACGAGTCCAAGACCGTCCTGCAGAACGTCCAGGACGGCGCGGCCGAGATCATGGGCAAGCTCCATCGCTTCAACGAGGTCGCCGAGCTCATGGCGACCGACTACTCCGACGCGCTGATGGAGGAGATGGGCAAGCTCCAGGAAGACCTCGACCATGCCAACGCGTGGGACCTGGACACGCAGCTCGAGCAGGCCATGGACGCGCTGGGCTGCCCGCCCGGCGACTGGCCGGTCACCAACCTGTCCGGTGGCGAGCGGCGCCGCGTCGCGCTCTGCAAGCTGCTGCTGGAGGGCCCCGACCTGCTGCTCCTTGACGAGCCCACCAACCACCTCGACGCAGAGTCGGTGCAGTGGCTCGAGCAGCACCTCGCCAAGTACCCCGGCACCGTCGTCGCCGTCACCCACGACCGGTACTTCCTGGACAACGTCGCCCAGTGGATCCTGGAGCTCGACCGCGGCCGCGCCCACCCGTACGAGGGCAACTACTCCACGTACCTGGAGAACAAGGCGTCGCGCCTCAAGGTCGAGGGTCAGAAGGACGCCAAGCGCCAGAAGCGGCTCAAGGAAGAGCTGGAGTGGGTCCGCTCCAACGCCAAGGGGCGCCAGGCCAAGTCCAAGGCCCGTCTGGCCCGCTACGAGGAGATGGCGGCCGAGGCCGACAAGATGCGGAAGCTGGACTTCGAGGAGATCCAGATCCCGCCGGGCCCGCGTCTGGGCAGCGTCGTCGTCGAGGTCGAGAACCTGAACAAGGCCTTCGGCGAGAAGGTCCTCATCGACGACCTCTCCTTCACGCTCCCGCGCAACGGCATCGTCGGCATCATCGGTCCGAACGGCGCCGGCAAGACCACGCTGTTCAAGATGCTCCAGGGCCTTGAGGAGGCCGACTCCGGCAAGATCAAGGTCGGCGATACCGTCAAGATCTCTTACGTCGACCAGAGCCGCGAGAACATCGACCCGAAGAAGACGCTGTGGGCCGTCGTCTCCGACGAGCTGGACTACATCAACGTGGGTCAGGTGGAGATGCCCTCGCGGGCCTACGTCTCCGCCTTCGGCTTCAAGGGTCCGGACCAGCAGAAGCCGGCCGGGGTCCTCTCCGGCGGTGAGCGCAACCGCCTCAACCTGGCGCTCACCCTCAAGCAGGGCGGCAACCTGCTGCTCCTCGACGAGCCGACCAACGACCTCGACGTCGAGACCCTCTCCTCGCTGGAGAACGCGTTGCTGGAGTTCCCCGGCTGTGCCGTGGTCGTCTCCCACGACCGCTGGTTCCTGGACCGGGTCGCCACGCACATCCTGGCGTACGAGGGCAACTCCAAGTGGTTCTGGTTCGAGGGCAACTTCGAGTCGTACGAGAAGAACAAGGTGGAGCGGCTCGGCCCGGACGCGGCCCGTCCGCACCGTGCCACCTACAAGAAGCTCACCCGGGGCTGAGGCAGTCAGTGGCTCGGCATATTTACCAGTGCCCCCTGCGCTGGTCGGACATGGATGCCTTCGGGCATGTCAACAACGTGGTCTTCCTCCGCTATCTGGAGGAGGCCCGCATCGACTTCATGTTCCGGCTGGCGCCGGGGGACGGTTCACCGTCGTTCTCCGGCGGGTCCGTTGTGGCCCGGCACGAGATCGACTACGTACGGCCGTTGGTCCACCGGCACGAGCCGGTCACCGTCGAGTCGTGGGTGACGAAGATCGGCGCGGCGTCGCTGACGATCGCGTACGAGATCAAGGACCCTGACCAGGTGTACGTGCGGGCCTCGACGGTCGTCGTCCCGTACAACCTGGAAGCGGGTCGCCCGCGCCGCATCAGCGCCGAGGAGAAGTCCTTCCTCCAGGAGTATCTGGACGAGGGCGTGGAGGGCGCGCTCGCCGCATGACAGCGCCCGTGCAGACCCTTCGGCTCGCCGACGCGAGGGAGGCGGCGGATCTCGCCGCCTTCCTCGGTCGGCTGATCCACTACGACCGGGCCGCCGCCGTCCGGATCCAGGCCGGTGGCGGTGCGATCGCCGTGTTCGGCAGGCCGCCGTCGTTCGAGGTCCTCGCGATCCGCACGGCACGGGTCGCCGGGCCCGAGGGGACCGTCCGGCTGGATGTGACCGTCTCGGCCGGCGAACTGCTGGAGTCCGTGGCGGGCGCCGAGCTCGTCGTACCGGCCGCGGTCACCGGTCCGCCCTGGGCCGGGGTGCTGCCCCCGCGCGGCGGCTGGCGGGAGCTGCCCGGACTGCCCGGCGTCGCCGGGATGCAGGGCGCGGTCGCGGCCGCGGTCGCCGAGTTCCGTGCCCGCGACGAGGCGCTGCCGCCCGAGCGGCGCACCCGGGCTGAGCGCGACCGGATCGGCCGCGAGATCTGGTCCCGCACCGTGGGCGACACCGGCCTGCCGCTGCGGGCCGTGCACGCCGCCCAGTCGCTGGGCTTCCTGCGCCCGACGCCGGAGGGCGTGACCGGCGTTGCGCTGCTCGCGGCGGGGAGCTGGCTCCGGCTGCGCACGCCGTTCGGTTCGGTCGCCGTACGGACGGCCGGAGTCGGCGGGCTGACGGTCACCCCCACCTGAACCCACCCCTGCCTGAACCCCCACCTGAACCCACCCCTGCCTGAACCCCCACCTGAACCCACCCCTGCCTGAACCCCCACCTGAACCCACCCCCACCTGAACCCTGCCGTGACCCACGAGAATTGGTCCGCATAAGGTCGTCCGGACCGGGCAGACGAGCCGTCAGCGCGTCCCGTGCAACGGGAGTGCGCCATACGCAACACCTGCGTCAGGGGGTTCGTGGCGATGACGGACAGGGCCAGTGCCGTGCAGTCGGTGGACCGTGCCGTGAGCGTGCTGGAGAGCCTGGCCCGGCACGGCGAGGCCGGGGTCACCGAGATCGCCGACGAGCTGGGCGTCCACCGCTCGACCGCGTTCCGCCTGCTCGGGGTGCTGGAGAACCGCGGCCTCGTCGCCCAGGCCAAGGACCGCGGCAAGTACTACCTCGGCGCGGGCGTGCTGCGGCTCGCCGGGGCCGCCGCCGTGCGGCTCGACATCTCCCAGGAGGGCGTTCCGCTCTGCCGCGAACTCGCCGACGAGCTCGGCGAGACCGTGAACATCGCCGTGCTCGACGGCTCCGCGGCCGTCAACATCGCCCAGGCCCGCGGCCACGCCTCGATCACCACCTACAACTGGCTGGGCCGCCGCACCCCGCTGCACGCCACCTCCAGCGGAAAGGTGCTGCTCGCGCACGGCCCGGCCGCGGTCAGGGACGAGGTCCTCACAGGCGGCCTGGCGCGCTTCACCGAGCGTACGGTCACCTCGCCGCAGGCACTGAGGGAGCAGCTGGCCGCCACCACCGAGCGCGGATTCGCCACCGCGGTGGAGGAGCTGGAGATCGGGCTGAACGCCGTCGCCGCACCCGTGCGCGGCCACGACGGAGCCGTGCTCGGAGCGCTCAGCACCTCGGGACCCGCGTACCGGCTGGGCGAGGATCGGCTGCCGGGACTGGCCGACCGTACCGCCGCAGCGGCGCGGGAGCTGTCGCGCCGCCTCGGCCACAGCGGCTGAACCCGCCCCGGACAGCCCCGGCCGGCCCCAGCCCCACCGCAACCCCGGACCGCTCCGGACCGCCCCGCCAGGCTGCCCCCGAGCGGCCGCTGCCGGCCATTTACAAGGGGTTAACCCACGGCTCTTGACGGTCACCGCGCCGCGTTCCCACTATGGCTCCCATCGTCTCCCATCGCGCAATCCGTCGTGCACTACGCAACAACGGAGGGGTGTGATCGTGCCCAGCACGCGTGTGGTCGTCATCGGTGCCGGGATCGTCGGCTGTGGGCTCGCGGACGAACTCACCGCGCGTGGCCGGTACGAGGTCACGGTCCTGGAGAAAGGCGCGCTTCCCACTCCGGGCGGCTCCACGTCCCACGCCCCCGGGCTGGTCTTCCGCACGAATCCGTCCCGGACGATGAGCACGTTCGCGGGCCGCACCATCGAGAAGTTCACCGAACTCGGGGCCTTCGACCCGGTCGGTGGCCTCGAAGTCGCCACCACGCCCGCCCGGTTGGCCGACCTCCACCGCAAGGCGGGCCTCGCCGCGTCCTGGGGCGTCCGGGGCGAGGTCATCGGCCCGCAGCGCTGCGGCGAGCTGTGGCCGCTGCTGGACACGGACCGGATCCTCGGCGGCTTCCACACCCCCGACGACGGGCTGGCGCGGGCCGTCGACGCGGCCGACGCCATGGCGCGCAGGGCGGCGGCCCGCGGCGCCCGCATCCTCGACCGGCACACCGTCACCGGTATCACCCGGGACGGCAACCGGGTCACCGGCGTCGTCACCGACCGGGGCACCTTCCCCGCCGACGTCGTGATCTCGGCGGCCGGGTTCTGGGGGCCGGTGATCGGGGCGATGGCCGGGGTGACCGTACCGCTGCTGCCGCTCGCGCATCAGTACGCCACCACCGCGCCCGTGCCTCAACTGGCCGGCGCCGCCGGAGAGCTGCCCATACTGCGGCACCAGGACCGCGACCTGTACTTCCGTACGCACCAGGACCGCCTCGGCATCGGCTCGTACGCACACCGGCCCATGCCCGTGGACCCGTTCACCACCGACGGGTCTGAACTCGCCTTCACCGACGAGGACTTCGCCCCCAGCTGGGACGATGCCGGTGCGCTGCTGCCCGCGCTGCGGCAGGGGGCCGTCGACCACGCCTTCAACGGGATCTTCTCCTTCACCCCCGACGGCATGCCGCTGCTCGGCGAGTCCCGCGAGCTGCGCGGCTTCTGGCTCGCCGAAGCGGTCTGGGTCACCCACTCCGCCGGCGTCGCCGAAGCCGTCGCCGACTGGCTCACCGACGGCCGCCCGCCCCTCGACCTGCACGAATGCGAGCTCGGACGTTTCGAGACCGCCCAGCTCACCGCGCCGTACATCGCCGGGCGCAGCGCGCAGAGCTTCATCGAGGTGTACGACATCGTCCACCCCCTCCAGCCCCTGGAGCAGCCGCGCCCGCTGCGCACCAGCCCCTTCCACCCGCGCCAGCGCGAACTCGGCGCGTACTTCCTGGAGGGCGGCGGCTGGGAACGGCCGCACTGGTACGAGGCCAACGCCCCGCTCGCCGCCGGACTCACGCTGCCCGACCGCGACCCGTGGTCCGCCCGCCACTGGTCGCCCATCGCCGCCGCCGAGGCGCTGGCCACGCGCGAGCGGGTCGCGCTGTACGACATGACACCGCTGCGGCGCCTCGACGTCACCGGGCCCGGCTCGCTCGACTTCCTCCAGCGGATGACGACGAACCAGCAGGCACGCACACCAGGCGCGGTGACGTACACCCTGCTCCTCGACGAGGGCGGCGGGATACGTTCCGATCTCACCGTCGCCCGGCTCGCCCCCGACCGCTTCCAGCTCGGCGCCAACTCCCCGGCCGACCTGGACTGGCTGGCACGCCACGCACCCGAAGGCGTCCACGTCCGGGACATCACCGCCGGCACCTGCTGCATCGGCGTCTGGGGCCCGCTCGCCCGCGAGCTCGTCCAGCCCCTCACCCCCGACGACTTCTCCCACACCGGCTTCGGCTACTTCCGCGCCAAGGAGACGACCGTCGGCCATGTGCCGGTGACAGCCCTGCGCGTCAGCTACGTCGGCGAGCTCGGCTGGGAGCTGTACACCAGCGCCGACCTGGGGCTTCGCCTCTGGGACACGCTCTGGGACGCGGGCCGGGACCTCGGTGTGGTCGCCGCCGGCCGCAGCGCCTTCAACTCCCTGCGGCTGGAGAAGGGCTACCGCGCCTGGGGCCAGGACATGACCGCCGAGGACAGCCCGTACGAGGCCGGAATCGGCTTCGCCGTCCGCCCCGGCAAGGGGGACTTCCTCGGGCGCGCGGCCCTGGACCCGGAGCGCGTCAGCCGCCGCCTGACCTGTCTCACCCTCGACGATCCGGCCGCCGTCGTCCTCGGCAAGGAACCGGTGTACGTCGACGGCGAGGCCGGCGGCTATGTCACCAGCGCCGGCTACGGCCACACGATCGGCCGCTGCATCGCCTACGCCTGGCTGCCGTCCGCCCTCCCGCCCGGCACCGGCGTCCACATCGAGTACTTCGGTGAGAAGATCGCCGCGACCGTGGCCGAGGAGCCCCTGGTCGACCCCCAGATGGACCGTATCCGTAGGTAGGAGGAGTTCGTGGCACCGACGTACGACGTGATCGTTCTCGGCCTCGGCGGCATGGGCAGCGCCGCCGCGCACCATCTCGCGGCACGCGGCGCCCGCGTCCTCGGCCTGGAGAAGTACGGCCCGGTGCACAACAAGGGCTCCAGCCACGGCGGTTCGCGCATCACCCGCCAGTCGTACTTCGAGGACCTCGCCTACGTACCGCTGCTGCTGCGCGCGTACGAGCTGTACGAGCGGCTCGAGCGGGACAGCGGCCGGGACATCGCCACGCTCTGCGGCGGGGTGATGGTCGGCCGGCCCGAGTCCCGGCCCGTCGCCGGGGCGCTGCGCTCGGCCCTGCAGTGGGATCTGCCGCACGAGATGCTCGACGCGAAGGAGCTGCGCCGGCGCTTCCCGACGTTCGCACCGCAGGACGACGAGGTGGCGCTGTACGAGGCCAGGGCGGGACTGCTGCGGCCCGAGAACACCGTCGCCGCCCACCTCCAGCTCGCGACCCGCGACGGCGCCGAGCTGCACTTCGAGGAGCCGGCCACCCGCTGGGAGCCGTACCGCGACGGGGTGCGCGTCCACACCGCCGAGAACGTCTACACGGCGGGGCAGCTCGTCGTCTGCCCCGGTGCCTGGGCGCCCGGACTGCTGGCCGGCCTCGGGGTGCCGATCACCGTCGAGCGGCAGATCATGTACTGGTTCCAGCCCACCGGAGGCACCGGTCCGTACACCCCCGACCGGCACCCGATCTATGTGTGGGAGGACGCCGACGGGGTGCAGATCTACGGGTTCCCGGCCATCGACGGTCCCGACGGCGGGGTGAAGATCGCATTCTTCCGCAAGGGCGCGGTGTGCACCCCGGAGACGATCGACCGCACGGTCCACGACGACGAGGTACGGGCCATGGCCGAGCAGGCCGCCTCCCGCATCCCCACCCTCCCTGGCGCCTTCCTCAAGGCCGCCACCTGCATGTACTCCAACACGCCCGACGAGCACTTCGTGATCGCGCGGCACCCCGCGCACCCGGAGTCCGTGACCGTCGCCTGCGGCTTCTCCGGGCACGGCTTCAAGTTCGTCACCGTGGTCGGTGAGATCCTCGCCGACCTGGCGCTGACCGGCGCGACCGCGCACCCCGTCGACCTGTTCGCTCCAGGGAGGCCGCTGTGACATCCAGCCTGATGGCGACCCTCCCCGGGAGGGCGTACACCGACCCCGGAACCTTCCGCCGCGAACAGGAGCGGATCTTCGAGGCGCTGTGGTTCTGCGCGATACGTTCCACCGAACTGGCCGCCCCCGGCGCCTACCGCACGGTTCAGGTCGGCACCGAGAACGTCCTGATCACCCGGAACGCGGACGGCGCGCTACGGGCCTTTCTCAACGTCTGCCGGCACCGTGGCGCGCGGCTGTGCGCCGAGTCCGCGGGCGAGGTCCGGCGCACCCTGCGCTGCGCCTACCACGCCTGGACGTACGACCTCGATGGGCGGCTCGTCGCCGCGCCCAATCTGGCGAGGATGAAGGACATCGACCGCGACGCGTACGGGCTGCGACGGGTGGCGCTGCGCGAATGGCTCGGCTACGCCTGGGTCTGCCTGGCCGAGGAACCCCCCTCCTTCGAGGACACCGTCATGGGGGCGGCCGTCGAACGGCTCGGGGACACCACGGCGATCGACCGCTACCGCACCGAGGAACTCGTCGTCGGCCACCGCATCGGCTACGACGTCGCGGCCAACTGGAAGCTGATCGTCGAGAACTTCATGGAGTGCTACCACTGCGCCACGATCCACCCCGAACTGACGGACGTCCTCCCGGAGTTCGCACGTGGCTATGCCGCGCAGTACTACGTCGGACACGGCGCCGAGTTCGCCCCCACCGCGCAGGGCTTCACCGTCGACGGCAGCGAGGGCTTCGGCCGGCTGCCGGGGCTCACCGAGGCGCAGGACCGCCGCTACTACGCCGTCACCGTGAAGCCCCAGGTCTTCATCAACCTCGTGCCCGACCACGTCATCGTCCACCGGATGTTTCCGCTGAGCCACGTGCGGACGCTCGTCGAGTGCGACTGGCTGTACGCGCCGGAGGTCGTCGCGTCGGGGGCGGACGTGTCGCGTTCGGTGGAGCTGTTCCACCGGGTGAACGTCCAGGACTTCGAGGCGTGCGAGCTCACGCAGCCGGCGATGGGCTCGCGCGCGTACCGCGGGGGCGGGGTGCTGGTGCCGAGCGAGCACCACATCGGCGCGTTCCACGAGTGGGTGACGGCCCGGCTGGCTTAGGCGCCGCCTGCGCCTCTTCCCGCAGCTGGGGCGGGCCCCGGGCCGCCGCAAGGCCCGCCGCAGGTGCGCACGGCGGGCTAGCGTGGGGCGTCGTCGGGCCAGACGCCGATGTGGTCCTGTTCGAGTTCGAGCATGACGCGGTGTTCCATGCCGAGGGCCGTGGTGTAGTCGGCGGGCAGTTGGA
>NZ_JBSFDW010000081.1:0-11854 GCF_053594115.1 Streptomyces sp. NPDC001970 | reverse complement strand
AGCTACCTCGCCGGCCTCGAACTCCGCGCCTCGATGATCTGGCTCGAAGATCTCTTGCGAGCAGCCGATTGATCACGACCTCACACAGGCCCTAGGTGTTCTGTCCACGGAGGTTGGTGACGGTGATCACTGGGGAGTGATCTTGAATGGGTGAGGGCCTTCCGGGTTCGGTGTGGATTGCGACATCTCCACCGGACAACGAAAGGCCCTCGTGCCACACCGTAATGCACCCCTGACCGAGACCGGCCGCCTGAGGCTTGCCCGCTGCGTCGTCGACGACGGCTGGACCCTGCGACGGGCCGCCGAGCGCTTCCAGGTCTCACCCACCACCGCCCAGCGGTGGGCCGACCGCTACCGGCAACTCGGCGAGGCAGGCATGGCCGACCGCTCCAGCCGTCCCCGTACCAGCCCGTGCCGCACCCCCACCCGAACCGAGCGGCGGATCATCAAGGTCCGGCTCCTGCGCCGGTGGGGACCGGCCCGCATCGCGCACCTGCTGGGCCTGGTCCCTTCGACCGTGCATCGCGTGCTCACCCGATTCAGCCTGGCCCGCCTGACGCACCTGGACCGGGCCACCGGCCGTGTTATCCGCCGCTACGAACGCGAGCGGCCGGGCGAGCTGGTGCACGTGGACATCAAGAAGCTCGGCAACATCCCCGACGGCGGCGGCCACAAGACCCTGGGCCGCCAAGCGGGCCGCAAGACACGTTCCGGGGCCGGCTACAGCTACATCCACACCGCCGTCGACGACCACTCCCGCCTCGCCTACAGCGAGATCCTCGCCGACGAGAGGAAGGAGACCGCCACCGCCTTCTGGACCCGCGCCCAAGCGTTCTTCACCGCCTGCGGCATCACCGTCGAACGAGTCCTGACCGACAACGGCTCCTGCTACCGCTCCCGCGACTGGCGCGACACCCTGGCGGCGGCCGGGATCACCCACAAACGCACCCGGCCCTACCGGCCCCAGACCAATGGCAAGGTCGAACGCTTCAACCGCACCCTGCTCGACGAGTGGGCCTACGCCCGCCCTTACCACTCAGAGACCGAGCGCCGCGGAGCGTTCCCGCAATGGCTGCACACCTACAATCACCACCGCGGACACACCGCGCTCGCAGGCAAACCACCCGCCAGCCGCGTCCCCAACCTCATCGGGCAATACACCTAGGCAACGTCTGTGACCCGCACTGATGCCAAGTAGCGCCAGCAACCGGAGACACTGAATCAGCAAGTTAGTTGGCGCTTTGGTACACCGCAGGTCACGAGGCATGTCAACCCGACGCCATCTTCCGCATGGACGAGTTCGGGCCGCTCAACCTCCAGCCCCACCCCGGACGACAGTGGGCCGAGCGCGGCGGCCGACACAAGGACCCGGACCGCGAGCCGAGGCCGAAACAACGGACGACCTACACGCGTCCGCGCGGAGTTCATGCCCAGTCCACGGCACCGACCACACCAGTCACAAAAAGCCCGGCAGCATGATCCACCGCTACATCATCCGGCGAACAAGCATGCGCAGGACAAACCCCTACGCGAAATCGTCGCCAGAGCAAACGCCGCCCGAACCCAGCCACGCGACAACAGTCATGACCGCCTCGGCGACTTTCGATTGGCCATGTCCATGGGGGTGCGGCCGTCTGGGTCTGCGAGCTCCGGATCAGCCCCGAAGGCCAGCAACACGGCCGTGGTGTGCACAGTCAACGGCCGCCCGCTCTGCAGGGAACTGTCACCTTCAACGTCGATCGCATGCGTCAGCAGCGTCATGTCGCTGAAGACCTCATCGGGATCGGAGCCAGCGGCCGGCAATTGGGCCAGGGCCTCTGCATCCTCCTGCTCGACCGCTTGATGCGCGGGTGTCCAGTAGTCGCTCACCAAGACATTCAACCGTCCCCACAGCTCGCCTGCCAGCGACTATCTACGCCATCAGCCACCAATTGAGATGTCGTCTTACTCTGTTCCTCCCAGTTCCTCTCACCCCTGGCCCGCTTCTGACAGTCTGCAGCCGTCGGCGGTCGGGCCGGCCGACGGCGTCCGCGTCGGTCAGCGGGTGCGGAGACTGCTGGTGTACACGTCCGTACGGTTCTGTGGTGCGCCGGAGTGGGTCTCGGTGAGCACCGCCCGTACTCCCTTGCCGTCTGCCGCCAGGCCTTGGTAGTCGCCGAGGAAGTGGCCCCCGGCGAACGGCGCCTGCAGCCAGTCGAAGACCCGCGAGATCCGTCGTTCGGTCCGGCGCTTCGGGTTTCCGTGCTGCAGCGTGGCCAGTTGGTAGGCGGTGGGCAGGGTGGTGGTGTTGCCGGGCTTGAGGAAGCGCAGGTCGTAATAAGTGAGCGCGACCGTGCCCCGCTCGGTGACCGCGATCGATGGTGAGAAGGCCGGAACGCCCTTGGGGCTGATCAGCTCCGGGGTCCCCCAGGTGCGTCCGCCGTCGGTGGACCGCACAAGCTGGACGGAGTCGAACTTTCCACCGGAGAAGTCCGAGCCCTCGTAGGCCATGTACAGCGTGCCTGTCTTGGGGTCGACGGCCGGGCTCGGCAGGGTGGCCGCGGCGCGCAGCAGCTTGGTGGGGTCGTTCGGGTCGACCTCCGGTACGGAGGTGTCCCGGGCCACGGTGACCGGGACACTCCAGGTCTCTCCGGCGTCGGTCGAGGTGACCACCTCGTAGCGGGCTTCGAGGACGGTGCTCAGGTCGTCGGAGTAGGTGATCCGGTCGAAGAAGTCGTACAGGGTGCCGGTGCGCCGGTCGGCGACGATCAGATGGCCGATGGTCTGGGTGTTGGGCACGGTGCTGGTGTCGACGAACGGCCGGGCCTTGCTCCAGGTGCGGCCGCCGTCGCGGGTGAGGGAGATGTAGCCGGGACCGTCGAGGGAGCTGGGGCCGGGTGGGTCGTTGTCGAGGCGGTTCCAGACCTGGTAGGCGGTGCCCTTGCGGATCGGGTCGGCGGTGAGTGAGGGCTTGTCGTTGAAAAACGGCTGCTCGTCGACGTGCGTGGTGGTGAGGTTCTGCCAAGTGCGGCCGCCGTCGCGGGACGTGACTGTCAGGAGGGCGCTGCGCGTGCTCTTCGTGAAGTCGACGCCCTCCCCGCCGGCGTAGACCGTGCCGTCCGGTCCGGTGCTCACCCAGGGGTCGGTGGCCCGTTCGTAGTCCGCGCCGCCGGGGGCGCACAGGCTGAACGGCAGCGTGCTCCGGTGGAAGGTGTGGCCGTCCGTGGTCCAGCTGGCCGCCAGGCCACGGGCGCCGCCGTCGTTCCAGCGGTCCTGCTGGAACACGGTGACCACGCGCTTGGGGTCGCGCGGATCGACGGACAGGTACGGCTCGACCTCGGTGGCCGGGTAGACGATGCTGTCGGGGGACCTCGCTCCGATGGTGCACTTCGCGTACGGGTCGCCGTGGGACACCTTGACCAGTGGTGTGCCGTCGGGGTTCCGGTCTGCTGCGGCGGGAGTTGCGCCGGTGACCGTGACGAGCAGGAGCGCGGCGGTGGTGACGGCGGTCAGGGGCAGGAAGACGCGCATGCGGGATCTCCTCCGGGCCGGTCGGCCGGGGTACGGGACCGCCGTCATCGGGGCGGCCTGGGGCGCGGAGGCGTACCGGAACGCGAGGGTGGGGCGACTCCGCTTGGTCCTTTTCGGCGTTGCAGCCGGTGCCCTTGATGGGCCGAACGACGGAGTCATCCCGGGGGTCGTCGAGGAGCACGGCGGAGCCGACCGGCGGGTGCACCGTGCCGGTCGGCTCCTTGTCGTGCTGTTACGGCGCCGTCTTGTAGGTCCCCGGAGAGGGCCGTGGGCCGCGTGCCGGTTGGCGATGCCGGCGGGGTCGGCCTTGGCTCAGACGGGTTGGTGGAGCGGGATGACCTGCTGGACCTCTTCCACGGTGAGGATGAGTCAGGGCATCGGCAAAGGGCCACCTCAATGCTGACAGCGGCGCGATCATCGCCCGCGCCAGAAGGAAGACTCCATCACCGTCGGCACATCCAGGCTGGAGGCCGGCGGGACTGCTCGTTCTTCTGCGCCTGTTCAAGACCTGCCGAGTGTCAACAACGCTCGTGATCAATACAGCTGGGAAATCCGAAATCAATACAGCTAGTGCCGCATCAGGCAACGTTCGCCCTGTCGACCACCTCGCGTAGGCCTTCGTGGGCGGCATGCTTGTTCCGCCAGATGATGTAGCGGCGGATCAGGCCGGCCTGTTGCTTGTGGCTGGCGTGGTCCGTCCCGTCCAATGCGAAGTAGCGGAGGGCGGTGAACTGGGCTTCGATGCGGTTCAGCCAGGAGCGGTTGGTCGGTGTATAGGCGAACTCGACGTTGTTGGCCTCAGCCCAGTCGCCGACTCGGGAGTCCTTCTTCGTGTTCAGGTGCGGGGAGAAGTTGTCGAGCACGATCGCGATACGGATCGTCCGCGGGTAGAGGCTGCGCAGGTAGCGGCAGAACTCCAGGAACCTCGTCCGGTTCTTCTTCGGCTTGATGTGCCCGTGGAGCTTGTCCTTGCCCAGGTCCAAGGCGGCAAACAGGTGCCTGACCCCGTGCGGACGGGTGTAGGTCGCCCGCCGGCGGGGCCTCGGCTCCCGGTCAAGTTCCTTGTGCCGTCCGCCGCGCTCCGCCCATTGCCGCCCGGGGTGGGGCTGGAGGTTGAGCGGGCCGAACTCGTCGAGGCATAAGACGACTTCGGGTTCGCCGTCCTCGGGTATGACCTCGCCGTCGGCGATCGCGTAGAGGTGTTCGACGCGGGCCTTCTTGGCGGCGTAGTCGGGGTCGCGGGAGGTCTTCCAGGTCTTTATGCGTTGAAAGAAGACGCCCTCCTCGCGGAGCAGGACCCGAAGGCCCTCGTGGCTGATGTCGTCGACCACCCCCTCGGCGACCAGGAAGTCAGCCAGCTTGGCCAGGCTCCAGGTCGAGAACGGCAGACCGTGCTCGGCCGGCTTGGACTTGGCGATCTTCTTGATCTCGCGCCGCTCGGGCAGCGTGAACGATCTCGGCCTCCCGCCCTTGTACTTGAGGTAGAGGGAGTCGAAGCCGTCGGCGTTGAAGTTGTGGATCACGTCTCGGACCCGGTCCGCGCTGGTGAACGTCACCTCGGCGATCTTCGCCACAGTCATGCCCTGCGCGGACAACAGCACCATCTGGGCCCGCCGCCAGGTCACCACCGACCCGCTGCGTCTACGGATGATCCGCAGCAGGCGCCGCCCCTCGTCGTCATCGATCTCCCGGACGCGTACTCGCTCAGCCACCAGCACAGCTTCCCTGCCGCGCGCTGCCAGCGAGTGTCATTCCGTCGGCGTGCCGATCCGGAGCCGGTTGCCGTCAGGGTCACGCAGCTCAATCTCACGCGCCCACGAAGCGTCGTGCGCCTGCACACCGAACTCGGAAGCGATGGCCTCGACATCACGAATGCGGAGGTAGACCAACGTGTCGGGGCGGGCGTCGCCCTTGTGCTCCGACAAGAACAACCGCACCCCGCCCCGGGCGACCTCGACGAACGCGGGAAGTCCCGGTTCGAAGCGGTGTTCCCACTGCTTGGCGAAACCCAGTCGCTCGTACCACGCAACCGCCGCCGCAGCGTCCTCGACGCGAAGAATGGGAATGACTTCCTCGTCCATGTAGCCCATCGTCGCAGACCACCCGACAGGGCGAACGTTGCCTGATGCGGCACTAGGAAATGCGAACGACCTCGTCGGTCACTGTATGACGACATGGCCAAGGCCGTTCAGGACGGCGGCGAGCGCGGTGTTCAGGACGGCGCGGACCGTCTCGAAGCGGTGACGGCCTTGGCTTCGAGACGGTCGGCGTCCACCATCGCGAGTGCCGCGGTGTCGAGACGGGCGCGGGCGATCCACCCGACGGTGGACCGGGTGCCGTCACCCTGTACGCACCACGCCGGGTGCACCGGCCGGACTGGTTGCCCAGCCGTGCGCCGACCGGTCAAGTGATCCTCTGCGTGGTCCCGTCAGGCAGCGCGCAGACGTAGCCGGCGTAGCCGCCTGAAACGATCTGTCCGCCGGCGGCCGTGCAGTCGTCTCTGGAGATGTTCGGAGACGAGGCGGCCCCGGCGCTGACAGCGCCGACGGCGCTCACGCCGACAAGGGTTGCCGCGGCCAGGGCGAGGCCCAGGATTCTTCGTATGCGCATGACTTCCTCCTCCTCTCAGGCGCCTTCGTTCGGCCTTCAGGAAGGACAAGTCTCAAGACGATGGCGCCCTCTTACTCAGCATGGGCGCTCCGCATGAGGCCCGCGAGGCGAGGCTGGGCGCCGCGCCCGGGCGGTGACTGCCCGGCGCCGGAGAGGCATGACATCACCGACCTCGACCGGCCGCATCGGTACGCCGCGTGCGCGTCGGTAGGAGCGGGGCGACGTCGATGTCCCTGGCGTCGAGACTGCCCACCGGGGCCGCGTTGTGTCCGGGCAGGCCGGGGGTTGAGAAGGAGACGGGCCGTACCTGCCTCCGACCGGTGCCGGCGGGCGGCTGCCCCGCGCGGTCCTCTAACGCGGTTCGTGGGCCGCCGCCCGGCAGGCAGCGGTCGCGGCGCCGCCCGCCACTCCGGCCCCGGTCAGCCCGGTCACACAACCCTGCAGGTCTCCGACCACGCCACGGCTGCAGGCCGCTGTGACGGAGTCGGAAGCGGTGGCACCGGCCAGTTCGGCCATCCGTGTGCAGGCGGGGATGTCCGCCCGGACCGCGGGAGCGGCGAGGACCGCACAGCCGAGGGTGAGGGTCAGGCCGGTGAGGGCACCGGCGATACGGGTCGACGTGCGCATGGGACGCACCTGCCTTCCGGGTTGGTCGCGCGGTCCTGGTCCCGGCGGGCCGGATCCACGCGGTAAGGCCGCTTGGCGACGCTCGGTGAGTGGTGCCCCCGGCTGGCGGGCTCACAGACTGACCGCACGATTCTGCGTCGCATCCATTGAGCGGCACCGGGACATGGTCGCCAGGCCGAAGGAGAGGGCCCCGGACCGGATGAGACGCACTCGGACCTCCACTCGCGGGCTCCTCACTCCAGCGTCGCATCCTCTCCCCCGCCTGTCCTGGGCACCCGGGGGGCGGCCGCGCCGATCAACTGCGATTGTGCGAAGCGCGGTAGCCGGCCCGTCCGGCCGACCAGATGGACCGGACGGCCCAGCGTCCCGCCCGGCCTGTCCCCTGCACACCGCCGGGCGCGGCTCGGCCGGGGAGGCGGCCGGCCTTCGCTTCCCCGCGAGGTGCTGGGCCGCCACTGCGGTGGCACTTCACGGCGAGCGCCGATGGGAGGCCAAGGTGTCGCCGGGGAGAGCGAAGCCCGGCAGGGCCGCGAGGGCGGCGCGGCCTATGCCGGTCTCCAGCATGTCGCCACACCGGACCGGGACGCTGTGGGCGCGGGCGATGTCGCGGGTACGGCGGCCCCCGAGGCAGGCGTCGACGGCAGCGCCCCTCCCCAGCGTCCCAAGATCCGGACCATTTCCGGACCAGCCCCGCCCAAGGAGCCGCACCGACCGCCGTTTTCGCTGGTCAGCGTGGGCGAAGCCGTTTTACAGCCAGCAGACGAAGAACATTCTTTGTTCCTACAGCCCCAAGAAACTTGGGTTCTTCTAGAGTCCGAAGTCGGTTGCCTGGAGGCCCCTTGCGCTTCAGGCAACCCGACACAGAAGTCACCATCCACGATCAGCGCGACAGCTTCCGTCACTGATTGAGTTTTGAGTGCATCCGCCCCGGACCAGCCGCGGACCAAGCGACGTCCCTGTGAAACGACTACGGACGGGTGTGTCCGAGGCCGGTGTCGCGTTCTGGGTTGACGACACCGGCTTTCCGGACCCGCAGAGAAATTCCCGGCTCGACCCTGACCCGGCAGGCCATGGTCAAGCGGGTCCATCAGCGTGCGACTGCGCTGCGTCGGCTCATGCCGCAGTTGCTCAGTGCCGAGGGCTAGCGGCTCATTGCCCGTTGTCGCCAAAGGTGAGCCGGCATGGGCGCACCTCGACCTCGTTCACCTAACAGGCCATCTCGTTGGGCATGTTCGCCAAGTTTCTGCGGTGACCGTTGAGCGGCTGGTGCCGGATGTGCTGTGGGAGTTGTTCCAGCGGGTGGTACCGGAGTCGCCGACCCGACCGCAAGGCGGAGGCCGGCGTCGGCATGGTGACCGGGAGGTGCTGGCTGCGATCGTGTTCATGGCCACGTCAGGCTGCACCTGGCAGCAGCTGCCGTCCGCCTCGTTCGAGCCGTCGGCTACGACTACAACCACTTGCGACGATGGTTACGCAGCCGCGGAATCACGCCTCGGATCGCCCGCAAGGGCACAGTCTCCAGCGAACGGCTGGGCAAGCACCGCTGGACCGTCGAACGCACCATGGCCTGGCTCGCCGGATGCCGACGTCTCCACCGCCGCTACGAACGCAAGGCCAGCAATGCGCATGTCGGCCCGCAGCTGGTCGAGGGCTTCGGGATGCGCCGCCAGCTCGGTGTACCCGACTTCGCCTACGAAGGCGGCCGCGTCCTGGCAATGGACGAGCAAGCGCGGATCCTGCCAGGCGTGGAAGCCAGGGGTGCGGCGGGTGACCTCATGCAAAACGTCCTCGCTGACACCGTCGAGTCCGTAGGAGTCGGTGAATTCACCCGCGAAGCGTTCAGCAGCGCTCCCGTCTGCGATGCACCATGGACAGAATCGTCCGCTGACGTCCTGGGCGGTGTAGAAGGTGGCCGCGTAGATCCAGCCCGTGTTGCGCTTGCAGCAGGCGCACGTCTCGGGGGCCGCCCGGACGGACCCACTTGCGAGGGGGTCTGGGTGATAACGAAAAAGGGCAGGTCGGCACTCATCGCCGGTTCCCGACCTGCGCCCTGATGGCCATGCCCACTGATCTCATGGAGAGCAGTCTGTCCGGGAGCAGGTCCCTGATCAAGCGCGGTGTCGGACTCCTCCTGGCCCAGCCAATTGAGACAGCTTGTAAGGGCGCGTTTCCTCAGGTCAACACGGCTCTTAGCATTGGGCCGGTTGCGGACGCTGCCCCCTCCGGAACAACGAAGAGACCACCCATCCGGCCGGGGTGGTCTCTTCGTTCTAGGGCCTGTCCGACGGGTCGCGTCACCGACCCCGCACCCGACAGCACTGTCACCCGACTGGCCCAACATGACGTGCCACCCACATGGGTGAGAAACTGACTAGTGCCCCAACCGAGGCAATCCGTGAAAGGGGAACCAAATGCGCATTCGACGAATCCTCGCCGCCGTCATCGCCACGGCAGCCCTCGCCGGACTCGGCCTCACAGGCGCCGCCACCGCCACCGCCGCCGCACAGGGTGCTCCATCCTACGTCACCCCTTCTGAGTGCAAGCAGGGCGGCGGAACGCCCGATCTGACGGACAACCTCTGCAAGGGCGGTACGCACAACGGGGAGCAGATCGACTAAACCCCACAAGGCGCCCCGCAGCCACGCGCCGCGGGGCGCTCCCGCGCGAGCGTAGCCGGGAGAGTCGCAGGGACTGTGCCGACCCGTCGGGCACGCTAGGTCCGAGTCGGCCCGGAAGCACGCGGCGGGCGGGAGCTCATCGTCGCTGCACATCTGATCCGGCTCAGCTGGCCAGACGGTGCGCAATACGCATCCTCGACGTCGCTGGCTGACCTGATCGACCGCCACGTTTCCACTGCTGCCGCTCGCCGCCACGCCCCTGAGCCCGACGGACGCATGCCAATCGCCTGGGATGCCCCCGAGGACCCAACCGAGTGCGCGGCGCTGCTCGTTGCCGCCAACACCCTCCTCGGTCACGAAGAACGCGATGACGCCGGGATCACCGATCGCGTCCGGCCGCTCGCTGCGTCCACGTTCAGCCGCAATCCCGCCAACATCGGCGCCTCTTTGCGACGCATGGACATCTCCCCTGCGGTGGCACGTGCCCTGCTGCGTCATTCCCAGGGGTTCTACCGTGCCGGTGTCCACCGGCACGCGCGGCAGCGCATTCCCTCGCGTCAGAGCCACTTCGGAATCGACCATGTGCCCGCTCTCCTGCCGTACGTGTGGCTCTCCGGTCCCTTCGGCGAACTGTTGTCCCGGTGGGCGCACCACACCGACTGGAAGGTGCGGCACCTGCGGCGCGTTTCGGCGCTCAAGCTCGCGGAAATGAGTGGCGGTGGCACCTGGCCCGATTGCGCCAAGACTCTCCGCATCCCGTGGAACACCGCGCAGCAGTCCCTCAAAGTCATCAGGCAGGAGTTGAATTCACGGGATCTGTGGCCGGACTTTGAGCGGGCCGTCGACAGTGTAGCCAGCCAATTGGACTGCGGCACGGATCGTGTTCACTACGGGCGACGCCGGGAGCTTCTTTCGTCCTGGCAGGTCCCGGCTGGCGACTGGGCCGAACTCCGCCGCGATCTCGAGCAGTTCGGCCAGGGTGTCACCTCCCCCACCCGTGACACCGCGACCGTGCTGATCTGGACTCATGTCACCCAGGGCGATCACCTTCACAGCCCCGTGCTCGGCGCCCTGAGGGAATCGGGCTGCAGCACCCAGCGCCTGGTCGCATCGATCAACCAGCTCCGCACCCCAGCCAACCGCAAGGGCGGCAATCGCGAGCTGCTGCGCCGCCTCGAAACGTACTCCGACGTCCTCGCTACCGCCTGCGACCGGCCCGTTGCCTCGCCACAGACAGGCAGCCTCGAGATCGGGGTACTTGCTGCGCACCTGCGCGGCGCCATGTATCCGTAGGAGCGGGGCACACCGGGGTTCGGTGGCAGGTCATCCGCCGACGCCCCGGGGCGAACGGCGAGGGCGCGTACGGACTGCCGCCGTTCGCGCAGCGCTCGGACGAGGGCGCCGGTGCCGTGCCCGAGGGCACTGCCGACCGTTCCGGGCAGCAGGAGGGCCTGGACGACGTCGCTGAGCACGGACTGCATCTGCTGCGGCAGGGCGGCCGCGGCACTGAAGCGGCTGAGCAGGCCGCCTCAGCGTAGTTGATCCTCGATTGACTCACCGGGGTGGTTGTGCTCCCAGGTGAGGCCAGCCTCCAGGTCCGCATCGACGAAATCCTGTCCGGGGCTGACCTCAGCGTGAGGATCATAGGCCTCACGCTGGGGGACGAAGCAGCGAGCAGCTCTGCTAACGCGGACGCCTGAGACTCGACACGACTCGGGACTCCCTGCCACCAGAATCTGCCCCTCCGCGTCTCCGTACGCACGATCATCGAGTAGGAGACACGAAAGCGCAGCACGCCCGAACCTCACCAGCCCTGAGGAACCAGCAGGTCAGCCGCCTCAGACAGTCTGCAAGCCAGGCCCGCTACCCTCCGGTCCGCACCCTCGGTACGGTGCCAACTATCCCGCTTTTGTGCCAACTAAAAAGCCTCGTCACAGTGCTGGTCGCCGGTGTGCGGGCCTCCACCCAGAACCCGCCCATCCGCTCCGGAAAGCGGGTGATCTTCGTGACGCTCGAGGACGGCTCCGGCATGGTCGACCTGGCGTTCTTCGAGGACTCCCACGAGGCCTGTGCCCACACCGTGTTCCACTCCGGTCTGCTGCTCGTCCGCGGCACCGTGCAGCGGCGCGGCCCCCGCAACACCATCGTCGGCTCGATGGTCTGGGACCTGGACGCCCTCGCCACCGCCCGCCGCGACCACGGACCCGAAGCCGTCCTGCGCATGCTCAACGAGGACGCGCTCAAGCCCACCCCCGCCCAGCCGGATTCCCCACAGCGGACCATTCCTCAGTCCACCGGTGCCGCGCTGCACCCGTGGGCGGACCTGCAACCCGCCGGCACCCGCGCCGCCGACGTCTCCAAACTCGGCTACACCAGCCCGGGTTCTCCAGGCTGAGTGCGTTGTGGCAAACCGGATTTCGTTCGAGGTGTGCGGCGCGGGTGATCATCTGGACAGAGGTACGGGTGCGGCCGTGGACATGAAAGAACGG
>NZ_JBSFDW010000080.1:0-12096 GCF_053594115.1 Streptomyces sp. NPDC001970 | reverse complement strand
CCTTGCCTCCCCGCGAGATGGAACCGAACCACCGCCAGACTGCCCGAACAAACAAGATCACCAAGGACAGTCACCGAATCCGCCAACAAAGTCCTATCGGTCAGGGCTACGCGAATGGGCTGGCTGGCCTCGCCACTGACTTCGGGATACAGGTGGAGGAGCCTCCGGGACCCTCCGTAGCGGACCAGAACGACACGGACAAGAGCGGATCCACGCTCGCCGTCGCGACCACGCCGGTGGTCCCCGGGCCGGCCACACCAGCCGCCGCCACCACGAATCCGATGAACCTGCGCAAGCCTCCGCTCGGCAAGATCAGCCTCGATAAAGGCAGCCAGGTCTCCATGGGCCTGGACAAGAATGACCGCGAGTTGGTGGTCGCGGCCTCATCGGAGTGGGACGGCGGAAGCGCTAGGCGCCGCAGCCTGGGCGCCGACCTCGACCTGTACGCCTTGTTCGTGCCCGTCTCAAAGGCCTTGCGCGGGACAACGGCACCCGGCACCCTCGTCAGGTCCAGGCACGTGGCACAAGGCGAGCCGCTGCGAGCTGGAGCGGCGGTGCCCGCATCTGTGCCGGGAACAGCCAAGAAGGGCAAGGGCGCAGATGTTGTTTACTACAAGCGCCTCGGCTCGGTGAAGAGCCGACCCTACATTCGCCTCGATGGCGATTCACGTCTTCCGGGTCGTGAGTCACTTCGTATCGTTCGTCCCGACGAGCAGGGTTACGTCCTCCTCTGCGCCTACTCTGCGCTCAGCAACGGCATCGGGTCCTTTCGTAGCTTCGGCGCGAAGGTCGTCATCACGGACGGGCGTGGCTCCATCGTCACCGCCCCGCTCTACGAGAACACCAAGACCCGCTACTGGGTGGCCATCGCCCTCGTCGACTTCACCGCGGCTGACGGAGCAGCGATCCACCACATCGAGGCCTACAGCGCCCGCATGACCGAACGCCGCCCGGTCCTCCATCCCGACGGAACCATCGAGATGAACGCGGGGCCATTCGAATTCAAGAGACGCTGACCAGCTGGCCCCAGGCTCGTCTCGCGCAGCCATCGTCTGTCGTGTCCTACCGGGGACTCGTCTCACCAAAGGCTGACAGAGAGGGGTCCGACCTCTTCGTCCCGAAGCAACTTGGGTGGGCTGCTGGCCTAGGTTTGGTGTGCCTTTCACCTGCGCTGATGGTCCGTACGCGTCCGCGCGCGTACGCCGGTGTGTGTCGGCGTTGTCACGCAGTTACACACGCAGCCGGTTGGGGCCGTGTCACTCGTCCCGAGATGAGGCGACCGTGCGTGGCCTGCCGGAATGCCGGAGCCGAAAGCTCGGTCCGTGCATCAGCGCCTGAACAGCCAGCGTTCGATCTCGTCGATGCCGATGCGGCGCCCGAGCCGCCTGCTCTCCTCGTGGGCCCAGCGGTCCAAGAGTGCGCAGTACCGGACGTAGGTGCTGGTGGGCCATTTGTCCTCACCGAGCGAGTGCCACTTGCAGGTGTCCCTGAGTGTGGCGGCCACTTGGGAGTCGAGGATCACGCACGGGTGGTCGAGAGTGCCGCGACCGGCGAAATACAGGACCTTGGTTGAGAACGCCGGGCCTAGATACGCGATGGCGTTGCGGCCTCCTGGGCGAAGAGCTTCGTACGCCTGCGCTGGATCCTCGCGGGCCGCCTGCAGAGCCTGGCGCAGAGCTGCCACGGCTGAGGTCGGGTTATCCGCCACAGCTCGGATGCGCTTGCGGTTGAGGCGGAGCTTCATGCCGCTGCCCCAGGCGAGGACTCTCCACAGAAATCGCAGCAGCTCCTCTTCCGAGCTCGCATCGAAGTTGGCCGCATCCGTGAATAAGTCGCCGCGACTGAGCTGCGTGACATCTGGTCCGGTCACGGGCGCACCAGGCAGGTGAACGGCAGCAACCTCGTTGTTCCACCAGTCGGCTGCTATGAGGATGGTGTGACCGTCGATCTGCTCGGACCGCGGCTTGGCAAGAGCCTCACGGCACGCGCGCGGCAACTGCAGGCGAGACAAGTCGGTGGGTGCCATGACCCCATCCTGCCCGGCGGGAAAGAGGAGGGTGGCGACTTCGGTGCTCACGCTTGTTGATACGGACGGACGAGGCGGCTCGGCGCACGTTGCGGGACTGTGCTCGACGGGTGCGGCAACAACACGGCTCCGGAGGGCGGCTGCCTTTGTGGCGTTCTCGCAGATCCGAGGATCCTAGAGCGTCGACCTGCTTCTTCCTGTCCGCGTCTGGTCCACCGACCGCCGCCGACCCTTCGTGCAGCAGACGCCGGCGAAGGGTCTCGCCGGCTCCGGCCTCGAACAGCACATTGTCGGGCAGCACCACGTCACCGGGCTTGACCCAGACCCATGGGACGCGCAGACCTCTGCCTCCGGCACCGTCGTTCAGTCGGCGATGTCGACCCCGTATCCGCGTACCAGGACATCGAGGCCGTGGTCGTAGCCCTGGCCGACGGCGCGTAGGCGCCAGACCGGACCCCTGCGGTAGATCTCCGCGAGCAGCATGGTGCGCTCGGTGGTGGCGGCATCCAGGGTGGCCCGGGCGAGAGGGGCCCCGCTGCTGCCGGGAGCCGCGCCGATCTGGATCGCACCGACCGTCCCGAAGGTGGCGGCGCCGTCGATGGCCGCAGCGACGACGACCTTGCGCGTCGCGGGCGGCAGGGAAGCCAGGTCGAGGGCGATGGTCTGCTCGGCCGGGCCGCCGGTCAGCAGCCGCACAGTCCCGGCCGGGCTCTCTGGAGCTCCGTAGAAGATGAAGTCCCCGTCGGAGGTGACTTGTTCGTCCTCGTCGAGGAGGAAGGCGACGACGTCGATTTCGTAGCCGGACTGCGGGGCCCAGCCGGCGGTGACGTACCACTCTGGCGCGGGTCTGCCGTGCGGCATGGGCAGGTCGATGACCCCGCCTCTCGGCATTACGTGCGGCTGCTGGAGCCGGAGAGCCGCCTCGGCCGGGGAAGCGGCGGTCGGGGCGGTGAGCCAGTGAAGGTCGTGCACGGGGAGCCCGAGGGCGGTGATGCGGCTCATGCGCCGGTCACCCTCCCCTCCCGGCAGGAGCACGACGTCGGTGACGCTGGCGGACAGGTTGACCGCCGCGGACCCGCCCAGCCCGACGATGCGGGTACGAGTCGCCGCGGCATCGGCATGGGCACCACCGAGCACCAGCACGCGGCACCCCGCCAGAGGCTTGTCCAAGGTGCCGACGGAGGGCTCCGGTTGGCGCGGAGCTGGTACTGACACGTCGGGGGCGGCCGTAGGGAGGGCTGCTGCTTCCGGAACGTGTGCGGTAGAGGTTGTGGTCGGCACCGGCTCCACTGGTCCGACGACTGGTTCTGCTTCCGGCTCAGCCACCGGGACGACAGTGACGGCCGTCGCCTCATGCGCTGTCCCCGGCCGTACGTCGGCCAACAGCCGTAGGAAGGTGTGCTCGTCGATGACCGGCACGCCTTCGGCGAGCGCGCGTCGGGCCTTCGCTGAATCGGACGCCGGTTCATTGGTGACCAGCAGGCTGGTGTGCCGGCTTACGGAGGTCATCATGTTCAGCCCAGTGGCAACCGCCCGCCCGACCAGCTCCGCTCGGGCATGGGCGGTCTCACCAGTGATCGCGACCTTCATTCCCTGCTGGAGAGGTCCGCCGGGAGCCAGTCGTCCGGGATTGCGGTACGCGCAGGGAGTCTTCGGCGGCTTCGGCGTGAACTGGGACTCTGCCCGGGGCGGGCAGGTCACCAGCGGTAGGGGCAGATCGAGCCGCGCTGCCTCGCGCAGTGATGCCCACAGGATCCCGGCCAGCACACGGGTGTCGTCCAGTGCATCGTGAGCACGCTGCTGGGGGACGCCGTAATGGGCGGCGAGGGTGCCGAGCTTCATGTCGTCCGTCGGCGGATCCACCTGGCGATTCAGCGCCAGTGTGCACAGCCGCTGCGACACCGGCAGCCACATCCGCGCACGGGCGAACTCGTAGGCTAGGAAGTCGTAGTCGAACTGGGCGTTGTGGGCGACCAGGACCCGGTCCTGGAGCATTGCTCCGATCCGCCCGGCGACCTGGTCGAAGGTCGGCGCCCCATGCAGTCGCTCGACGGTCAGCCCGTGCACCTCCACCGGCCCCGGATCGCACCCCGGATTGAGCAGCGTCGAGAACTCCCCGGTCTGCTCGCCGTCCGGACCGATCGTGATCACTGCTACGGACAGTACGCGGTCTCGCCGAGCTATGAGCCCCGAGGTCTCCACATCGACCAGGGCCCAGTCGTAGGTGTAGTCGCCCATGGAGGGCACGTCCAAGGAGGTGGAGACGAGACTCATGGTGGCAAGGATGATGCGATATGCGGCCCTCCTTCAACCTGCATGACCATTTGTTCTCATCTGGACTGTCGTGGCGAGGTGGTCGTCTCGCGCCGACCGCAGAGAGACCGCACCGAAACTTCGGGAAGTTCTCGGGAAGAACACCCTCCAGCCGGACTCCCGCCGATGCGACGAGGGGGGTCCTCCGCCCCCGTGCAGCCACTCTGCCGGGCTCGAAGACCTGCCCCTGACCGGCAAAAATGCCCTCCCAAAGGGAGTGCGGAGAGAGGGCGACCCCGGTAGGACTCGAACCTGCGGCCTAGCGCTTAGAAGGCGCCTGGTGTGATCGTCGGCGCATCCCTCCTGCCCTGGTGCTCCACGGACGTCGAGCGCGATAGATCGGCGCCTTCGACACGTATTCGACAGGGGCGCCAACGTCCACTGGCTACGGCCGCTCCTTCCGGGTATCTGGCTGAGCATGCTTGCTCTGATCTATACCTCGCACAGCGCAGCAACCACGGTGTGGGCCTTCGTGGGAGCCATTCTCATCGTGCTGGCGGTGGGTTGGTACATCCGGATGAATCTCACCTGAGGCGCGATCCAGATTTTCGGAGTTCGGCGGTCTGGGGATGTCGAGAACGTGCCACCGGCTCCGTCCCAGGGACATCAGCGGCCACCACCGGCCGCACGAGGAAGAAGGAGAAACCAGCATGGCGATTCAGCGGATGGACAACGTCGGCATCGTCGTCGAGGACATGGATGCCGCCATCGCGTTCTTCGTGGAACTCGGTATGGAGCTGGAGGGCAGGGCGGAGGTCGAGGGCCTCTTCGCCGACCAGTGCACCGGACTCGACGGCGTCCGCTGTGACATCGCGATGGTCCGGACCCCGGACGGTCACAGCCGGCTCGAGCTGGCGAAGTACCGCAGCCCCGCGGTGATCAGCGCCGGGCCGCGCAACCGGCCGCACAACATTCTGGGCACGCACCGCGTCATGTTCGCCGTCGACGACATCGAGGACACCGTTGCCCGCCTGCGCCCGCACGGCGCCGAACTCGTCGGCGAGATCGCCCGGTTCGAGGACAGCTATCTGCTCTGCTACATCCGCGGCCCGGAGGGCATCATCGTCGGCCTGGCCGAGCAACTGCGCTGAGGAGAAGCCTCGCACCATGATCGGTGCGGGGCTTTCCCCTTGTGCCCCAGGCAGGATTCGAACCTGCGACACCCGCTTTAGGAGCGAGGTGGGGTGATGTCTGGTCTGACCTGCGTTCCCTGCCTTCGGCGGGGTCCGCGGCACGTACCCCTGCGCACCCCGATTCCCCGTGAGTCCCCCTCCGTTCTGGCACGAATGTGGCACGCCCGCTCTTCGTCCCGAAGCAATGCGAGCGACCTTGTGACCTGGGGCGGAACCATCCGTGACCTGCGGGAACTGTTCGCGAGCGTCCGTGGTTCGGCCGCCTCAGTTCGGGGCTGTTGTAGCGCAGTTAGACACTCAGTCGGTGTTGGCGCTGGAAGCTGTACCCGGGCAGCAACCAGCGGTGCCATCTGTCAGCGCTCCCGGATGCGCCACCACCAGCGGCCCGCCGTCCACTCGCTCATCCGGCCTGGATCCGGCAGAGTCCGGCGTTCGAACTCTTCATCGATTCGCTTCACCAGTTGGCCCAGATCGGCACGGGCCCCGCGGGGAAGGTGTCGCATGACCTCCTCCAGGTCATCGCGAGCATCTTCGACTTCCAGTCCTGGTGCGTGGACTTGAGAGGCGTTCAGATAGCGTCCCGGTTGCTTGAAGGTCCATTCGAAGCGGGACAGGGCGTCGGCTACCGCATTGGGCCACAGCCGCTCATCCTCCACACGACGTATCGCCGCCCGCGTCCGGGCAGAAACACCACGGACGCGACGCACCACACCGTGCTTGCTTGGCCGCCAATGCTCATCGCGGACGACCTTCGGGCGCCTACGCGGCATTGCCCTTTCGGTTGTAATTCATGGGAGCAACCTACAACCTTGCGCGCCAGGCACCCAGGGCCGCGGTTGGCAAGGGGAAGCCCGGAGCTTGGGAATCACCGCGCTTCTGGGTGTCGACTGCGGTCTGATCAGCGAGAACGGGTGCCAGGGTGTAGCGGAGGGCTCTCCCTGACACCCGCTGTTGACCGTGGCTTACCGCTCCTTCGGGCACGGATCGGGCACGGGGCCCTCAACCCCCGTAGCGGTTTCGTAGGTCCGTCGTGATCCGCGACATGATGTCCATTGCCTGCTGCGGAGGCGTATCCGCCAACGGCATGTCCAGTTGGGGATCATAGGCAGTCAGGCCGGTCTCCTTCTCCACGATCGCGGAGAGAGCAAAGAGGTTGCCGAGCACTGTTGCAGCACCGTCGCCGACGTGCCAGTAGGGCACGGTGATGCTGACCTCGTCACCGAACACTGACAGGTCGATACCGGTGCCGGAGTGGCTCAGGTCTTGCGACTCCTGCTCATACTCCGTGATGTCCACATCGCCGAGCAGGGTCCGGGCCTGTGGCACTATTCGCTGCCACGCTCCGAGGAGCTCGGCGGGGATTGGCTCGCTGTCTTCGGCCGCGTCCTCCATGGCCTCCAGGGCCTCATCCCAGGACTGGCCGTCGCGTCGGCTCAGAAAGTAGATGTCGTAGCTCACCGCGAGATCGTAGAGACATCGGTCCGCGTTGTCGGCAGCGGTGGCGAAAACCGTCGTCGCAGCAATGTGACCGTGGGTTCAAATCCCACACCCACCGCACGTGAACGGCCCCTGACCAGCTAACTCGGTCAGGGGTCGTCGGCATGCCTAGCTCCCATGGTCGACCGGTATTCCCCGTGGCTCCCCGGTCGAGCGGGCACGCGAGGGGCACGGATAGCCTTTCTCCTCATGGCTGCCATTGATCCGACTGACCCTCAGAGAGCATGAGATGGGGCGGGTTGCCGTCTGGCTTGCTCCCGATGATCTCCGCTGGCTCGCTGGTCATTGCTGCTGTAGCCCAGACGCTTCGGACGAAGAGCGGGATCGTTGTGGCCGGATCCGCTTTCGGGCGAGTGCCGCCCTGCACAGGCACGGGCGTACCGGCTGAGGGAGGCGCCCGGCTAACAGGTTTGACCTGGTGGCCTCATCCTTATCAGGTCGATCATGCGAGACCGCCGACGTAGGCCAACCCTGCCTGTGCCTGGCCTTGCCGTGCGCCGAGGTTCGGCCTCGCCCGCCGGTGTTCGTGCCTATTGGTGTCAGCCGCCAGTGTCCCCCTTGACAGCCTGGTGGAGGCAGAGGATCAGGGACGGTTCAGACCCCACGTCTGCAGGGCGTAGGGTCGCCCCTTCTCCTCACCCGTGATCAGCGGCACGTCGAGCAGTCGGAAGCCCGCTTTGGTGGCCACGGCGACGCTGGCGGCATTCTCGGCCTCCAGCTCCAGGATCACCTGCCCCGCGCCCAGCTGCTCGAAGGCGTACGCGGCCATCACCCGCACCGCCCGCGCCGCCAGCCCCTGGCCGCGGTGCGCCGGGCCGATCGCGTAGCCGAGCTCCGTGCCCTCGGAGGCACGCCGCAGCATCACCTCGCCGAGCGGTGCGCCGCCGTCGACGGTGATGGCGAGCAGGATGGTCGTGCCCTCCGCCCGCAACTGCCGGTCCCGGTCCAGCCGTGCGCGGGCGGCCACTTCGTCGAATGGGGAGACGATCGGTGTCCAGTACGCGATGTCGGGGTGGTCAAACAGCTCCGGCATCGCGGCCAGGTCCGCCGCCGTCCAGTCGCGGAGGACGAGCCCCTCCCCCGAGAGCTCGATCCGCTCGGGAAAGGACGACGTGGTGCTGCTCATGGTGAGGGACCTCCCTGGCCTGTTCGGGACGAGGCAGGATAACCGGGGGCAGGCAAAGGCTCACCAGTAAATTCCGGGGACTCTCACACCCCGGCCGTGGTGGTGCGCTCGGCTTTCATCAGCCCCCGCCCACCCCAGTTCCCATCCCGTCTGCTCGGCTCTGCCTGGGTCGATGGCAGACGGGATGGGAGCTCCCCACGCACGCCACTACTCGGCCGGCACTCGCGAACGGCGCCCCTCCATCTCGGAGCCTGAGCGCCCCCGCCGGAGGCTCGTTCGGACCGTGGCCGCTTTATGCGGTGATCGACTCATGGACTCCGGGCCCTATCTACATGCGGGCGCGCGTCGGCGCAGCGCGGGCGGAGCGGGCCGAAGGCAGGAGCGGAGCCGGGAAGCGCGCCCGGCGGAGCGGAGCGCAGCCGGGTGTCTTGAACCCATGGAGAGAGTTGTTACTCAGGCGCGTGCGCGGCGTGCAGGGGGCATCTGGCATGGGCATCACGAGCGCCGCTAGTCCGCGTGCGCCGGTCATGATTGCGCGGGCCATCTTCGCGTCGGTCAGGTTGTCGTTGCCGGCCTCGTCGTCGAGGGTGTCGTCCCCTGAGTTCTCGTCGAATCACTACGCCGTGATCCACCATCGGGTGATCTTTGATGACGGACCCTGGGCCGGAGTGGTCGCGGCAGGCTGACGTCCGCCCATCAGATTGCGTGCGGATCTCGGCCAATATGTGGAACTGAGGGGGTCTCCGGAGTGCTAGGAGAAGGCATAGATGCAGGTCGCTGACCTGGGGATTTTCTTCTGCCGTCCTTACAAAGCAGATGTCGGCGGTTCGAAACCGTCCGCGCCCACCAGTGCGAAGCACGACGAAGGCCCAGGTCACCGGTACTGAACCGGGAGCCTGGGCCTTGTTCGTTCCTCTGCATCCGCTGCATCAGCTCACGTGTCGTGGCACCGCCGGTTGCGGCGAGAGTGTTCCCGGTGTGGCGCAGATCGTGGAAGTGCACGTCCCCCAAGCCGGTCGCCTTAGGGCCCGTCCCAGAGACGGCGGAAGTTGTTCCGGCGAAGCTGTCCGCCTCGCGCCCCGGTGAACACCAGCCGGTCTGGGTCGACGGTGGACGGGATGGGAGCTGGGGCGAGTGGTGGGCTGAGGAGGGCAGTCAGGTAACCGACCTGGTCACAGCACCAAGAAGATTGTGCCGGTACGCTCCCGGTCATGACGGCACCTCCGACGGGCTCCGAGACAGCCCACCGCCCGACCGCGTTATGGGGCGTCTCCTTGGCCTCGCTGGGCGTCTTCCTCGTCAGCTGGGCGCTGTGCTGGGTGAACGCGTACGTCGTCAACGACGACTTGCCGAACACCTGCGGCGACCTGCGTCGGCAGAGCTTCCCGCCAGAGGTGGCATGTGCCTCCGCGGACGGCACGCTCACCGGTGCGAACGCTGGCTGGCTCGAGGCCCTGTTCTTCGCCTCGCTCGTGGTGTCCATGCTGCTCACGAGCATGGTGCTGGCGCTCGCGGCCGTCCGCAGGAAGTGACGCGTACGGCCTGGGCCCCGTACCAGTGGGGCTCGAAGACGTGATCGGCTCCCCGATGTCAGGGAGTAGAGGGCGGTTCCCGCGGGCACGAGTCGAGGCCGCGGTACAGCACGGTAGTACAGCAACCCCAGCAACCGCCCCCGTCCGGTAGCGCCCCTATGGTGCCGTAGCGCGTCCGGTATGACCGTCCGCGACCGATCCACATATAGCTACGGATCAGAAGGTGCCCGTGCCACATCCGTGCCCGATCGCACGGGGAACTGCGGTGTCGAGCGGGCACGGTGCAATGCAACGGCCCCTGACCGAATCGCCTGCGGGCGCGTTAAGCAGTGCTTGAGGTCGGACTTGAAACGGGCGTCAGCCCGACTGCTGCTCCATGCCCCTCCGTGCCTCGCGTCGCATTAGCACCCACAGCAAGCCCGACCCCGCCACCGCGACGATCATGGCAACGACAGCAATCCAGACCTGCTGAAAGATCATCGCGGCAAAGGTCATCTCCACCACCGCCAGCCCCATTAGGTTGCCGATGACTTGGAGCCATCGCTGTTTGACGACCTCGACGACGACCCAACCGATCCCCGCGACAGCGAAGAAGACGACCCCCACAATCATGGCGGGATCGGCGCCAGCAGGTCTCTTCCTCGACTTCGCGAAGTGCGGTCGCGTGCGGGTCTTCGCCCTCATCGACGATGCCGCCAGGGAGCTCCCATCCCCACTTGTCGGGGACGAAGCGGTAGCGCCAGAGCATCAGCACGCGGTCGTGGTCATCGAGCACAGCCGAGATGGCGACGTGGTGAAGGCGCACCACGTGGTGTTCGAATCGCTCAACGCCCGGCGGCTCGACGTCGACAAGTGCGAGCTTCACCCAGCGGTTGTCGTAGACGTTCGCTCACCGTGGATCTGCCAAGGCTCGAGGTCGCTTGGCGCTTCGGTGGTCACCTCGTGGGAGGGGACGCGGTAGGAGCTGCGGCCGTGGACCTCCAGCATCTTCTCGGCTACGAGCTTCGCCTGGACGCGGCGAAGCTGTGTCGACCAATTTCGAGGTCGTCCACCAGGGTGCGCTCCGATGGCAGCTTGGAGCCGGGCGCCAGCTCCTCAGACGAGACCCACTCCCGGATCGTCCGGTAGACCCTCGCGGACTTCGTTTCCATCCCCTCGGCACACTCCCCGACTCATCGACTGGCCGGAACCAGGGTAGCCGCCGCTACTGACCCTCGGCAGGGACGATCACGAGGTGCCTCGTGCACCTGTCGGCGTACACAGGCGCAGTCACGTAACGACGACCAGGTGACAGCACGCCTCGTATGCTCCCGAGCCCCTCTGGATCGCGGTCAGTACCAGCGGCTGAATGCGGTGGCGCCAGATCCGGTCTCTGCGGCGAACCGAAGAACCCGCAGTGGCGCGTCGATGAGTTCCGCTGCATCGAAGCCGGGGGCGTCGCCCATCGCGGTCATCCAGGCGGCGATACGGGAGAGGGCCTCGCTTCGCCGCGTGCTGGAGAGGCAGAGGGCTTCCTCGGCCTGGGGGAGGGCGGTCATCACCTCATCGGCAGAGAGCAGAAAGTCGCCGAACCAACCTGGGAGCATCGCGGAGCCTTCCGCACCGAGGCCGTAGCACAGAGCCGCGGCCGGGCTCGCCTTGCGGGCGGCCGCGACGAAAAGGCCGGCGCCTTCTGTATCGGGCATGAGGCTCATGCTCGCGTCACGCATCGCTTCTGCAGCGTCGGTGGCCGCGTTTGCGTCGTGGATGAAATCCGCGAAGCGCCGGGCGGCGGGCGTCGGCGTCAGGGGCCCGGAAGGATCCACGGTGTGCTCGAAGAAGGGCTCCCGGTCACCGCCGTCCGACCACCAGGCGAGCGTCTCGCCGTAACCCGGCGGCCGGGCCCAGTCGCCCGGCTGCATGAGGTGGATGTATCGGTCCGGCAGTGCCCGGGCCTCCTCATCAGGGATGACACCAACCACCCACAACCCCGTGGAGCCCATCGTCACGCACCTCTCACTCTGCCGGGCGACTCTATCTGCCCCGCATCCCGAGATCTGCGACAGAGCTCGTGCGTCCGTACCTCGCTGAGCACTTCGGCGGGTACGCCGACAGGTACCGAGCCTGGGTGAGTAGAAATCTCCTCCACGGGTTCAAGGCGCCCCCGCCGCGCACGGCGCGGCGTCGCGTGGCCCGGCGGCCCGGGCCGACGCTCCTGTCTTCGCCCCGCTCCGGCCCGACCGCCGGCCGCAGGCCTCTATGGCTACGGGCTTGATGGGTTGAACCCCGCTGTGGCTGGGGCGGTCGGCTCCACGGCTTACGCAGCCACCATGGGCGAGCCTCGAAGATCATGGCCCCAGATCGGGCTATTGCGGGCAGGCGAGGAGCCAGCCCGATTCGCGGCCAGTGTAAGGGGCCATGATCTCTCGCCCATGGCAGCTCCGTAAGTTGTTAGGCGGCCCGGGAGGGCCGGGTGTGGCTGATGGCAGC
>NZ_JBSFDW010000079.1:0-12850 GCF_053594115.1 Streptomyces sp. NPDC001970 | reverse complement strand
ACGCTCACCGTCCGCGCGTCGTGCTGCCACGACAGGATCCGGTCGTCGTAGGGCTGGGCCGCATCGGGGCGGAAGACGACCGGCTTCGACTCCGCCCGGCCGCGCCGCCTCGACCCGTTCGGGCCGAGGTTTCCCGCCCGGATGCTCCCGCGCAACGTGGCGTAAGCGTCCACGACCTTCTTCACCACCCGCACGGCCGGTTGGGCAGCAAGCCCGAACTCCGCCTTCAAGCGGGCGTAGACGAGCTTCTGCAGCTCGTTACGGGACGTGGTGCCCGTCTCGTACGCCACCACCGATGCGGCGTCAGCCGCCCGGTTGCACACGCGCAGGGTCGCCGCCAAAGCCGCCGCCACCTCGGGCGACGGCAACAGCTTCACCTGCACCACGACCTTCACCCCATCAACCTAACCGCCACCACTG
This sequence comes from Streptomyces sp. NPDC001970, assembly GCF_053594115.1. NCBI lineage: Bacteria > Bacillati > Actinomycetota > Actinomycetes > Kitasatosporales > Streptomycetaceae > Streptomyces > Streptomyces sp. NPDC001970. The sequence continues at coordinate 12,430 of NZ_JBSFDW010000079.1, read as the reverse complement.
ACAACAGCCGAAAGCACAGGTCACGACAGACACGGAGGAACTCCGCCGCTCCGCGGCTCCGCTCCAAGGACCCATTCCTCCCCGCCCTGAAGAACGGGGCCTCCTGGGAGAAATCAGGTGAAAGCCTTCCTGCAGACACCACTGGCAGCCGCGCCACCAGCCGAGTGCCGTTCTGGCTTTGATGCCCGGGACGTGTCTTTCCCCCAGCACGCCCCGCCTGCTCGCCGACCGTGCCACTTCCGGGAAACAGCTCCCGCGCGCCGCTACCCGACGAAGGCAGCAGCTGGACCCACCGTGCCCGGCCCGTAGCTCACGTTCAGGGCGTCGATCACCGGCTCCACGCGTAGCCGCGCCTCGCGGCCGCGATCCAGTCCCGTAGGGAGGGGCGGGCTTGCCGCGTCCCTGCCAGGGGCTGAGCGCGGCGGCCGTTAAGGTTTGCCTCCTCATGGGAGGTTGCGGTGGATCACCGCCGTTCTCTGACCCTGGCTGGTGTGGTTGTGGTGGTGGGTGCATCCGGGTACTTGCCGGCGCCGCGCTGTTCGGGCAGGCGGCGGCTCCACGTCCCGGAGCGCTGTCCTGGTGCCGCTGCGGACACAGCGGCAACGTTCGTTCTACGCTGGCCGCTTTGTCCCGGCACGGCGCTTGTCTCGTGCGCCTGACGTGTCGTGGGCTTGCCGAAACGATCACCTCGACGGTCGCCAGGAGCAACTGGTCAGACAGTCGCAGGGTGCAGTGTGGCCTCTCCCATCACGCGGATGCCGGTCTGCCCGCCTGGGCGTACGGACGCCGGGCCGGGCACGCGGACGTCGACCGGCTCGTCCATCCCGTCGACGGCGACGGTGACCACGGCGTCGTGACCGAAGAAGCGGACGTCCGTCACGGTGCCCCGGGTGTCCGCCGAAGTGGGGTCGGTGAGTTGGAGCTGCTCGGGGCGCAGCAGCACCAGGCCCTCGCGCAGCCCGCCGGCGGGTGCCGCCAGGGCGACGCGGCCCAGGGGGGTCGTGGCCGTGTCCTGCTGCGCAGTTCCTTGGACGATGACCGCGTCGCCGACGAAGGCGGCCACCCAGGGGTCGGCCGGGCGGTGGTAGACCTCCTGAGGGCCGGCGCACTGGGCCACGCGGCCGTTGCGGACGACGGCGACGAGATCCGCCGTCGACAGGGCTTCCTGCTGGTCGTGGGTGACCAGCACGGAGGTGGCGCCGGTCGCCGTCAGGGCGGCGCGGACATCGTCTCTGAGGCCCGCGCGCAGGGCGCTGTCCAGGGCGTTGAACGGCTCGTCGAGGAGCACGAGTTGCGGTTCGGGGGCCAGGGCTCGGGCGAGGGCGACGCGTTGCTGCTGGCCGCCGGAGAGCTCGTGCGGCATGCGGTCGCCGTATCCGGCGAGGCCGACCAGTTCCAGCATCTCGTCGACGCGTGGCTGGCGTGTGCCGCGCTCGGCGCCGGTCAGGCCGAAGGCGACGTTGCGGGCCACGTTCAGGTGCGGGAAGAGCGCACCTTCTTGGGGGACGATGCCGATACGGCGGCGCTCGGGCGGAAGGTGCACGCCGGGGCCGCTGAGGGTGCGGCCGCCGACCGTGACCTTCCCTGCGTCGGCGCGCAGGAAGCCGGCGATGATCCGCAGCAGCGTGGTCTTGCCGCAGCCGGAGGGGCCGAGCACGGCGACCAGGGAGCCGCCGGGCACGCTGAGGTCGAGGCCGTCGAGGACCGTGGCGCCGGGGCCGTACGCCTTGACCACTCCCGCGAGGTGAAGGTCGGTCATGTTCGGTGCCTTCCGAGGAGGTAGGACGGGACGGCGGCCAGCAGGATCAGGGCAGCGGCGTACGGGGCCGCCGCGGCGAAGGACCCGGCGCCGGTCTCCGTCCACAGACGGGTCGCCAGCGTGTCCATGCCGGTGGGTCGCAGCAGCAGGGTCGCCGGAAGCTCCTTCATGCAGACCACGAAGGTCAGGGCGGCTCCGGCGGCGACCCCGGGCGCGGCGAGCGGCACGGTGACCTCGCGCAGCACCCCCAGCGGAGAGCGTCCGAGCGAGCGGGCGACGTCCTCCAGCAGGGGCGGTGCCTGGAGGACGGCCGCCCGGATGGCCGCCACGGCGACCGGCAGGAACAGCACCGCGTAGGCGCAGACCAGCAGCGGCAGTTCCTGGTAGAGCGGACGGGCGTAACGGACCGCGAAGAACACCAGCGCGAGGGCGACGGTGATGCCGGGCAGGGCATGCCCCGCATACGCCGCCTGCTCCAGCAGATGCACGGTCCGGCCCCGGTGGCGGGCCGCGATCACGCCCACCGGCAGGGCGAGCAGGGTGGTGAGCGCGGCGCCCGCCGCGGCGACACCCAGGGTGGTGAGCGCGGTGTCGGTGAGCGTGCCGGGGTCCCAGGTGGCGGAGTTGCCGACGGCCAGCCAGTAGCCGAGCGTGCCGATCGGGAAGGCGACGGCCACGGTGACGACGGCGCCGCACCAGGCCAGTACGGGCAGGCGCAGCCGGCCAAGCGCGGCGGGTGCTGCCCGGCGTGCCGTGCCGGTGCCGGTCCTGGAGTGTCCGGCGCGGCCACGGGTGCGGGCCTCGGCGGCCACCAGCACCACGGTCATGATCACCAAGACGGCGCTGAGAGCGGCTGCGGGGGTGCGGTCGAAGCTCGCCCGGTACGAGGTGTAGATGCCGCGCGTGAAGGTGTCGTACCGCATCAGTGACACGGCACCGAAGTCGGACAGCACGTAGAGCGCCACCAGCAGCCCGCCCCCGGCAGCGGCCGGTCGCAGCTGAGGGAGCGTCACCCGCACGAAGGTGCGCAGCGGACCGTGTCCCAGCGAGCGGGACACCTCTTCCTGCGCGGGGTCGGTTCCGCGCAGCACCGCTGCGACGGGCAGATACACGTACGGGAAGCTGACCAGGGTCAGCGCCAGCGCGGCCCCGGCGAAGCCCGCGAGGCCGGGTGCGGCGGACAGCCAGGCGAACGCCGCGACGTAACTGGGCACGGCCAGCGGCAGGGTCACCAGCACCGACCAGACGCGGGCGCCGGGCAGCGCCGTGCGGACGGTGAGCCAGGCCAGGGAGACGCCGAGCAGCAGGCACGCCGCGACGACGGTGGCGGCGAGCCCGAGGCTGCGCAACAGGAGCAGCCCGGTCCCCTCGTCCGCGACGACGCCCCACGCGAACGCGGGGCCGCGCTCCAGTGCCCGCACGGCCAGGTAGCCGAGCGGCAGCACGGCGAGCGTCACGGCCACGCAGGCGGGGAGGACCAGGAGCCAGGAGGGTCGGCCTCCGGCGCGCCGGTGCCCGGCAGGCGCGGGGGCGCCTGCCGGGCGGGAGTCACGACGCGTCCGGACGGAGGAATCCGGAGTGGGCACGGTCAGACCATTCCGACGTCCTGGAGCATGGCCAGGGTCTGCTTCAGGGAGTCGAGCCTGCCCAGGTCGATCTTCGGCGGCTGGAGGGAGTCCAGCGGCGGGAGGCCCTCGGCGGCCTTGACGCCGCCGGCCAGCGGATACTCCTTGGTCTCGTCGGCGAAGTACTTCTGGCTCTCGGCGGCGAGCAGGTAGTCGACGGCCTTCTGTGCGTATGCGCTCTGCTTCTTGTCGGCGCCCTTCAGGATTCCGGCACCGGCCACGTTGATCAGGCCACCGGGGTCACCCTTGGGCAGGAAGTGGATTCTGGCCTTGACCTTGTCCTCGCCCTCCTCGGCGGCCTTGGCGAACCAGTAGTAGTGGTTGAGCAGACCGAGGGATACCTCGCCGGAGTCGACGCCCTTGAGCACTTCGTCGTTCTTCTCGTACGTCTTGGGTTCGTTGGCCTTGAGGCCCTTGAGCCAGGTACGGGTGGCGTCGTCGCCCTCCAGGACGCGCATGCCGGTGACGAAGGCCTGGAACGAGGCGTTGGTCGGGGCGTATCCGACCTTGCCCTTCCACTCGGGCTTCACCAGGTCATGGACGCTGTCCGGGGGTGTGGTCACCTTGTCGGGGTTGTAGGCGATGACGCGGACGCGTCCGCTGACTCCGGTCCAGTCACCGGCGGCGCTGCGGTGGTCGGGCGTGACCTTGTCCAGTGTCGCCTTGGGCAGCGGCGCGAGACGGCCCTCCTTGGACAGCGCGCCGAGGGCACCGGCGTCCTGCGAGAGGAACAGGCCCGCCTCGGTCTTGTCGCCTTCCTCCAGGAGCTGCGCCGAGAGTTCGGCGCTGTCGCCGTAACGGACGTCGACGTTGGTGCCGAGGTGCTTCTCCAGCTTCTCGACGAGCGGCCCGACGAGGTTCTCGTTCCGTCCTGAGTAGATGACGAGACCGGCCGGCTCGTCGTTGCAGCTCGCGAGGGCGGGGAGGAGCAGGGCTGCCGCGGCGAGCGCGGTGAGAGTGCGGGCCAAGGGGCGTCGCATGACGGGTGATGCCTTCCTGCCGTGCTCAACGCCGTCACCGCACGCTGGCCCCCCACGCCCACAGGGCGCAGGGGGAGATGACGCGGCAAGCGGCGAAAACGATGCCGAGGGGAGAAACCTGTGAACAAGGCATTGATAAGGTAAAGCTTACCTAAGGGTCAAGGGTGCGCTGTATAACGACTCGGCCGCGGATCAGACCGCCGAGGAGGGTGCGCCTGTGCCCTCTCGCACCGAATTCCCTCTTGCCCGCCCACCGTTGGGCCTCGCGGCGGGTTCCCGTTCACCCCGTCCGCCCGGCCGGGGTCGACCGCCCCCTTCCCGATAAGGGAAGCCTTACCTACGATGCGTCCCGTGACGCTCCACCCCGCACCGCTCATCAGCGGCAAACCGCTGCCCCTCGCCCGCGACCTCGCAGCACACGGCGACCGCACGGCCCTCATCACCTCCGACGGCGAGATCTCCTACCGCGAGCTGACCGCACGGGTGGCGGAAACCGCCCTACGCCTCGGCCCCGAGCGGCGGCTCGTGCTGCTGCCCGGCGCCAACTCCGTCGAAGCGCTCGTCGTCCATCTCGCCGCCCTGTCGGCGGGGCATCCCATACTCCTCGTGCCGGGCGACCATCCCGAGGCCGTCGAGTCGCTGACCGCCGCGTACGACCCCGACATCGTCGTGCGGCCGGAGCCGGGGCAGTGGGTGATCGAGGAGCGGCGCGCGCTCTCGGCGCATGAGCTGCATCCCGAGCTGGCCCTGCTGCTCAGCACGTCGGGCTCCACCGGATCGCCCAAACTGGTCCGGCTGTCGCACGACAACCTCCAGTCGAACGCCGAGTCGATCGCCACTTACCTCGGGATCCGTGACACCGACCGTGCCGCGACGACCCTGCCGATGCACTACTGCTACGGGCTGTCCGTCATCCACAGCCACCTGCTGCGCGGAGCGGGCCTCGTCCTCACCGGCCTCTCGGTCGCCGACTCCTGTTTCTGGGACCTCTTCCGCGAGGCCCGTGGCACGGCCCTCGCGGGCGTCCCGTATACGTTCGACCTGCTCGACCGGGTCGGCTTCGCCGACATGGACCTCCCCCACCTGCGCTATGTCACCCAGGCCGGCGGCCGTCTGGGACCCGACCGGGTGGCGCAGTACGCCGCGCTGGGGGCGCGGCGAGGCTGGGACCTGTTCGTCATGTACGGGCAGACGGAGGCGACCGCCCGTATGGCCTACCTGCCGCCGGATCTGGCGGCCGCGCACCCCGGGGCGATCGGAGTGCCGGTCCCCGGTGGGTCGTTCCGTATCGAACCGGTCGAGGACCAGCCCGTCAGCGGAGTCGGGGAGCTCGTCTACTCCGGGCCCAACGTCATGATGGGCTACGCCGACACCCCGGAGGACCTCGGCCTGGGCCGGACTGTGGACGAGCTGCGCACCGGCGATCTCGCGCGGCGGACCCCCGAGGGGCTGTACGAAATCGTCGGGCGGCGCAGCGGGTTCGTGAAGATCCTTGGCCTGCGGATCGATCCGGAGCACGTCGAGGCGATGCTCGAACGCCACGGCATCACCGCGCTCTGCACCGGCGACGACGCGGCGCTCGCCGTCGCCGCCGTCGGCGATCACGACTTTGACGCGCGGCGGATACGAAGACTCGTGGCGGGCGAGTGCGACCTGCCGACGCGCGCCGTCCGCGTCCACATCGTGGCCGACCTTCCCCGGCTGCCCACGGGCAAGCCCGACTACCGGGCCGTACGCGAACTCACCCGCCCGGCCGACGAAGTCCCGTCCGGACCCGACCCCGCCGCGGACAAGGGCGGCACCGAGGACCTGTGCCTGCTCTACGCACGGATCCTCGACAGGACGGACGTGACGGAGGACAGCACCTTCGTCGGCTTGGGCGGCGACTCACTTTCGTACGTCGAGATGTCCATCAACCTCGAGGAGCGTCTCGGCCACCTGCCGCCCGACTGGCACGTGACGCCGATCCGCGACCTCGGACGGCCCGAGCGGGAGACCCCCACCCGAAGACGGGCTCTGGAGACCAGTGTCGCCCTGCGCGCCGCGGCGATCTGCTGCATCGTCGGTTCGCACATCCCCGTCTTCGACATCAAGGGCGGAGCGCACCTGCTGCTCACGGTCGCGGGGTACAACTACGCCCGCTTCCAGCTCACCGGCGCCGAACGGCGCGAACGCATGCGCCACACCGGGACCAGCATCGCGCGCGTCGCTCTGCCGAGCATGGCCTGGATCGCCTTCGCGCTCCTGGTCAGCGACGACTACACCGTGACCAATCTCTTCCTCCTGCACAACGCCCTCAAGCCCCAGGACATGGGGCCGGGAATCCACCTCTGGTTCATCGAGGCCCTGGTCTACATCCTCATCGCCGCCGTGGCCGTCCTGGCCCTCCCTGTCGTCGACCGGGCGGAACGGCGATTCCCGTACGGCCTGCCCCTGACGCTCGTGGGCCTCGGTCTGCTCACGCGCTACGACCTCGTCGGCCTCCCCGACCGCTCCAACATGACGGACGCGGTGACCGTCTTCTGGCTGTTCACGATGGGCTGGGCCGCGGCGAAGTCCCGCACCTTGGTGCAACGGCTGGTGGTGACGGTCACGGCGCTGGCGACCGTGCCGGGCTTCTTCCCCGGCGAGCCCCTGCGCGAGGCGTTCGTCGTCGCCGGATTCGCGCTGCTCGTGTGGGTGCCCACGCTCCCCAGCCGTGAGCGCATCAACCAGTTGGCGGGTCTCCTGGCGACGGCGTCGATGTACATCTACCTGACCCACTGGCAGATCTATCCGCTCATCGACGGTCTCTCCAAGCACCTGGCCTTCCTGGCCTCGCTGGTCTTCGGTGTCGCCTACGCCACCGCCGCAACCCGCCTGATGCGGGGACAGCCCCTGCTGCCGTCGCTGCCCCCAATACGTCCGCTGCGGGGCTCGGGGCTGGTGCACTGGGCCCGCACCCGCTTTCGCACCGGCCGCGTTCAGCCGTGATGACCGGAACCGGCCGACTACAACTTCGTGCAGTTCGAGTTCCTGAACAAGGACGGGTTGTCCTGGGCTCGACGGCGGACAAGCCGGCATCGGGGAAGACAAACCGACGGGCGGCGGCGCCGATGTCGGTGGGGGTCCCTGCTGTACCCGGAACTGACTCAGGCAAAGCCCAAGGCGTGCCTAGGCAATCTCGGGCATCCGCCCTGCCCCTGAAGCCAGGACAGGTCACCCTCGCCTCGCTCCTGATGTGGGCGTGGCGCCGGTGACCGCACGCCCGGCCAGCACGTGCGCGGTGGTGCCGTGCGCGTAGTGGCGGCGGAAGACAGCCACATGGTGGTCATCGCCCGCCAGGTCAGCCACAGACCCGCCCAGCACGGCCGCCCTCGTGATCTTCGCCGTCTTGCACAGCCGGCGCACATCGTGCGGCCCCGTGACCGCTAAGCCCTGGCCGTCCTCGCCGCGGCGGCGGGTGATCCAGTCGGTGAACCGCCGCCCGTGCAGCACGAATCCAGTCCGTCTCCCGGCCACCCGGGCGCAGCCGGTGCCGGCGGGCTCCACCGCGACCCACAGCCACTGCGCCGGACCGGGGTATGCGCGGCGGACCGGTCCTGGAGTCTGCGGCGTTTCTTCGGCGCTCTCGCGGAGCTTGCGATGGCCAGCTGGCCGTCCACGTCTTCGCCGCGCTCGCCGAGTTCATTCGCGAGCTGATCGTCTCCGGTACCAAGGGGCAGTTGTTGCAGGTCGACGTCGGACGTGGGCAGAGAGAAGCCCGGAAAGTGCATCACATCACGGCTGAGTGGGCTGGGTGGCGCTCCAGCGGCGTTTGCCGGGCGTCGGCGCCGGCCGGTGTAAGTGGTGCGCAGGAGGAGGATCTGGTCGGTGCGGCGGGACAGCCGGGCCACGATCTGAGCGAGGTGGCGTGGGGCCGTTCGCTTGCGTGCCGGCCGATTTGAACCACGGCGACCGTCAAGCGTCCCGGTTGTCGAGCGTGGCCCAACATTCGCGTGGCGCGACGACCTCTGGGGGATGACGGCGCGCTCGACGGCGTTCGGGCCTTGCCGACAAGGGAAAGAACTTCTGGTTCCGCGGCTGCATCCGTAGGCCCATGGGACATCCGCCTGGGCCAACGACGCTTACCCGTACGCGGAGCGCCGCCGCTTCGCGAGCGAGAAGCTTGTCAGTTTTCAGCGGACGGCAAAAGGCAAAGGCAAGGAGATCTCTCCTTGCCAGTCTCAAGGTATAGCGCACTGGGGGGCTTGCGGCAAGACCCCGGTCGCGGCGCAGAATCGTCGGCCGAGGCCACAACCTGCGGAAATGAGGGCACGACGTGCGTGTGTTGTTGTCGACGTACGGGGGATGCGGTGACGTCGAACCAGTCGTGGGACAGGCAGTGCAGTTGCGGGCGCTCGGGGCGGAGGTGCGGGGGTGCGCGCCGCCCGACTGGGCGGAGCGGCCGGCCGACTCGTCAGAGGGAAGGCGACCAGAGATGAGGACGTGCCCGACAAGAGGTTCGACAGAGCTGGAGGCGCCGGTGATTCGATCGGCCACTGTGGTGCAACGGAGCACGGCTGCCTCGGAGGTGTCGCAATGATCGAGCAGTACGTGTTGGATCTTCAAGAGGTCGACGAGACGCAGGTCGCGGTCGTTGGCGGCAAAGGCGCGCACCTGGGCGGGCTGTCGCGGATCGAAGGCATCCGCGTGCCAGGTGGCTTCTGCGTGACGACGGACGCCTTCCGTCGGATCATGGCGGTAGCGCCGTCGATCGACGATCGGCTCGATCAGCTGTCGCGCCTGAACCCGGACGACCGGGAGGCGGTCCGCACGCTCAGCGCGCAGATCCGCCGGACCATCGAAGGGATCGCCATCCCGGGCGATCTCGCGGCGGCGATCACCCGCGCGCTCGCCCAGCTCGGCGAGCAAGCCGCCTACGCCGTCCGATCCAGCGCGACGGCAGAGGACCTGCCGACGGCCTCCTTCGCCGGCCAGCAGGACACGTACCTGAACGTCGTGGGGCCGACGGCGATCCTCCAGCACGTCAGCCGGTGTTGGGCCTCTCTGTTCACCGAGCGGGCCGTGACCTACCGCCAGCGGAACGGCATCGACCACCGTACGGTCCACATGGCCGTGGTCGTGCAGCAGATGGTCTTCCCGCATGCGGCCGGCATCCTGTTCACGGCCGACCCCGTCACAGGCAACCGGAAGGTCGCCACCGTGGACGCCGGCTTCGGCCTCGGCGAGGCCCTGGTCTCCGGCTTGGTGAACCCGGACGTCTTCAAGGTGCGACACGGCGAAGTCGTCGCCAAGGCGGTCGCCGTCAAACAGTGTGCCGTTCAGGTCCTGCCGGCTGGCGGTACGCAGGAAGTGGCGATCGACTCGCAGCGGCAGGAGCAGCCGGCGCTGACGGATGCGCAGGTCGTGCGGCTCGTGGAGCTCGGGCGGCGGATCGAAGCGCACTTCGGCCGCCCGCAGGACATCGAATGGTGCCTGGTAGATGATGGCTTCCAGATCGTTCAGAGTCGGCCGATCACGACGCTGTTCCCCATCCCCGAGTCCGGCGACCAGGAGAGTCACGTCTACGTCTCCGTTGGTCATGGGCAGATGATGACCGACCCCATGAAGCCCCTGGGGCTCTCCGTGTGGCAGCTGACGGCCATGGTGCCGATGCACGAGGCCGGCGGGAGGCTGTTCGTCGACGTCACCCGGCGCCTGGCCTCGCCCGCGAGCCGAGCCGGCCTCCTGGACGTCATGGGGAGAGGCGATCCGCTGATCAGGGACGCTCTGGAGACCGTCCTCGACCGCGACGATTTCGTCCCGTCGCTCCCGGACGCGGGTCCCGGCGGGCCGCCGGCCAGCAGTGCGTCCGCCCCGATCGAGACCGATCCGGCCGTCGTCACCGAGCTGATCGAGCGCAGCCAGGTGTCCATCGCCGCTCTGGAGCGCGACATCCGGACGAAGACCGGACCAGCGCTGTTCGACTTCCTGCTGGAGGCCTTCGAGGAGCACAAGCGAGTCCTCAGTGATCCGCTGAACCTTGAGGCGATCATGGCAGGGATGGAGGCCACGTGGTGGCTCAACGACAAGCTGCAGGAGTGGCTGGGCGAGAAGAACGCGGCTGACACGCTCACGCTGTCCGCCCCCGACAACGTCACGTCGGAGATGGGACTGGCGCTGCTCGACGTCGCGGACGTGATCCGCCCACAGCCGGAGGTGGTGGCGTTCCTGCAGGGCGTCGAGGACGAGGGTTTCCTGGACGAGCTGGCGAAGCTCGCGGGCGGGACCGAAGCGCGCGACGCCATAGAGGCCTACCTCGACCGGTACGGCATGCGCTGCGTCGGCGAGATCGACATCACGAGGCCGCGTTGGCGCGAGCGCCCCACCACGCTCGTGCCCGTGATCCTCGACAACGTCAGGAACTTCGAGCCAGGCGCCGCCGAGCGGCGCTTCGAGGAAGGCCGGCAGAAGACGCAGAAGAAGGAACAGGACGTGCTGTCACGCTTGCGGGCCCTGCCGGACGGGGACCAGAAAGCCGACCAGGCCAAGCGGATGATCGACCGGGTCCGAACCTTCATCGGGTACCGGGAGTACCCGAAGTACGGCATCGTCAGCCGCTACTTCGTCTACAAGCAGGCCCTGCTGGAGGAGGCCGAGCGCCTCGTGCAGGCCAACGTGCTTCCTGAGAAGGAGGACATCTTCTACCTCACGTTCCAGGAGTTCCACCACGTCGTGCGCTCGAACCAGGTGGATGACCAGCTCATCCAGCAGCGCAAGGACGCGTTCCGGTCGTACCACGCGCTCACACCGCCCCGGGTGCTCACATCGGATGGTGAGGCCGTCACCGGGGCGTACCGGCGCGACGACGTGCCGGCCGGTGCCCTGATCGGCCTCCCGGTTTCCGCCGGGACCATCGAGGGGAGGGCCCGCGTCATCCTTGACATGGCGGAGGCCGATCTCGAAGCGGGCGACATCCTGGTCACGACCTACACGGACCCCAGCTGGTCGCCGCTGTTCGTCGGAATCGCGGGCCTGGTGACGGAGGTGGGCGGCTTGATGACCCATGGCGCAGTGATCGCCCGGGAGTACGGCTTGCCGGCCGTCGTCGGCGTGGAGCAGGCCACTCGGCTGATCCGGGACGGGCAGCGGATCCGTGTGCACGGAACCGACGGGTACGTCGAGATCCTGCCTTGAGCGACCACACCGAGAAGGCTCATCCGTAGCGTCCGGCCAAAACAACGCCAAGCAGTTCATGACCACCCCACGACCGCCGCCCGCAACGCCGCTCACGCGGATACGACCCGTTGCTGGCCTTCACCTGGGAAGTGCCTCTTCCGCTACCACGTACAGGACCCTCAGCAAGTCCTATCGTTGCAGCTCAGAGACACTTTCTGCTTTCTCGATCACCTACCGGACAGCGCCCCTCGTGAAAGCCCGAGGCTAGTGCGGCTCGTGCTGCACAGGGCCAGGGACGGCGTCGAGGCCACGTGGCAGGCCGGGACGTTGAAGGCCTCGAACATGACCTGCACCGTCTTCTCCCGGGCGGCCTTCGGGTTGCGTACCGGCTCGGTCAGGAGAACCGGCTGCTGTGCGGGATTCACCGTCGACCTGGTCTGTCCGGAGCTACGGCATCGCCGTAGGGAGACCGCCCAGCGGATCGGCGGCTGTTGTTCGCCTCGGTCGCGGACGCCGAGATCGGCGAGTCGTTCGAGCTGCTGTGGGGGAGGTCGGCGGCGAACACCTGGAACGCCTGCCACGGCGCGGTGCTGTCCTGGGCCGGTTGGTGCTCCGAGCGCGGCTACGACGGGACGACCGTGCCGATGGGCGAAGAGGCTGAGAATGGGACATCCCGCGGCCGGCTGGGGTGCGTGCGCCGGAGGGGAGGGCGGGGACCTTGCTCAGCGTGTGCTTCGCGTGCCCTCTGCAGGCGGTGAGGGGCGCACGTGATCGTGAGGGTGGCAGTCCTGGCTCGACCAGCCTCCCCAGCATGTCTTTGAGACATGTCTCAGTGCGTTGTGGCAAAGGGAGTCCCTGTTCGATGAGCAGGGGCTTCTTCGTGTGCGGGGCGTGATCGCGGAGGGGTAGGGGCAGGCAGCGGACGG
>NZ_JBSFDW010000078.1:0-13977 GCF_053594115.1 Streptomyces sp. NPDC001970 | reverse complement strand
CAGCAGGGCGTCTAGGTTGTTCGTCACACAACGATCTTGGACGCCCTGTCTGCGTTCCCGGACACACCGTCAGCATTCGGAATGGCTCGTCTAGGTCGCCTGCCGTTGCCGGGACGCGTACGACCGGGACTTGTTGCGGTTCCCGCACACCTTCATCGAGCACCAGCGGCGGCTTCGGTTCTTCGACACGTCCCAGAACGCCCACCCGCAGGTGTGCTCCGCGCAGCGCTTGAGACGGGCGGCATCTCCGGTCGTGACGAGCTCACTCCACGCGATCGCGAGCTGTGCCAGCGGCCCGCGCTCCGCGGGCAGCCCCGCCGCAGGGGTCAGGGCGCCGCGTGCCGTGATCAGTACCGGGTGCTCGGCCAGCACCCTGTCGGCCGCGGCGAGCAGATCGGGGTCAGGGGTGTCGCCGACGTGGGTTCCCAGCTCCTCGCGGATGCCTGCGCGCAGGGCCAGATAGCTCTGATGGACCTCGGCGGGGATCTTGTCAGGCGAGTCGAGCAGGCCGCGGCCCTTCAGCCAGCCGGTCAGCCCGGCCGGGGTGGCGATCTCGTCGCTCCCCTCTTCCACGTCGACCGTGTTGGCGAAGGCCTCCACCAGGACGGCTGAGGCCGGCGGTTCCAGCATTGCGGGTCACCTCCTGCGGTTCCGGCCATTCTACCGTCTAAGCGTTTTACCGGTTGTGGGAGGGCGGGGCATGCGTCAGAGTGACCTCACCAGCTAAAGCATTAGACGGTTAGGGGAGGATCATGGTCACGGCGGTGCCCGAGGGGACGAAGACCGACAAGGACCCCGGCTCTCTGATACTGCGGGGTTGCCCTCCAGACCCTCGCCGCCACAACACCGCAGTTCTGGTCGGGTTCACCGCCGTGACCAACCTCGCCGACGGCGTGGTGAAGACGGTCCTCCCGCTGCTCGCCGCCCAGCTCACTGGGTCTCCCGCCCAGGTCACCGCCGTCTCGCTGACCCTCACGCTGCCCTGGCTGCTCGTCGCCCTGCACATGGGCGTGCTCGTCGACCGCTTCGACCGGCGGTGGCTGCTCTGGGGTGCGAACGGGATGCGGCTGGCGGCGATGGGCTGGCTCACCGCCTCCGCCGTGACCGGGGGCGTCACAGTCGGCAGGCTCTTGACTGCCGGGGCGATTCTCGGCGTTGCCGACGTACTGGCCTCGACCTCCGCCTCAGCTCTGGTCCCGGCCGCGGTGCCGGCGGCGGGGCGGGAGCGCGCCAACGCCTGGATGGTGGGGGCCGAGACCGTGGGGCAGGAGTTCGCCGGGCCTTTCGTCGGCGGGCTGCTGCTGGCCGCCGGGACGGGCCTCGCGCTGGGGGTGACAAGCGCCTCGTACGCCCTCGCCGCCCTCTCCCTGCTCCTGCTGGTGGGCCGCTTCCGGGCCGCCACGCCCGGCCCGGACGCAGCCCCCGTCTCGGTCAACAGCCGGATCGCCGAGGGGATGCGCTTCCTGTGGCGGGACGGGGTGCTGCGCACGCTGTCGCTGATCGTCGCCGTGCTCGCCGCCGTCTGGGGCGCCTGGCTGGCGCTCATGCCGCTCTACGCCAAGCAGGCCATGGGGCTCGGGCCGCAGCAGTACGGCATCGTGCTCAGCGCCCTCGGCATCGGTGGGCTGGCCGGCGCGGTGACCGTGACCCGGGTGAACCGGATGCTGGGTGCGCGCCGGGCGATGTTCGCCGACCTGATCGGCACCGCCACGATGGTGGCGCTGCCTGCACTGACCACCAGCATCTGGGCAGTGGCGGCCGGCGCCTTCCTCGGCGGTATGGGCGGCACGCTGTGGACGGTCAACGCCCGCACCATTACCCAGCGCGTGGTCCCCGACGAGATGCTCGGCCGCTACGGCGCGGCGGCCCGGCTCTTCAGCTTCGGCGCCATGCCGCTGGGCGCGGCCCTGGTGGGCCTGCTGGCCGAACTGGGCGGTATGCGGCTCGCCTTCGGGGTGTTCGCGGTGGCTGCCGCGGCAACGCTGGTGCCGTTCCTCAGGAATGTCACCCAGTCCGCCATGCGGTCCCGATAGGGCCCGCCTCGGGGCTCTCGGCGCGTTCTCCGGGCGGTGGTCCGGGCGGATGCGCGGGCCAGGTGGCGCGGGCCCCGGGAAGATCCGAAACACCCGGGGATGAGCAGCACCTTGCCGCGTATCGCTCGCGCACTCGCGGAGACCAGGAGGTCGAGAGGCGGGCTCGGGTCCGGCTGGTAGGTCGGTGGGCCCGGCTTCTTGGCACAGACGGCGGCCAGATGGGCCAGGGCCGCCATGGCGAGGGTGATGTGCCGGTATCAGGCCCGGCAGAGCCTCACCTGGTAGTGGTCCAGGCCGCACTCGTCCTTGGCGACCTGGAGGTACTCCTCCACCTGCCATCGCGCCCCGCGGTCTTGACCAGGTCCCGGTCCTTCAGGCGTGAGGCAGCAGGGCCGCCGTGGAACGTAACCCGAATTAGTTTCAAACAATACCGTATCGAATGAGCGGATAGCTGTACCATGCCCACATGACCGCCGACGTTCCTCCCCAGACCACAGCCTCGCGTGCGACCGACCGCCCCGGGGACACCTCGCCCTTCGCTCTCGGCTTGCTGCTGCGCAGGGCGCACTGGCGCGTGGCCGCGGTGATGACAGAGGCGCTTCGGCCGCTCGGCATCGAGTTGCGGCATTTTGCCGTGCTGGTCGTGCTGGCCGACCGAGGGCCCACGGTGCAGCGGGACCTGGCGGCGGCGACGGGGGCGGACAAGGCGGGAATCATGCGGATCGTGGACGACCTGGAGCGTAGGGGGCTGGCCGTACGCAAGGCCGTTCCGGGTGACCGGCGGGTGCGGGCAGTGGAGATCACGCCTCAGGGCATCGAGCTTTTCGATGCAGCCCATGTGGCGGCGAAGCCGCTGGCTGAGCGTCTGGTCGCCGACCTGGCGCCCGGCGAGGCCGAGCGGCTGACGGATCTGCTGACCCGGTTCGCCTATCCCGCAGGCGGTGAGGCGTAAGCACGCGCGCGACGGTTGCCTGCCGCGTGGGCGTGCATCGTCTCGTGCGACTTCCGCGGCGAACCCAGGCCTGAGAGCTGCGGCCGTCGTCGGTACGCGTCGGCCCCGGCTGCGGGCGGAGGGCAGGGCTTCGTCGCCCACACGGACCGAGCTGTCCGCACGGCTGCTGCGCCGCACACCCGGCCGGCGGTGTGCTCTTCGCCCTCGCACGCATCGCCTGCGTATCGATGCGCGGCCTGCTTGCGGGCCGAACGCCCCGGCCGCCCCCAGCGCCGGGCCACCGGCCCCCAGGGAGTGAGCGCCACCGCTTCCGCCGGAGAGTGCGCAGGCGAGGGCGCCGTGTGACGTCCCGGGCCGAGGCGTCACACGGCTTCCATGGCCCGGGGCCTACGCGGCGAGACGCTTCGCGAGTTCCTTGCCCTTGATGGCGGCGTCCTCGAAGGCGCGCTCGCGCGAGGCCTCGTAGAGGGGGACCAGTTCGGACATGGCCGGGTTGCGGGGGGCCATGGTGAGTTGCGGGACGATGAAGTCGAGGTCCAGTCCGAGGGTGCCCTCGAGGACGGCCTCCAGGTAGTTCTGTACGAACTCGTAGCCCTCGCGCGGGGTGCCCGGCGCGTAGGAGCCGCCGCGGCTGGCGACGACGGTGACCGGGGTGCCCTGGGCGGAGGGGCTCTCGCCCGTGGTGCGGCCGGGCACGATCACGTTGTCCAGCCACGCCTTGAGGGTCGACGGGATCGCGAAGTTGTACATGGGGGCGCCGATCAGGACGGCGTCCGCCTGCTCCAGCTCCTCGATGAGCTTCACGCGCGCGGCGAACGCGGCGGACTGCTCCGGGGTGCGCTCGGACGGGGCGGTGAAAGCGGCGGTGTGTGCATCGGCGGTGATGTGCGCCACAGGGTTGGCGGCGACGTCGCGGTAGATCACCGTGCCCTCCGGGTGCTGCTCCTCCCATGCCTTGCGGAAAGCGGCCGCGACCGAACGGGACGAGGATGCCTCGCCGGGGAACAGGGACGAGTCGATGTGCAGCAGCGTGGCCATGGGCTTCCTCCAAGGAGCGGTGCCCGAGGCGGGGAGCCAAGGGGCTGGGATTCGTATCCGATGATAGTTACACTCGAGATGGTATTGAACGATACCGTCGTGAGTGTTACTAAGGTAAGCATGAACAGATGGGAGGTGGACGATGTTGGACGTCTATGAGGCGGTCACGACCCGACGGGCGGTGCGCGGATTCACCGACCGGCATGTCCCGCGGGAGGTGCTGGAGCGCGTGCTGTCCGCCGCGGCTTGGGCGCCGTCCGCATCGAACCTCCAGCCGTGGTACGTCTACGTGCTGACCGGTGTGCCGCTGGCCGAGCTCAAGAAGCGCACCGGCGAGCGCGTGGCCTCATGCGACCCCTGGGACGAGCCGGAGTACGAGCAGTACCCGCCCGCACTGAAGTCCCCGTACCGCGAGCGCCGATCCGCCTTCGGCGAGCAGCGCTACGGCGCACTCGGAATTCCGCGCGAGGACCTGGAGGCGCGCCAGAGGGCCGCCTCCGCGAACTGGGACTGTTTCGGCGCGCCCGCCGCCCTGTTCTGCTACATCGACCGCGACCTGGGCCCGGCCCAATGGTCCGACGTCGGCATGTATCTGCAGACCGTCATGCTGCTGCTCCGCGCCGAGGGGCTGCACAGTTGCCCGCAGATGGCATGGGCGAAGTACCACACGACCGTCGCGGAGGTCCTGTCACCCCCGGACGAGCTCATCCTCTTCTGCGGTATGTCGATCGGGTTCGAGGACATCACGGTGGGTTACGCCCGTACGGGCCGGGCGCCGCTCGACGAGACGGTCACGTTCGTCGACACGGTGGACACCGCACGCGGCCCCGGCCATGACACCGCACGCCGAGCATGCTCCCCGGACGGGACGGCAGCGGCCTGCTCAACCACGACGCTTCACGGTCCGGGGACCGGAGCCACGGATCTCGCCGGGAGCCGTGCACCTCGCGGCCGACGGATGCGGCGCGTTGTCACAAGTCTCAGTAGCGGCTTGACCAGACTCGCCCGGCCGGTGGTGTCACAGATCGGGCGGCCGCCCGGTCCTGGTCGGAGGACCAATCCGATTCGGTGCCGTGGTGAGAAAGGCGGTGGATCATGAGGGCTACTTATCGCCAGAGACAAGCCTCATCGGCACGCTCTGGCTTCAGCTGGGGCGACTCGGCGCGTGCTCGTGACCCCGAGAGGCGTCGAACCATGACGGGCGACAAGGGGAGGCGTCCCCTGTCATCGAGCCGGCCGCTCGGGGACCCCACGTCGGCGGGCTTGCACGCCCTTCCCCGCCCCGTGGCCGTGGTGGTGGGCGCCGGTGGCGTGCTCGGAGCGGCGCATGTCGGTGTCGGGTACGCGCTGGAGCAGCGCGGATTCGTCCCGGACATGATCATCGGAACCTCGGTGGGCGCCCTCAACGGGGCCATGGCGGCCGCCAACCCCGGCGGGGCCGCGCCGTGGCTGGACGATGTGTGGACCCGGTTGCGTCGCCGTGAGGTGTATCCGCTCGGCTACCCGTCCTCACGGGCCAGCATCTTCACCGATCGCGGCCTGCGTCGGCTGATCGCCCGGTCCGGGCTGCCGTCTCGGATCGAGGAGCTGGCCGTCCCGTTCACCGCGGTGGCCATGGACCTCGTCACCGGAGCGCCGGCGTTGCTCGACCACGGAGACCTCGAGTCCGCACTGCTGGCCAGCACGGCCATTCCAGGCATGCTGCCCCCCGTGGACCGTGAGGGCAGGACGCTCGTCGACGGCGGGTTGATCGCCTATGTCCCGGTACTGGCGGCTCAGCAGGCCGGGGCGGCCAGCGTAGTGGTGCTGTCGACCGGGCCGGAGAGCTCGCCGTTGAGTCCGGTCATCCCGCGTCGACGGGCCAGAGCGATCGCCGCCAGGGCCGGGCTGCTGCTGATGCACCATCAGATCGAGCGTGATCTGCACGAGGTGTCCCGGCACATCCCGACCGTCGTGGTGCCGACCGGCGTCGACGCCTGGCCCGCCCCGTGGGACTTCGGCCATTCCCAGCGGCTGATCAGCACCGCGTCCCGCACCGCGGGGCGCTTTCTCGACGGGCTGTGCATCAGTGGGCCGGGCCTGTACCGGGTCGACGATCCTCCGTCGGCATCGGCCGGTCCGGCCGAGGCATCGACTCCTTCCGTATCGGGGGTCGGCCTGTGAGTACCTTTGCGTTCCTCAACATTGCCATGCACGGGCACGTCAATCCGACGCTGCCGGTTGTGGCCGAGCTTGTCCGGCGCGGCCATTCCGTTACGTACTACACCTCGCCCGCGTTCCGTGAGGAGGTCATGGCCACCGGTGCGACGGTGTGCCTCTATCCGGGGGGCGACCAGTCGTTGCCCGATCCGCCGATGCCGATCACGCTGATGGAGGGGCTTGCGGGGGCGGCCGTCCGTTTGCTGCCCGCTGTGCTCAGCGACCTGCGCCGTGTCCGGCCCGATCTGATCGTTCACGACAGTGCCTGTTTGTGGGGCGCGGTTGCCGCGCGCGAGCTCGGGGTGCCGGCGGTGTCGTCGTTCACCACGTTCGCCTACAACCGGCGTGTGCCCAGCCCCACCCGCGGGTCGTGGGACCTGCTGGCTTCGGCGGCGGCCCGGCCCCGCAACCTCCAGGGCTACGTGCGGTCGCGCCGGGAGCTGCGGCGACGCTACGACATGCGCGGGCTGCCCTGGTTCGACCTGGGCAACATCCGCCAGCCGCTCAATCTGGTGTACACCTCGCGGGCGTTCCAGCCTGCCGTCGAGGATGTCGACCAGTCCTACCGGTTCGTCGGCCCGAGTATCGGCGCCCGGCCGGTCGACCCGTCGTTCCCGGTCGGCCGGCTGCAGGACCCGGTGCTGTATGCGTCGTTGGGCACGGTGTTCAATGCCGGCCCGCGACTGCTGCGCAGCTTCGCCACCGCGCTCGCCCCGCTGAGCGGCACCGTGATCGTCTCCACCGGGCAGACCGATCCCGCCGCGCTGGGTCCGTTGCCGGCCAACGTGCTCGCCCGCCGTTTCGTGCCGCAACCGGAGGTATTGGCCCGTGCGGCGCTGTTCGTCACCCACGGCGGGATGAACAGCGTCAATGAGGCCATCTACGCGGGGGTTCCGATGCTGGTGGTCCCGCAGGGCGCCGACCAGCCGTTGGTGGCCCGTCGTGTGGTCGGGCTCGGCGCCGGCCTGTCGATCGCTGCCCAGGACGTCACCGAGGGCTCCGTGCGTGCCCTCGCCCGGCGCCTGCTGGACGACTCCCGGTTCCGGGCGGCCGCGGCCAGGCTGCAGGTCGCCCAGCACGAGGCGGGTGGATATCGGCGCGCCGCCGACGAACTCGAGCGGTATCTGCATGCGGCCGACTCGGCCAGTCAGTCGGTTCCCGTCGATCCGTCACCGCGGGTTGAGTGATGTCAGCCGTCGTCGTCATCTTGCTGCTGTTCGCCGGGCTGTCGGAGGCCGCCGGGCGCATGCTGCCTCTGGTATCGCGCCGGCCTGGCATGTCGCGGACTGTTGTGGCCGGGGTGCTGCTGCCCGCCGGCCTCGTCGAGGCCGCTGTTTTCGTGCTGTGGCCGCTGAGCGCGTGGACCCTGGCCGAGCTGGTGCAGTCCTCTCCGCCGCCAGGCGGTGGGTTGGTGTGGACACCGGGTCTGCTCGCCCCGTTGGTGCTCGCCGGCGTTCTTGCGTTCCCGTTGCTCGGGCCCCTGCTCCACCTGTTGCTCTTTGTGGGGGTCGGGGCCGGTCTGGCCGGTCCGCTCGCCGCGGCGAGCGGGCTGGGCTGGTGGGCCGCCGCCGGTTGCGTGGCCGTCGCCGGGGTCGGCCTGGGTGTGGCGGTGGAGGCCGTTCGGCGTCTGGTCGTGAGGATCAGTGCGCGCAGGGCACCGGAGGCGATGGCATGAACGGTCACCTGTTTTGGGTCGGCGGGCTCGGGCTCGCTCTGCTCGCCGAAGCTCTGCTGGCCCGCTACGAGGTGCTGGCCTACAGCGCCGGATGGCGGATCCCTGCCACCGAGCTCCCGGAAGGCGTGCCCTATGCCCGGGGCGCGGCCCCGGACGGTCCCCCGCATGCCTATCTGGTCTACCTGGACGGCATCGGCAAACGCCGTGTCCGCGACACCCGGGACGGTGGCCAGTTGGTCAAGGCCCTGCTCGCCGCAGCGCCGGAGCTGCGGGTGCTGGGTCAGGTCCAGCCCTACTCGCCGCTGGCCGACCCGCTGGCCGATCGGCCGGTGTGGGTGTGGCTGCGCCGCCGTGTCGGGCTGCTGCTGTTCCTGCACAATGTCATGCAGATCTTCGTCGCCGCCGACCACCGCTACCGCCCGCTCTACAACCGGGCGGTCGGCTCCCAGATCGCCACTCAGCTCCGGCTCGCCGGCTACCGGCCCGACAGTGGTATCCCCGTGGTGCTGCTCAGCTACAGCGGCGGCGCCCAGGTCGCCACCGGCGCGGTCGACGCATTGCACGCCCAGCTACGCTCCCCGCTCCTGCTGATCACGCTCGGTGGGTTCCACAACGGCGCCAACGACCTCACCCACGCCGAGCACCTCCACCAGCTCACCAGTGCATACGACCGGGTGGAGCGGGTCGGTACCTGGATGTTCCCGCAGCGTTGGCGGCTGTTCCGCGGCAGCGGATGGAACCGGGCCCGCCGCGCCGGGAAGATCACCGTGCATCGGCTCGACCCGGCCACCCACCTCGGGCCGCGCAGCTACATCAGCCCCAAGGCTCTGCTGCCCGACGGTCGCAGCCACCTCGACCGCACCACCGACACCGTGATCGAGCTCATCCGCGCCCGCCACAGCGCGACCGCGCCGACCGACGACCGGCTGCCATGAGGTCCTCGACCAGAGCACGGGAGACGCTCGCCCGGCCCGGCCTGGACCGGCACGGGCCGACGCGTCAGACCGGCCAGAACGCCCCCATCACCTCCTTGCCCAGCGCCACCCTGGCTACAGGTAGTAGTACGGGAGCTCCGGTACGGCTCTTCGAGCTCCTTGACCACCTGGCACGCCGCGTCACCACACACTGGGCACTCGCCGTTCTCGTACCGAGTGGCCACGATGACCGCCTCGAAGGGCCACGGACCGCACCCCGGCCGGCCCGTGTGCACGTCGGGCGCGTCGACGTGTTGCGGCGGCTCCGGACTCCCCGCGTGAACATCTCGGCGGCCTCGCACCGACATGAAGCTCAGCCAAATCCTGGGCTCAGGACGGCTGCTGTCACAAACACGGTAGCTGTCGGGTCCTAGTGAATGTGACCGGCCAGCCGCCGCACACCGCGCTCAACACACCCAGAGGAGCTCACATGAGCGAGAACGCAGGTATCCGCATCGCACACGAGGCCTATGCCTTTGCCTGTATGCGCTGCGGATACGGCTGGGAGCAGGCGTACGACATAGAGCACCACACGGACGCCGCAGGACACGACTTCATCATCTACAAAGCGGACGGGGTGCGCGTTCCGTCGCCGCTGTCCCGGCCGACGTGCCTGAACTGCGGTGAGCACAAGGTGCGCATCATGCGGGAGGGCCAGGTCTCGTCGGTGAGCACGGACCGTTCCGAGAAAGACCCCAATGACCAACTCTGAGATGGCCGACCGGATGAGGGGGGTCGGTTCCCGGACCTCGGGGACGGAAGGGAGGGTGGGGCACGACGCTGGCGAGCGGACCTCGGCTTCGGGTCGGGGGTGACCTGCTGGCGGCGCCTGGCCGAGTGGCACGAGCTCGGCGTGTGGCAGCGGCTGCACGAGTTCCTGTCGACCATGCTCCGTGCCGCCGACGCACTCGACTTCATATGCGCGGCTGCGGATTCCTCGCATGTCAGGGCATAAAGGGGGTCTCAAGACGGACGGTGCCCTGCTCTTCGTGGCCGTCACCCCGGCTTGCGCCCCGGCTCGCGCCGCGGCCTGCGCCAACGCCCTCACCGCTGCCGGTCACCGGGGCACCCGGGCTGCCGACGAGCATGTCGTGTCCGCCGTCTTACTGCGGGAGGGTGAGGAGAATGGTGAATCAGCACGGCGCACGGCAACGCGGCCGCCGATTCCCGGCCCCGCGCGATCGCCGGCGCGTACGGACCCGCCACGGCAGCGCCCTACCGCCATGGGCCGCGGAGGCGTAGGACGCCATCCGCCTTGCCGCCCACGGCCTCGCCGCCCCGGGCGGCAGGCGGCGGTAGTTCCTGAGGCGGACCGCTGCGCGCTCCTCGGCGGGGCATCATCAGGCGCCTCAGTTGCGAGAGCCAGTCCCAGTTCCTGGAGACCACCTCGGACGGCGGGTGGTTCCTCAACCGTGTCGCGGACGGACGGGCACGGTTCGTCGCCCGTCACGACGACATCGGCAGGAGCGGCGGGTGAGGCAAGGGCTCCGTGGCAAGGGGGAGCCAGGCATGAACTGCTGGGACGAACCCGTTCCGCCGCGCACGCCCCGGACGCTCCGGCGCGACAGCGAACGCGCCCCCGCCCACGGCCGCAGGGCCGGTGTGCAGGGGCGCGTCGGCCTGTGACCGGAATCCGGTCACGGACCCATCAGGGCAGGGCCGCTCAGTGGCGGACCACCTGAGGAGCGATGTCCTCGGTGAACCCCTCGTCTCCGGAGGACGCGAACTTGTCGGCCTTGGCGACGGTGGTGCCGCAGAACGCGGCCTCCAGCGTGCCGCCGAGGACGGTGTTCACGGTTCCGTTGTTGGAGGTGTTGGCCATGGACGTCATGCTGCGCTTGCCGTCAGCCGTGGTGAAGGCGTAGGTGTAGTAGCCCTGGACGGTACCCGTGTGGCCGTACACCGTCACGCCGCAGGAGAGCTTGCGGCCGCGCAGGCCGAGTCCGTAGGACTGGGTGCCGTCCGAGTTGACCGGAACCATGCTCATCATGTCCTGCAGCTGCGCCTGGGGGACGAGCTTGCCGGAGACGAGGGAGGAGAAGAAGCGGTTGAGGTCGGCGGAGTTGGAGATGACCGCTCCGGCCGACTGCCCCCACGAGACGGTCTGCTCGGTGGAGTCCACCAGCGGCAGCGTGGTGTCGTCCTGACGCAGGTATCCACGCGCGTGGGAACCGGAGATGGCGGTCTGCGGGTGCACGTAGGAGGTGTTCTTGAGCCTCAGAGGCTCGAAGATGCGCTGCTGGTAGTGGGTGGCCATCGGCACGCCGGTGAGGTGCTCGATGAGGTGGCCCAGCACCACGAAGTTGGTGTTGGAGTAGCTGTAGGCGGCTCCCGGCTCGTTGTTCACCTTGTGGGCCGTCGACAGGTCGATCAGCTCCTGGTAGGTGAACACCTTGTTCCGCACGGACTCGAAGCCCGGAACGGTGTAGTAGAACATCTCGTTGGTGTAGTCCCACAGACCACTGCGGTGGCTGAGCAGGTGCCGCACGGTGATGCGGTCGTCCGGCAGCGGCTTCGGGAGGTAGGTGTTCGCCGAGGCGTCGAGGTCGATACGCCCCTCGGCGGCCAGCTGCATGAGCACCACCGTGGTGAAGCTCTTGCTGACGCTGCCGACCCGGAACCGGCGGTCGGCGTCCATCGCGACGTGAGCGGCGGCGTCCGCCTGCCCCATCGAGATGCGGTAGCTCGAGGTGCCCGAGTCGATGCGGGTGAGGGCACCGGGTGCCCCGTTTGCCATGGCCTGCTTCTGCACCTTGAGGACCGCGGTGACAAAAGGGTTGGGTAGGGAGGAGGTGGCTGCGCCGGCCGGGGAGGCGGCCAGGGTGGCCATCACGGCGGAGCCTGCGAGCACGATGCTCACGTTCTTGATGCGCATCCGAGTCTTTCTGCTATGAGATCAGGTGGGCGCCGCCCGGTCCGATGGTGCCGCCGACGACTGTCACTGCGAAGAGAACTGAGTGGCCGTCGTGCCGCGCCCCGCGTTCACGCGGGGAGGGGCCATGAGGCGGCCCCGACTCGGGGCGACGCTGGATGCATAGTAATACTGTGACACTGTGTTGTGTGTCAGTGGCATTCTCGCTGCAATGTGATCCGCCCAGCCGGGTCCCCTGCGGAGATCGGAGGAACGGGGGCAGGAGCCGGCTCCACCCCCCAATGTGCGGCTGATCGTCAGAATATGGCATGGCACACGGGGTGCGATGGTCGTACTGGGGGCCCGTCGGTGCGGTGTCTTCGTGGACGGAAGGTGCGGTGCAGCACGGTGATGGGGAGACACCATGCCCACTGATTTACCACTGTTTGGACACACTGTCCTGGGGTGATGCGGTACCTCGGCGCGGTGACCGACGGCGTCCGCGGGCCCCGCGCCCCGCGCAGCGTCGCCCGCACGTACGGAAGCCCCAGTGGCGGTGGTGACGGACTTCTCGTCCAGACGGCTACCGATGGCGGAGTCCAACCCGTCACCATCGGCGAGGTGGTGCGGCAGAGCCTGGAGCACAGGGATCGGGGTGGCGCCAGTCGCGGTGAGGTGCCACATCCGGTTGAAGACGGGCGTCTCGTACGCGGCCACTGCCAGGCGAGTTCGCGGGGACGTCCTCCGTGGACACGCTCGATGCGCAGCGTCTGTGACTCGTGGATGGCGTGAGTGGTGTCGGAGGACCCCGAGCGACGCCTGTCCACCGCACTGGACGGCACCGTGCGGAGACCAAGACCGTGCCCTGAGTTCAGGGTCCGAGTGGAACAGGCCACAGCATCGGCCTTGAACTCGGGTGAACAGACCTTCATCACCACGATCTCGCTCCCGACCCCCACCGGGGGGCCGAGGCAAGGTGGCCACCACTTGGGGGGAGGTCCCGGACCGTCGTGAAACATCAAGGTTGACGGGCTCCGGCTGATCCGGTGTCACAGATCACCGCGTCGCCTTGTCATGAGAAGCAGCACAACCACGGAAGGTGGGGTTCACCATCATGAGCGTCGAAGATTCGCAGCACGTCGAAAACCGCAAGGCGACTCCGCCGTCGCCGACGGTCCAGATCCTGGCGTCGGTCCCGAATGTACCGATTCCCGGCAATGCGGAGGCGGCGACGGTCTTGATCACTCTGCCGCCCGGCAGCACGGGTTCCCCGCCGCACCGCCACACCGGTCCCGGGTTCGGGTACGTGATCAAGGGCGAGATGACGGTCTGGGCTCCGTCACCCCGCCATGCGGCCGCTATGTGATGCTCGGCCTCAGCGACCGGCAGTCCGGAGAGTGGGGCAGTACAAAGCCGACTCCGACGCGGGACGAGATCCGGGCCGCGTTCCCGGACGGCCGGCGGGTCGATGTCATCGGACCAGCCACCATCGACATCACCACCGACCCCACGGTCTTCAGGTCCTGGCCGGCCACCCTCACCCGCATCTGAACACCGTGCAATCCTCACCGCGCCCTCGAACAGGACCTTCATGCTGATCGCCGAAGCCCACGTCCGGACCGACCGCCCGAGCCGGTACCTGGCACAGCTGTGCGAGCACCCTGGCCAGATGGGCGGCCAGATACGCCACCGGCTCCGCCTGCACCACGATGGCAAGACACCGCCCCAGATCCGGCACGTCGAATGGTCCGACACACACGGGACCATCGACGTCGGCTCGGGCCGGTGCACCCTGCAAGCCGGCCCCGACTCGCTGACGCTCCGCGTCGAAGCCACCGACCAGGACAGCCTGCAGCGCATCCAGCATCTGATTGGCGGACGCCTCCAGAAGATCGGCAAGCGCGATGCACTGCAGGTCACCTGGCAACAGGCCGAAGCCGCCGATCACCAGCCCGACGAACCCGCCACCGCTGCCCCCGCCCCGGCAGAGAAGACCGTGCCCCGGGGCATGCGCGGGATCAGCCGAAGGGGATTGTTCGGAGCGGGCCTTGGGGCCGCAGCGGCGCTGGGCATGGCCGGCTGCGGCACGGGCTTCGGCTCTGGCTCTGGCAGGGACGGTGCGGGACGGTCCGGCGGCAGCGGGGGGAAGGGCGGGGGCGGTGGTGCGTCGCCCGGTCCCAGCACCGCGCCCGTTCGGCTGATAGGTGACGGGTCGACCGCCGACACGGGCAAGCAGCCGCACCAGCCCGGCCGGC
>NZ_JBSFDW010000077.1:0-14784 GCF_053594115.1 Streptomyces sp. NPDC001970 | reverse complement strand
CGGACTATCCGATCAACGTCGATCCCGTTGCCCACGTTGCGCTCGAAGCCGAAACCCCTTGCCACCAGCGCAAATCCGTTAACTACCCGGCCTTGAGCCTTGACCCTTGATCTTGGACACTCAAGATGCTGATCTTGAGGATCTGAGAACAGGAGTCACCTCATGGTGATGAAGTGCTATCCGCCGGGGGCAAGGCGGACGCGGTCGCGTTGTAACGGTCGCGGCCGGGAGCAACGATCAAGCAGGTAGACGCCGATCTGGGAGTCAACACGGAGACGCTGCGGAACTGGATACGGGCCCGCGGAGGGCGTATGGCCTGCCTTGCCAAGCAGCGGCGCGTGTGGTGAATTCGGGTGGTTGGTCTCACGGGCTGGGTGTCAGTTGCTGTTCGGCCCAGATGATTTTGCCGTCTGGTGTGTGGCGGGTTCCCCATCTGCGGGCCAGTTGCGTGACGAGGAGGATGCCGCGGCCGTTCTCGTCGGTGGTGCTGGGGTGGCGAAGGCGCGGGTAGCTGTTGCTGGTGTCAAAGACCTCGCAGGTCAGCATCTCGTGCCGGATGAGGCGCAGGTGGATCGGGCCGTTGCCGTGGCGGATGGCGTTGGTGACCAGTTCGCTGACGATCAGTTGGGTGGACTCGGCCACGTGCTCCAGTCCCCACTGATGCAGTTGACGGGTGGTCAGGGCCCGGGCGCGGCCGACGGCGGCTGGGTCGTCCGAAAGCTGCCACGAGGCGACCTGGTTCGGGCCGAGTGCGTGGGTTCGGGCGAGGAGCAGGGTGACATCGTCACTCGGTGCCTTGGTGGACAGTGTGTCCACGGCGGTCGAGCAGAGGTCTTTGAGGGGGAGGTCTGGTCGTGCGAGGGCGGCGGCCAGGCGGTTCATGCCGGTGTCGAGGTCGTGGTTGCGGGCTTCGATCAGGCCGTCGGTGTAGAGGGCGAGCACGCTGTTCTCGGCCAGGTCCAGTGTCACGGATTCGAAGGGGACCAGTCCGAGGCCGAGTGGGGCTCCGGTGGGCAGGTCGGGGAAGACGACGTGGCCGTGCGGGTCGACGATCGCGGGCGGGGGGTGGCCTGCCCGCGCCATCGTGCACTGCCGGGTGACCGGGTCGTAGACGGCGTACAGGCATGTGGCGACCATTGTCGCGGTGTTTGGGTCCTCGGGGTCGGCGTCTTCCTCGGCGAGGCGGGTGACCTGCTCGTCGAGGTGGGCGAGGAGTTCGTCGGGGGGCATGTCCATGCTGGCGAGGGTGCGTACGGCGGTGCGGAGTTGGCCCATGGTGGCGGCGGCGTTGATGCCGTGTCCGACCACGTCGCCGACGACCAGGGCGAGGCGGGCGCCGGACAGCTCGATCACGTCGAACCAGTCGCCCCCGACGCCTTGATGGCTGTCGGCGGGCTGGTAGCGCCAGGCCACAGTGGCGGCTGTTCCGCCTGTTGCGTGGTGGGGGAGCAGGTGGCGCTGCAGGGAGAGGGCCGTGGAGCGTTCACGGGCGTACTGGCGGGCGTTGTCCAAGGACAGCGCGGCCCAGCTGACGAGTTCCTCGGCCAGCAGCAGGTCCTCCTCCTCGAACGGCACGGAGTCCGCCATCCGCACGAACACCGCCACGCCCAGCACCGCACCCCGCGCGCGGATCGGAACGATCATCAAAGAGTGCATCATGTGCTCACGGACCTTCTCCGCCCGCGCCGCGTCCTGGTGGTCCAGCCACGTGCCAGGGTCCAGCAGCGGCTCGAAATGGGACTTCCCGGAGTGCAGGACGCTGGTGAAGGGCGACGCCGGCGGGACGAAGACCGGCTCTCCCCGCGTGAACAGGGACTCCGGAACCCCCTGGTGGACAGAGGCCAGCCCCGCGCGGCGGAAGGCGGGGATGTGTCCGCCCCGCGGGCCGAGGCGCGCGAGCGGTTCCTCGCCGAAGGGGATCGACTCCACCAGGTCGACGGTGGCGTAGTCCGCAAGGAGCGGCACTGCGAGGTCGGCCAGTTCCTGGCCGGTCCGCATGACATCCAGGGTGGTGCCGATCCGCTTGCTGGCCTCGCCCAGGATCGCCAGACGCTCCCGCGCTCGCCGGCTGTCGGTGACATCCACCGTCACGGCGCACACGCCCAGCGCACGGCCCTGTGCGTCGTCAAGGCGGAAGAAGGAGGCCATGAACGTGGGTTCATGGCGCGCATGTGTCGGAGCGAAGGCCCGGAACTCCACGTTGGTCGTCGGAACGCCGCTCTGAAGCACCTGGCGCATCAGCGCCTCGAGCATGTCGGCCTGCGGCCCGGGTGCTGCCTGCGTCAGCGTGTGCCCCAGCCGCTGCTCGAGAGGGATGCCGTCCTTGAGGCCCTGGGTGTCGTTGACCCAGGTGCAGCGCAGTTGGGTGTCGCGGATGACGACACCTATCGGCAGGCGGCTCGGCAGGTGCAGCGCAGCCGGGAGCGACTCCAGCCCAGATCCGTTCGCCGGGCGCGAGGGAAACGTGGCCTTGTTGGTCGCCGATACGATCCACCGCGCCCGGCCGTTTTGTCCGGAGAGCGCCTGCACCCACAGGCGCACGTCGACGCTGTGGCCGTCGCGGTGGCGGACTGTGGTGAGGCCGGACCAGCGAGAGGGGGCACTGCCCGGCTTGACGAACGCCGATGCCTCAGCCCGGTCGCCGGCAGTCGCCAGCAGGACGGCACCGGATCGGCCCACCACCTCCGCAGCCGAGTAGCCGACCAGCCGCTGGGCGGCCTGTGTCCACCCGACCACCGTCCCCTCCACATCCAGCAGGGCTATCGCCGCGCCGCTTGCCTGAAAGGCTGTCTGATCTGGGGCGATTTCCGTTTGTGCAGAACTGTCCATCGGTCCCTCCTTTTGTGCCCCCCCGCGATGAGGTTCGCGGATGCTTGGCCGTTGGCGTGCGCGCCATCCGGTGCCGGGTGGCGGGTGCCCGGCGGCAACGGACGGGCGCTTCACCGCGGGGTTCGTGATGGAGAGGCTGTGACAGGGCAGCCTTGACTCATCTGGGGTGCTGCGATGCCCGCGTTGTGATCACGATCGTGACGTCACCCGCGAGAGCGGCGGCTCCGGCGATGGTTCGGCTCGTTGGCCGCACCCTCGACGAGACGCTCCCCATCGACATCCTGGCCACCCACTACCCAGACGCCCGCGGCGAGATCATCCTCAACGTCGCCTTCACACTCCCGTACGGACTGCGGACGCCCAGGGCCGTCCAGGCAGCAGCAAGGGCCCGGAGCCGGGTGCGGTCCGGACCCTTGGGCTGCGTGCTCGTCCACGGGGGTGACGTCCGGCATGCGTTGCCGTGCTCATCACCCGGCCGCAGGAAGGTTGCGTCGCAACCGTGACGGCACCTGCTGGTAGCTAGCTCCGGCTACCGGCCGCACGAAGCCAGACAGCGAGGTGGCCGATCTGGATGCCGCGCGTGCTCGTCGCCGTGAGCGGCAGGGGCAGCGTCTGGAGCGGGCCCGGCAGCAGGCCGCGGACGTCGAGCGTGCGTCAGTACGCCGCCGCGCCGCACGTGGACCACCATGTCGGCCGCTTCGGACGCCGTGCTCACGCCGCTTCCGCTTCCGTCGTGCCGGGGACCGCTCCCTGGGCGTGCAGCACGGCGATCTCGGAGGGGCTGAAGCCCAGTTCGGCGAGGATTTCGTCGTTGTGCTCGCCCAGGTCCGGTGCCCGTTTGGCGGGGACCTTCGGGACGCCTCGGAGGTTGAGCGGGCTGCTGATGGTGTGGTCCAGCCCGGCGACTCCTTCCAGGGGCACGACGATGTCGTTCGCGCGCAGTTGCGGGTCCTTCGCGGCCTCTTCCGGTGTCTGGATGGGGCTGTAGGTGACGCGTTCTCGGTCCAGGGCGTCCTTCCAGTGGGTGAAGGGCCGCGAGCGGAACGCGGTGTCCAGCAGCACGCTCACCGCGGCGGCGTTCTTGACCAGGCCCTCGATGCCGGCGAATCGGGGATCCTCGAGCAGTTCGGGGCGCTCGATGGCCCGGGTCAGTCCCGGCCAGTTCACGGATGAGGTTGCCAGCATGAACCATTGGTCGTCCGCGGTCCGGTAGGGGTTGGTGAGTGCGTTCACCGGCGCGTTCCGGTCGTGCAGCTGGAACGGTGTGCCGTTGGCGAGTGCTCCGGCCACGAGTGTTCCGGTGGCCCAGACGCCGGTGGCGATCAGTGACGTTCCGACGTTGGCGCCTTGTCCTGTTCGTTCGCGGTGGTAGAGGGCGGTTGCGATCGCGGCGTAGATGGCGATCGCCGTGGTGTAGTCGCCGCTGCCCCAGACGGGGACTGTCGGCGGGGCTCCGGCGTCGCGGGTGGAGGCCAGCAGTCCGCTGCGTGACCAGTAGGCGGTCAGGTCGAAGCCCGGCTGGCGGGCGTCGGGGCCGGCGTCGCCGAAGCCGGTGAGGTCGGCGTAGATGACTTTCGGGTTCCAGTTCGAGACCTCGTCGTAGCCGAGGTGCAGCTTCTCGCGTGTGCCGTGCGGGAAGTTGGTGATCACCACGTCGGCCCACTGGACGAGGCGCTTGAGGACCTCGGTGGTCGCGGGGGACTTGAGGTCGATCACCATGCCGCGCTTGTTGCGGTTGGCGAGGTGCCAGCCGTAGTTGGCCTCGGCCCGGGGGCTGGGTGGCACGAGGCTCAGCCGCCGCTGGGGGTCGCCCTGTCCCGGCGGCTCGATCTTGATGACGTCGGCTCCGAAGTCGGAGAGCATGGTGGCTGCGGCCGGTGCCGCGATGTAGCTGGCCACGTCGAGGACCTTCAGGCCGGTGAAGACGGATTCGGTGGTCATTGCCCTCACCCCACGAAGGCGCTGTGGCCGGTGATGGACTTGCCGACGATGAGGGTCTGCATCTGGTGGGTGCCCTCGTAGGAGTAGAGGGCTTCGGCGTCGGCGAAGAACCGGGCGATGTCGTAGTCGAGGAGGATGCCGTTGCCGCCGAAGATCTCGCGGGACCAGGCGACGGATTCGCGCATCCGGGCCGCGACGAACTCCTTGGCCAGTGCGGACTGCTCGTCGCGGAAGATGCCCTGGTCCTGCAGGCGGGCGAGCTGCACCAGCAGGCCCCAGGAGGCGGTGATGTTGCCCAGGCTCTTGACGAGGAGGTCCTGCACCAGCTGGAACTTGGCGATCGGGCGGCCGAAGGCGATGCGCTGCTTGGCGTAGTCGAGTGCGAGTTCGTAGGCGCCGATCATGACGCCCAGGGCCTGCCAGGCGACTCCGCTGCGCGTCTGGCGCAGGACCTCGGCGACGTCCCGGAAGCCCTTCATGTTCTGCAGCCGGTTCGCTTCCGGTACGCGGACGTCGGTCAGGGTGATCTCGGCGTTCTGCACGATCCGCAGCGCGATCTTGCCCTCGATCTTCTCCGGCTTGAAGCCGGGGGTGCCCTTCTCGACGACGAAGGCCTTGACCTTGTTGTCGTCGACGTCCCGCGCGAAGACCACGACGTAGTCGGCGAAGGTGGCGTTGCCGATCCACTTCTTGGCGCCGTTGAGGGTCCAGGTGTCGCCCTCGCGCTTGGCGGTGGTGCGCATGCCGCCGGAGACGTCGGAGCCGCCGAGCGGTTCGGTCAGTGCGAAGGCGCCGATCTTGTCCATCGTGGCCATGGCGGGCAGGAACCTGTCGCGCTGTTCCTGGTCGCCGCCATAGTAGATGGAGTAGAAGCCGAGTCCGTTGTGGACGCCGAAGAAGGTGGCGCACGAGGCGTCGGTGCGGCCCAGCTCCATGGCGAGCATGCCGCTGAGCAGGTGGCTGATGGCCGGCTGGTGCTCGCCGTAGCCCTCGTAGGCCAGGGCGATCAGTCCGCTGCCGCGGAACTTCTCGATCAGTTCCTGGGGCAATTCGCCCTTCCCCCAAGCATCGTTGACCAGCGGCTTGACCTCATCACTCATCAAGGTGCGGGCCTGGAGCAGTATCTTGCGCTCGTCGTCCGGAAGCAGGGCCTCGTAGAGGTAGAAGTCGGCGGTGAGCTGGTCGTCCAGCTGCGTGAGGGGGGTGGCGTGGGTGGTCATTTCAGTTCTCCTTGTTGTGCTGGTTGGGGCGGTTGTCTTCCAGGGCGGACAGAACGGCGAGTTGCTTGCGGTCGCGGGCTTCGGCGAGGTCGGCGTACGGGGTGGAGGCGTATGCCTTCTCCACCGCTTGGATGACTCGCTCCCGGTCCTCGGGGTCCTGCGAGGGCTCACCGAGATCCATCTGCAGCATGGACTTGCCGATGTGCTCGGCGATGTGGCGGTAGCCGCCGGGGCCGCCGCCCAGGTGCCCGCCGAGGAACGGTCCGACCGTCGCCCAGCGGATGCCGAGCGAGCGGGTCACGACGGTGTCCAGGTCCTCGGGGGTCACGACGCCCTGCTGGACGAGGTAGACGGCCTGGCGGTTGAGTGCGTTCTGGAGCCGGTTGCCTACGAACCCGGGGATCTCCTGGCGTTCGACGACGGGGGCGCGGCCGACGAAGGTGTAGAAGTCGACGGCGGCCTGCACGGCTTCCTCGGTGGTGCGTTCGCCGGGTACGACCTCGACGAGCGGCAGCAGGTGGGGCGGATTGAAGGGGTGTCCGATGAGGATGCGGTCGGCGTCCTCGAGCTCCGTGGTGAACGCGGTCGCCGGGATCGCCGACGACGAGCTCAGCAGCAGTGCGTGTGCGGGGGTCTCCCGGACCAGCTGGGCGAACAGCTCCTTCTTGAACTCGACGCGCTCGGGCCCGTTTTCCTGGACGACGTCGGCGTCCCGGACGGCTTCGGTGATGTCGTTCGCGATGTGGACCCGGTCGGCGAGGCCGTCGGTGTCCAGGCCCTGGGCGGCCAGGTGCGGGCCGAACGCGGCGAGCGCCTCGGCGACCGCCTCCTTCAGGTCGGGGCGCGGGTCGCTCACGTGGACGGTCAGGCCGTGTGCCGCGAACAGTGCCGTCCAGGACAGTCCGATGGTGCCCGCGCCGATCACGGCGGCGGTGCGGAAGCGGTGTGTCATTGAGTGTCTGCCTTGAGGTAGTCGAAGACCGGCTTGACCGGGGCGAGGGTCAGGTCGGTGAGGATGTGGCTGGCGGAGACGACCTCCAGGACGGGCAGGTCGGCCAGCGGGGCGAGGACGTGCTCGAACAGCTGCAGCCGCGCGGGGCCGGTGTAGGCGGCCTTGACCACGACGTCGGTGATCTCGGTGCGGACCAGCTCCTGGGTGCGCGGGGTGCCGTCGTAGCCCGGGATGATCTTGAGCATGAAGGTCGGCACGGTGATCTGTGCTTCGGCCTCGCGCAGGTCGAGCGGGTAGTGCTTGTAGCCCATGGTCGCCGTGGCGACCCGCAGCGTGCCGTAGTCGAGGGTGCCGACCAGCACGCCCTGGTCGACGTACAGCTTCGGTGCGCCGATGACCTTCGGGTAGGCACTGGCCTCGCGTCCGGCCGCTGTCGCCGGGAAGTTGTCGAGGTACATCGCGTGCAGGTACTCGCCCCGCTCGCCGTCGAAGCTGACCTGGATCGCCTGGCCGCCCTCGGTGTAGGGGCCGAACCCGGTGACGTCGTTCATCTTCATGATCTCGAACCGGACCAGCGGCTCCTCTACCAGCAGGGGCTCGGGGACGACGGCGCGCAGCGCATCGGGGTCGGTGCGGTAGACGATGTTGAGGTACTCGCGGTCGGTGAACCACGGCACCACGGGCGCGAAGGCCGGGCGGGTCAACGGGGTGGTGGCATGGCGTCGTACGTCTTCGATCCTCATGTCATTTCCCCGTCCACCGCGGGGCGTGGTGCTCGGCGAAGGCGGTCATGCCCTCGCGTACGTCCGTCGAGGCCATCAACGTGCCCATCACCTTGCGCTGCACCGCGAACGCGTCGGCCTCCGGCACTCCGTCGGCGGCCCGTACCACCGTCTTCACCGCGGCCAGCGCGAGCGGTGCGTTCGCCGCGAGCTGCTCGGCGCGCAGGAGGGACTCGTTCACGGCTTGACCGGTGGGGACGACCTGGTTGGCCAGGCCCAGCTCGCCGGCCCGTTGGCCGCTCACCGGCTCGCCGGTCAGCAGGAACTCCATCGCCAAGTGGTAGGGGATGCGCTTGGGCAGCCGGATCACGCCGCCGCCGGCGGCGATCAGGCCCCGCTTGACCTCCGGCAGACCGAAGTGCGCATCCTCCGCGGCCACGATCAGGTCACAGGCCAGGGCCAGTTCGAAACCGCCGCCCACGGCGAAGCCCTCCACGGCGGCGATCAGCGGCTTCGTCAGTTCGGCCTCGGTCACGCCGCCGAATCCGCGGCCCGGGATGGTGGGTGACTCACCCTTCAGGGCGGCCTTGAGGTCCATGCCGGCGCTGAAGGTGCCGTCGGCGCCGGTCAGCACGCCGGCCCGGAGCCCGGGGTCGGCCTCCAGTTCGTCCAGGGCCTTCGCCAGGAGGGCGGCGACCGCGGCGTTCACCGCGTTGCGTGCCTGTGGGCGATCGATCGTGATCAGCAGGGTGGTGCCCACCTGGTGGGTGCGCACGTCAGTGGTGCTCATGGCTTGCTTCTCTCAGCGGAGGTACAGGAAATCGGGGTTCAGTGGTCGGACGGCTCGGCGAGGACATCCAGGCGAGGCCGTCCTTCGTGCTGCGCGCCGGTGCCCCCTCGACATCGGCGGTGCCAAGCCCGTGGGACCCTCCGCCGCCTGGAACTTGTGCCCCGCCAGATGCTCGAGCAGGTTGAACGCCAGCAGCGTGTCGGTCATCGGGACCTCGATGTGCTGGCCCTGCCCGGTGCTGCAGCGGTGCAGCAGGGCGGCGAGCACGTAGACGATGGTCAGTGAGGAGACCTTGTTCGCGATGACGGCCGGCAGGCAGACCGGCGTGCCCAGCGCGCGTAGGCCCAGGGGGAGGAGGAGGGCGAGCGCGAGGACGATGCTGGAGTGCCCCAAGGCGAACCAGAAGCCCACCGACAGTGGCCGTTGGCCCTCATGCATCAGCTTGCGCGTGGTGTTGTCGATGGCCGCGATGTGTTCGGCGTCGAAGACGTGCCTCATGCCCAGGCTTTACGCCGTCACGCCGATCCCGATGCCGAACGTCTGGGTGCCGACCCCCGGGGTGGAAGCCCCGGGGGATGTCCTCGCCGGCGAGTGAGTGGCAAACGTGCAGGACGAAGACTGTCCCGCGCTCGCCGCGGAAGACGGCCGGTGATCTCCAACCGATATGCTTGGCGGGCGATGGGGGAGTCCAGGTGGTGGGACATGTTCGCATTCGCATTCTTGCGTGACTGATCCGGATGGCATGCGAAGGCGGCGATTTCTGAAATCCGGGTTCCGCCTTCGCCAGGGTTCTTCGTCCCTGTGTGAGCTCCGGCCCTGCTTGCATTCCATCCTCGCGAAAGCGCGCGCCTGACTCTGTCGGGCGGCCTCCAAACACCACTGGCCGAAATCCCGAGCCTGCCCATGGTGTCCCCTCAAGTGACGATGTGGGGTTAACCCCACGGGCGTACCCGCAGACCAGCTCGGCCGCACCACCGCCAGTCACCCGTTCGCTTAGTACTCCAGTAGCACTTTGACGTTTTCCCTGTTCAGGGGCGGTTTGGGCGAGTGTAGTGGGCTGTGTTCCGGCTCGTGTTCTCTTTCCCGGACCGCCCCTCGATCGTGTGCAGCCGCCGCTGATAGTGGCAGCGGTCCGGGCAGCCTCCTGACGTGATCGACGAGCGTGCAGTTGAGATCTGGAACGACGAACTCGAGGAACTGTTCCTGCGCACCGGCCATCGCTTCAGGCGCGTCGAGCCGCGTCGCAGGATGCGCGACTACATCCGTGGGCTGCTGGGCCCGGTGGGCCGGAAGAACGGCTGGCAGCTGGCCGAATATGCCGGGCACAGCACACCCGACCGCCTTCAGCGGCTTCTCAACGGCGCCCGCTGGGACGCCGACGAGATCCGCGACGACCTCCAGCACTACGTAGCCGAACGGCTCGGCGAGCCCGACGGAATCCTCATCCTCGACGACACTGGCTTTCTCAAGAAGGGCATCACCTCGGCCGGCGTGCAACGCCAATACTCCGGCACGGCACCGCGGGGGCTTGTGTCTGAATAACTGTCAGAGTTGATCTGTGCAGGTGTCGTCGCGTGACGGTAGGCGGGCTTGTAGTTGGGCGAGGGTGCGGGCCGGGGTTCCGGGCAGTGGAGTGACTGCGACGCGGTGCAGGTCCAGGAGGCGGTGGCCGTCTTGGAACTGGTTGGACAGGTTGGTGCGGCTGACATTCAGGAGCTGGGCCAGAAGTGTGCTGGTGGCGGCTCTGCGGCGGCGTAACAGGGCGGTCAGTAGGCGGTGGTAGTGGTCGAGGCTGCTGGTCTGCGGGTGGAGGTAGCTGCGTGGGCGGTGGAAGCGTCGTTGGAATGCCGCCTCGGCCAGGGCGTCCCAGTACGGTTCCGAGATGGCGACCAGGTGGTCGAAGGCGGAGCGTGACATGCCGGTCAGGGCCGGGTCGGTGAGCATCGCGGTCAGGGCGGGATCGATTTGTTGTCGGCTCGGTGCAGGCTCGGGGTGCCGGGGTGCGACCGGTGCCAGGGTGTAGTTCCAGTCGCCGTGGAAGGCGTGGGGTGTGATTGGCAGGGCATGGAACTCGGCGGGTGGGACTGTGGTGCCCAGGTCATATCGGCCGGTGTCGAGTTCGGCTCCGATTCTGAGCCCGGTGCGGGTGGTCGTGGCGGCGATGGTGTCGATGACGATCTGGTAGCTGGTCAGGGGCCTGCCGCGCCAGTTCGCGGTGATGTGGCAGAACATCCGGTGTTCGATCTTGTTCCATTTCGATGTTCCGGGTGGAAAGTGGCAGACGGTGATCTCGAGTCCGCTTTCCAGGGCGAAGGCGGCGAGGTGTTTCTTCCATGTCCAGCGGCGGGGGTCGTTGGAACCGCCGCAGTCGGCGGTGATCAGCAGCCGGCCGGCGTCCGGGTGGTCGCCGCGTCCGCGGTGCTGCCACCAGCGGCGGATGGATTCCACCGCGAACTCGCCCGTGTCGTGGTCGGTCCCGACGTTGACCCAGCCGGTGTTGCGGGCGATGTCGTAGATCCCGTAGGGGATGACCACGGGCTGGTCGCTAGTGGTGAACGTGTGGCAGTCCACACGGACGGGGTTCTTGCCCGGCCGCCAGGTGCGGCCGGGTCGGTCGCGGTTGCCGAGCCACTCCTTGGCCTTGGTGTCCACGCTGATCACCGGCTGGTGGTCTTCGAGGAAGGCCGCGGCAGTGGCGTTGATGTGCGTGAACTGAGCATCCCGGTCCGGATGACTGGCGCCTTCCGTGGTCTTGGCGGTGCCCTGCAGGCTGTATCCCAGGGCGTGCAGCACGCGCCCAACGGTCGCCGCGCTGACCGGGTGGCCCTGAGTGGTCAGCGCCGAGGCCAGGGACCGCAGCGAGAGCGTGGTCCAGCGCAACACGGCGAGACAGGATCGCCCCGGGTGTGCGGCTCGATCAGAGCTTCAAGCGCGGGCAGCAGACCGGGGTCGGTGATCGTCACCGGCTTACGGCCGGCTCCTGAGGCCCGGATCCGCCCGGCTGGCAAAGGGTGCCCGGACAGCTCGGCGATCCCGCGTGCGATGGTGGCCGCACTGGCGCCAGAAGCGGCCGCCACCAGCGTGATCCCGCCGTGGCCAAGCGCGGCGGCCTCGCTGGCCAGGTAGATCCGACGGCGCCGCTCATCGAGATGGGGAAGGAACTGATCGAACTTCGCCCTCAAAGCCACAACTGAAGCCCGAGCGGCCGTACGCGCAGTCACACCTCATTGTCCCGCCAACACCCTTGCACCAAGCAGTAATTGAAATACAGGCCCCCGGCCGCACTGAAAACTGCCAGATCGGCGTGTTCGCCGCCTACGCCACCACGCAAGGACGTGCCCTGGTGGACCGAGAGCTGTATCTGCCCAAGTCCTGGACCGACGACCGCGACCGCTGCCGCGCCGCGCACATCCCGGACGAGCGGACCTTCGCCACCAAACCCGACCTGGCCAAAGCCATGGTCCTGCGGGCGATCGCCTCGCCGCTGCCGATTGCCTGGGTGACCGCGGACTCGGCCTACGGCCAGGAATGGCGGCTGCGCCGCATGCTGGAGGAGACCGGCCTGGGGTATGTGCTCGCGGTCCCCAAGTCCCAGCAGGTGCCGCACTTCGGGCGCATCGACCACCTCTTCTCCCAAGCTCCCGACGAAGCATGGGAGAGACGTTCGTGCGGTGACGGCGCCAAGGGCCCGCGTGTCTACCACTGGGCCGCCCTGCAGATCACATCCATCGAGGACTTCGACGGGGAACTGCCCACCCACCAGCGGTGGGCACTGGCACGCCGCAGCATCAGCAAGCCTCAGGAGATCGCCTACTACCTCGCCTACGCACCGCTCGGCACCACGGTCGAGCACCTGGTCCGCGTCGCCGGAACGCGTTGGGCCATCGAGGAAGCCTTCCAGGCTGCCAAGAACGAGTGCGGCCTCGACCAGTACGAAGTCCGCCGCTACACCGGCTGGATGCGGCACGTCACCCTGGCCATGCTGGCGCACGCCTTCCTGGCAGTCATGACCGCCGACGCCGCAGCAAAAGGGGCAGCAGAAACGGTTCCTGCCTCACGCCCCTCACCGTGGCAGAAGTTCGGCGGCTCCTGGCAACTGGCCACCCACCCGCCACACGCGCACATCAGTCCCTCACCAAGGCACGCGCACTGAGATGGTCACACTGGCGCAGGCGACGCCAAGCCGTCGCCCGCCGCTGCCACTATCAGCGGCGGCTGCACACGATCGAGGGGCGGTCCGGGAAAGAGAACACGAGCCGGAACACAGCCCACTACACTCGCCCAAACCGCCCCTGAACAGGGAAAACGTCAAAGTGCTGCTGGAGTATTAGTACTCCAGCTGTAGATCGTGATCTCCATCGTGGTTTGGGTGGCGTCGGCTTGATCAGTCACCTGTCAGCTACGGTGCAGGCCATGGACGCCCGCGTGTACGTGCCCTGGTTCTCAGTCGGGGAAGCTGACGAGGACGCATTCGAGACGCTGGATGGCGCATGGCGCAGGTTCGTGTCCGTACTACGCGAGCGAGCCGTCACCTGGCCGTGCGACCCTGACGACACCCTCATCCTCCGCCCCGAGGAAACAGGATTCGCGCATCTGCTGGCCCTGCTCTATGCGGTGACGCCGGGAACCAATGTCATTTCCCATGTCTTCGGTGCGTTCTTCGACGGGCAGGGCGTGCTCGGCACCGAACTCCACGACCAGATGTACATTCCCCTCCAGGGGTCTGTGGTGGGGACAGTCCACGTGGCCGGTTCACCCGGTCGATGCGCGGAACTGACTGCAGACTGGTTCGAACGCATCCTGAGGGGCCAGGCCGGCAACCCGGCCGCCCCAACGTCATGATCTTCATTTCCGAGTTGCGGCTTGTCGCCGGTAATGACTGGTGCGTGATCGTTCCTGATGGCGGCGTCGCCAGTCGGACCAGCCGAGTCGGTGGGCGATGTCGTGGAGAGGCTGGATGGCGACCGTGGTGAAGAGGCGATGAATCTCGTTGCAGGACAGTGGGATCAGCCCGTCCGGGGTGGGGTTGCGGGTGTGTTCGTCGGCACGGACCACCGCGAGGAAGGCGTGGGCGAGCATCGCCAGGGTGACCCAGCGGATCCAGGAGCAGTAGCGGCGGACCTGGTGCTCATCTAGCCCCGCCAGCCCCTTTTCGGCCTGGAGGGTCTCTTCCACACGCCATCTGGAGCCTGCAACCTTGACCAGGACGGTCAGGGGCGCCGGTTCGGTGGAATAACAACGGTAGTAGGCGAGTTCGCCGGTTGCGGCGGATCAGACGCTGGCGCCTGCCCGGCGTCGGCTCGGCGAGATCGATGACGGCCCAGTCGTAGAACCGCTGCCCCTTCGCACCGCGTCCGGCCGAGAGCTTCTGCCAGGCTTGCTTCGGCACCTTCTCGACCAGGGCATCGGCACGGCACCTGCCCGCACCGGTGGTCATTTCGGCTGAGCAGGCCACCGCGAGTACGTAGCTGATGCCGCGTTCTTCCAGAGCCGTGCGCAGTTTCGGGTTGCCGCCGTAGACCTCGTCACCAGTTACCCAACCCACGTGGTGCCCTGCGTCCAGGAACCGTTCGATCATCGTGCGGGCCAGCTCGGGCTTGGTCGCGAATGCGGTGTCCTCGCCGAGTCCGGCTGCCCGGCAGCGGTCCGGGTCACACGTCCAGGAGCGCGGGACATACAGCTCCCGGTCCACGGCCGCGTGCCCCCGCTCGCCCGCGTAGACGAGGTAGACAGCGACCTGGGCGTTTTCGATCCTGCCCGCGGTGCCGGTGTACTGGCGCTGGACGGCGACGGTGTGCGTGCCCTTCTTCACGTCGCCGGTCTCGTCGACGACCAGCACCGCGGCATCGTCGTGGAGGTGCTCGACGATGTATTCCCGCACGTCATCACGGACGGCGTCGGCGTCCCAGACCGCCCGGGACAATAGGTGCTGCATGCCGTGCGGGCTAGTCTCCCCGACCCACTCCGAGATGGTCCAGCAGTTCTTGCGCGGCAGGTCTGACAGCAACCCCAGTACCAACCGCCCGGCCCGCAGGCGGGGTTCGACCCGGGTGAACCGGCCCGCGATCCGGTCCATGGCCGCCTCGAACGCCTCCCGCCAACGGATGGGATCTATGCTGTGACCTGCGGCCACCGTCTCGTCGTTAGTCCACACAACTCACGATGATCAACGGTGGCCGCACCCGTCTGCCCACCGGCCCCGACAGCAAGATCACGATCTACAGCTGAGTATTAGCCTCGCCGTTTCGGTTGGGGTGCGGCTGAGGGTTGGGTAGAAACGCAAAAGTGCCTCCCTGAGCTGGGACGATGGACCTTGTCTAGGGGTTCGGT
>NZ_JBSFDW010000076.1:5980-15579 GCF_053594115.1 Streptomyces sp. NPDC001970 | reverse complement strand
CCACGCCCCCCCCGGGCACCCCGGGCCCGCGCCCGCCGCACCGCCGGGGCGGGTGCGGGGGAACAACCCCCGGCACCCGCCGTTCGTCGCATGCCCATCCATCCCGTCCGGGCTCCACCTTCCAGGGCGGACTCCCACACACGCTTGGTCAGCTGCCGCAGAATGCTTCCGGGGCGGCCCGGCCGGCCGCCGCGGCAGGCGGCGCCCAGAGATGATCGATTCCAAGGGATGCCCGTAGAAACGTGAACGAGGGTATCCAAGATCGTTCTGTGACGAACAACCTGGACACCCTCGCGACCGCACCCTACGTGAGAACCGACGACCTGCTGAAAGCGGCTCCGCACCTGGTCCCGTAGCGGCCGAAGGTGGGCATAGCGCCCAAGCTCAGTGACGCGGAACTGGTCACCTTGGCAGTGATGCAGGCCCTGCTCGGCGTCTCCAGCAAGGCCCGCTGGCTGCGCCACACCCGCACCCACCTGCGCCACCTGTTCCCCTACCTGCCCCAGCAGCCGGGCTACAACAAGCGTCTGCGGCAGCGGCCACGCTGATCCGCCGCACCATCCGCGTGCTGGCCACCGACACCACGCTGTGGAGCGACGACATGTGGATAGTGGACTCCACCCCGGTCGAATGCGGCCGCTCCAAGGAGACCGTAAAACGCTCCGACCTGGCCGGCCGGGCCGAATACGGCTACTGCGCCAGCCACAGCTACTTTCGGGGCCTGCGACTGCACCTGATCTGCACCCCGCACGGCCTGCCGGTGACCTTCGCGCTGACCGGGGCCAATGCCGTCGAGCGCGAGACCCTGCTCGACATCCTCGCCGCCGAACCGGAGCTGCTGCACGCCCGACCAAGCCAGACCCTGCTCGCCGACAAGAACTGCTACGGCCGCCAATTCGAGCAGCAGTTGGCAGAGCAGGGCGTGCGGCTGCTACGCCCGGCCCGCAAGGGCGAGGCCCCGCGGGCCGGAACACACCTGCTCCAGCCGCTACGCCAGCTGATCGAGTCGGTCAACGACACCCTCAAGGGCCAACTCAACCTGGAACAGCACGGAGGCCGCACCTCCGCAGGCGTGACCGCCCGCGTGCTGCAGCGCATCCTCGCCCTCACCGCCGCCATCTGGCACAACGACCAGACCGGACAACCCATCCACCACTCACTGATCGCCTACGATCACTGACCCCTTGGAATTGATCATCTAGAGGCGGACAGTCATCGCCACGGTCACGTCGTCACCCACCGAGAGGCCCTGCGGCTTGCGCACGGCGTTCTTGAGCGGTAGGAGGTAGCCGCCGTCCTTGGGGAAGAGCGACGTTGCGAAGGCGACCTCACCGACCCGGGCCTCGACCGGGACGACGCCCCAGCCGTACGTGGCCATCGCGGCCACCTCGCGGATGTCGGCGGACTGCTCGTCCGGCACGGGGACGAAGTAGTACGGCGATGGCCCACGCCATTCGATCACCCGGCCGGCGAAGACGAGTTCCATGCGGTCACTCCCCTTCCTCAGCGACTGCCAAGTCGCGCCCAGCGTCCCTGCGGGTGCCACCACTCTTCGTTGAGGACGACGAGCAGGCATGATGGCGCGGATCAGGGGCTAGCGGAAGGGCTCCCATGGGCCCACCCCGCGATCACCCTTCCGCGGCTTTCCGACTTCGGTGTGGTCAGCGCTTGGGCGCGGGCGCTGGTGCGGGAGGCGGTGGTGCGGCGGGCGTCACGGAGCGCCAGGCGTCACGGAGCGCCAGGAGTTCGTCTTCGGTGGTGGGGCGGGCATGGGGCCGGTGAGGCTGTCGGTTCCGTAACCGTGTTGCTCGTCCATCCCTGTCGGCAGGGGGTCACGCGCCCGGTAACGCCGTCAGCCCCGGCCGACGACGGCGCCGGTCGCGGCTGATCAGCGCTTGTGTGGTCGTGAAGGGCGGTCGCCTACGCGGCGAAAGGCTCCATGAGGCTTCAGCCGAACGATCGTCCTCATGGGCAATAGGTGAGGCCCGGGGACACTGTCCCCTTCACCACCACGCCTTCTCCAACCACCGTCCTCCGGCAGATGCTCCCGCCCCGCAACGTTGTGGCGCCGTGGCGGGGCAGGCCTCCGTCCCGGCTCGGGGAAACGCGGGGCGGAGGCCCGCCGCCTCATCTTCCGCCTCCCCCAGCATCGAGGATGTGCCTACGCGCCGCAGCTTCCTGATGACCACCGGGTTCGCGTCAAGATCGGGATCGCCGTCAGACGGCGCTGCTGGCTGGGGACGGTCCGGCGCCCGAAGGGGGAAAGTGCGGTGCGCACGGCACCGGTCGCCGCCGGTCACCGGTCACCGATCACCGGGAGACCGTCTGGTCGCTGGTGCGCCCGGTCGCGGCCCGCTACGGCATGGAGCCGGCCGGTGTGCTGCGGTGGCGGTCCTTCACCAACGCGCGGCCGCGTCAGCTGCCCGGGCGTGGTTGTGCGGGCAGTTCGGCGTTCTCGGCCTCGTGTTGGGCCTTGCCCTGTTCGCTGCGGCAGGGGTGCCTCTGGCCTGGATGACCATGGCCTGGCGGCGGCCGAGCGGATGCCGGCTCGTAACGGATGGCATGGGGTCGCGGTGCCGGACGACGGGCGACAGAGGCTGTACGCGCGCGACCGCAAACCAGGGCGCGGGCCTGTGCGGCGGGGTCGAGCGCCGGGCGCACCACTGGTTGCTGTCGAGGACGATCAGGTCGGTGACGTCGTCGAAGCCCTTGCGTGCGCTGGCGAGCATGCGGACGTGGAAGGGGAACGCGAGCGCGTCGAGTTCCTCGGCCGGGCTGCTCTCGGGCAGCGGAGGGTTCGTACGCAGGGCCGCGATGCAGGCCAGGGCGAGCGGGCCGAAGATATCGACACTCACACTGGCGACGCGGCATCGAAGCCGCCACCCTCTACACCCGACAGCACGGCTACCTCCCCGTGCCGCCTCGACCGCTGCCCGCAGCACGTACAGGATCTGGGGCATGACGAGCGCGGTCGCCGCGGCAATGGCAGCCTGAGTGGGAGCTCGCCGCCGGTACAGCGGAAGGGCGAGCACGAAGAGAAGCCGTCGTACGGGAGGATCACCTCGACATCGGTGTCCAGGGCCGTTAGGCGCGCCCCGGCGGAATCCGGAGTCCCCGTCGGAACGGCGCGTGCTGCGTCTCCCGTCACATCGTCCATGCTTCGGGAACATGCCAGTTTCAACCATCCAGCAGGTGTCCGCACCCACCCCGGCAGGCGTCCGGACCCACCCCGCCGACCGGCGGATGCAGGCCCCGCCGCCCGACCGGATTCGGTGGGCGGCGGCCACAGGGATTCACTCGGCGTGGTACGAATCGGACAGTGGCCCGATGGCGAGTGGAGCACGCGTGATCCAGGTGTCGACTGTCAGTGAGGAGCCTCTGATTCGCACAGAGGGCGTGCGACCGTCCTGGCCGGTTGCAGGCTCATCGTAGAGGGACTGTCGAACCGCACAGCCTTGTCGCCGTACTGCTCCACTTGCGCACTCGCACGGAGGATCATATGCGTGGCATTCTCACCGAGCTGAAGGTGGGCGGTCGCGTCCAGGCCGAGCTGCTCGTCGAGGGGGCGTGCATGCTCAGACCGCCGCGGGACCAGGAGGGGGCATGACCTCCCGCCGG
The DNA here is from genome assembly GCF_053594115.1 of Streptomyces sp. NPDC001970. Classification (NCBI taxonomy): domain Bacteria; kingdom Bacillati; phylum Actinomycetota; class Actinomycetes; order Kitasatosporales; family Streptomycetaceae; genus Streptomyces; species Streptomyces sp. NPDC001970. Next base: position 11,961 of record NZ_JBSFDW010000076.1, on the reverse strand, counting down.
CTGCCAGGCCCCCTGCTGGATGCCACTCTCGTCGGTGTCTCGTTGCTCGATGTCTGGGTCCATTTCGATCGCGACGAGCCGCTGCGCATGAGCTGCTCCTTGGCCGCGGCCTTCGCTCTTCTGTTGCGTCGGCGATGGCCGCTGCCGACGTTCCTGCTGACTTTGCCGGCCGTTCTGCTTGCCGACGCGGTCTTCGCCGCACTGGCCGCGCTGTACACCCTCGCCTCGTGTACGCGCAGCCGCGCTCTCCTGGCAATCTGCGCATTGGCGTTCACAGTCAGCGTCACGACCCCGTGGCCGTCCCTGAGGCTCGACCTGTCGGACACCTCTACGTTGAGTTCTCTGGGCTACACCGCGGCGACGTCGGCCGCAGCCGTCTTTCTGGGTCAGCTCGTCCAGACCCGGCGTGACCTGTCGCTGCGGCTCGCCGAGATCTCCGAGGCGCATGACCACGAGCGACTCCTGATCGCCCAGACCGTGCTGGCCAACGAGCGCGCCCAGCTCGCCCGGGAGATGCACGACGTCGTCTCCCACCAGGTCAGCCTCATCGCAGTGCGGGCGGGAGCCCTCCAGATCGGCACCCGGGACGCCGACGTCAGGGACGCCGCGGCCACGATGCGACGGCTGAGCGTGCAGACCCTCGACGAACTGCGGCACATGGTCAGCGTCCTGCGCGCCGCCGGGGGCCGCCCCACCGAACTGACCCCGCAACCGTCCTTGCTCGACCTCCCCCGCCTCGTCGACAGCAGCGGCATCGAGGCCGAGCTGCACACGGACCTCCGGACCGAAACGCTGGTGGACCAGCCGGACCGCCGGAACGACGCGCCGGACGGCCTGCCTCCGACCGTCCAGCGCGCCATCTACCGCACCGTCCAGGAAGCGCTGACCAACGTCCGCAAGCACGCCCCCGGCGCCACCGCAACCGTCCGCATCCTCCACGAGGGAGACGCCGTCCACCTCACGGTCACCAACACCGCCCCGACCCGACCCGCTCTTCCCCTGCCCAGCGCCCACTACGGCCTGGACAGCCTCCGCCAGCGCGCAGAACTCCTCGGCGGCACCATCACCTCCGGCCCAACGACCGACGGCGGCTACGAACTCCGCCTGGACCTCCCGACCAGGGTCAGTCAGTAACCAGGCGGAGATCTCTTCCTGGGCGGCGTCCTTCGCCCCGCTCGCCGTCAGCGCGATCGACGCGATGAGCCCCAGCGCATGCCGAGGCTGCGCTGGGGATTCAGACATCCGTTCGCCATCGGCCTTGGGGCCTGGTGAGTGGCCGCCTGCACATCATCAGCAGGCGCTCGGACCGTCTCTGAAGAGGGCGACGCTCGACCCCTTCGTCACCACCCGCGCATGGCAGCCACTCGGCATGACCGAGACCCGCTCTGGTCCTGCCGGTCATCGTGTCCAGAGGTGCCAATCCGCCCCAGCTCCACTGGATCACCTTCGACAGGGCGCCCGAAGGTCCTCAGCGTTCTCGAATCTCAGCAGTCTTCCGCGGATCGTCCGCCAGAATGCGGGCCGCGAGCCGCCGTACCTGCTCCTCCACGGACTGGTCGTGGGTGACGAACAACTCGTACCCGTAAGAATTTGTACGCTCGTCCGGTCCCTGGATCTGGTGGAACTCGACATCGACGCCCTCAGGGCTTGTGAGCTCCTCGGGAAGGCCGGGCTCCTCGCGTCGTGGCGAGACATTCGTGAGGACGCAGCCCCACCGCTCGAACCAGCCGCTGTCCGCAAGGGTTTACTCAAGGAGCCGGGCGACAGTGTCCACCGGCTCTTCCCAACTGCGGTCCGCTGCGGCCCGCGCGAGTTCGGCCTCGTACTGGGCCGTAGCGAAGCAGATGTCCGCCGGCACAGCAGTGATATTGCTGGTGTTCTCCCAGGAGTCCCAGATCGCCCGATCGCCCTCGCGGCGCATGGTGAGGTACAGGGCGCCGCAGCAGCCGACGGTGCAGACCGGCTCGGTGATCATAACCCTGCGAGGTTCCTCCGTGACCGTCAGCGGCCAGCTCTCGGCTCGGCCTGTCCAGTATCGGCAACTGAATGCCACCCCTTCGGATGGACCTCCTTCAGGACATCTGCGCCGTCGATCAGAGGCCGCACCTCGGCCCAGGGGTCCGCGGCCCAGTCGTCCAGAATCCTGTGCTGCAAAGTCAAAGTACGGATCGCCGGCTGATCGGTCACACACACATGATCGGGTTGACGCCGCGCAGCCGCATACTCATTTCCTGACTGTGATCACCCCCGCTGGTCGCACCGGGCGCGGCCACCGCACGTGGTCCATCGGAACTGCTCGGATGTTGCGCATGGTCAGCCGACAGTGCCCACTGAATTGAAGTTGCCCGGAGGGAGCCCGTCAGCGGTCGGCGGCCGGCCGCTGTTGAGGTGCAGTTAGCCGAACGAGATCAGTCGGTGCGTTCCTGCCCACCCGCCGCAGCACGGTGAACGAGTCGTTCACCGCATCCGAGCACGGGTCCTCCGGAGAGAACCAGTAGTCGACGGCCAGACGCCAGGGTGGCCTTGAAGCACGGTCCCGGGCGACCCCACCGCACCCGAACGGGTGACTTCCGGGCGGTCGCACTTCTTCCATGAATTCGAACAGACGTATCATTCTGATCGTGGCCAATACCTTTCCTCCCGATCTCCTCGACGCCCAGCTCCGCCTCCATCGGGCCCGAGCCGAGTACGAGGCCTTCTGCCGCACGTTGCCCTGGTCGGTCGTGCCGGCCAAGGGCTGGCCCGGCGAGGTGCACCCCCACACCGGGGTCGTGACCGGCGGGCGGGCAGACAGCCCTGGCTACACCGACGAGCAGAAGGTGGACTACGCCCGCCGGCGCGAGCTGGTCCGGGAGCTGTCCATCCAGGTGTCGACCCATACGTACTGGGCCACCCTCGAGGGCCCGGCGCGGGTCGAGGCCCGGATGGCGCTCAAGCACCACCCCGACGCCGTGCCGGCGACCGCAGAGCCTGCGCCGACAGCAGGGTGAGGACGTCGTGATGGACCACCTGAGCCGGCGACAGGACTCACCCGGTTCAAGGAAGAGGTCGCTGAAGCACCTGGTCCCACCACCTTGCGTGCCCGTCCTGCCATGACGGTCCCCCTCAGCGTCTACGGCGCCGACGTCACGTGCGCGTCCCGGCGCGCTGGGCGGATCTCGTTGCGGCCCGGACCCCTTCCGGGGCCGCCGCCCCGCATTGCACCGGCGGAGTGGGATCCTGCGGGCGTGGCGTAACCGCTGGTCAGCGGCGCCCGGCCCTGCTGTCCCAGGTGACGGGGCCGGGCATCATCATCCTGCTTGCCATCGGTGCCGTCGTCCCACTGCTTGTCACGTAGCCGGAGACGCCGGACTTGACTGCCCAGCGGGGGGCGCACAGGACCGCGTCCGTTACGTCGAAGCATTGCCTCATAGGCAAACTTTTTGCCTATGAGGCATGGTTGTGGCTCAATAGCGGCATGGTCAGAGGAACCGCGGAGATGAGCGCCACGGAGACAAGCGCCGTCCTCTCCAGTGTCGCACCACAACTGCGGGACCTGCGAAAACGCAGAGGACTCACCCTTGAAGCAGCCGCACAACGGCTCGGGCTGTCTCCCGCGCACTTGTCCCGTCTGGAAACGGGCCACCGGCAGCCGTCGTTGCCCATGCTGCTGACGCTGGCTCGCACCTATGGCACAACCGTCTCGCATCTGCTCGATGAGATACCTCCCGAGCGGGATCCTGTGGTCAAGTCCGCGGGCCCGGGATCAATAGGGGCCGACGGATGGACCTACTGGCACGCCGGCCGGTCCCGGCGAGCGATGCAGGCGCTGCGCGTGCATGTCCCACCGGGTATTCAGAACGACCCGGTCAGAGTCCACGCCGGCGGGGAGTGGCTGTACGTCCTCACGGGCCGACTCAAACTCTCGCTGGGAAGCGAGGAGCACTTCCTCGACCGGGGCGACTCCGCCCACTACGACAGTCTCACCCCCCACCGGATCACTGCCCTACCGCCGGGGGGCGCGGACCTGCTCTTCGTCCACACGCTTCTGCAGAGCCCCGCCAGTGATCTGTGCCTGGGAGGCGGGGGAACGTCCGATTCCGCAGGGCGCCGACCGGCGCACGAACCCATCAGAAGGTGACACTCATGCCTCTCAGTGAGAAGACTGGCGTCGAGCGCGGGGACGGCCGTTTCCCCAAGGGATTCGCCCTCCGCCTGTTCGCCTACATCGTGGCCGGCCATCTCGTTGCCGGCTTCCTCTTTCTGCTGTTCTCCGTCGGAGCCAAGTAAGCAGCTGTCAACGCCCTGGCTCCCATGCCGTCGTCCGCGGCTTCCTGCCGGTGAGCTCCGCCCGTGGCGCGGTGGTCGTGGTGATGGGCGAGATCGTGGACCGCCCCGCCCTGGGCGTAGTCGATGAGGCGGCGGCGAAGGCGGCGACAACACGGCGACGCGTGAGCGAGGTGTCCATGACCTGCTCCTAGAACCGGGCGCCATGCGCCGCGGCTGTGGCTTGAGTGTGGCGGGTCGGGCGTCCGCTCCTGTCGGACCGGGCCGCCGCCGGGTGCCTGGTGCTCCCGGCCCCCTCAGAATCCGGCGCACCGCCGGATCGGGGCGCGGGGGGTCCCGGGCCCCGCGGGGGCTCAGTCCCCTCGGCCGCACACTCCGGGCCGCGACGATCCGGTCGCCCCGACCCGGAGTGGGCGGCTCACTGCCTTCGGCGCGGCAACGTAGCAGCAGCTCCACCCGCACCCGCTCGGGCCTGCGTTCCTTGCGCGCGACGTGCTCGGCCAGATAGGCGTCAGCTTCTCCGCGTCCGCGACGCTGCACTCCCGGAAGCCGAGGTGTCCCCGGATCTGCGCGCGGTGGCACTCGACCGTACGGCCTGTCCACTCGTAGCAATCCAGCTCCGAAGCGGAGACCTGTACCTGCCGGGCGACGAACTCCACGACCTCACCGGACAGCTCTGCCCGGGCCCGGGGAAAACGACCGTACTGCGTATAGAACGCGATGAAGCCGATCACGCACGGGGTCTGATCGGACAGGTCAAGAATGTCAAGGATCAGCATCTCTCGACTCAAGACCGGAGGCACCCCCGCCAGTCGGCGGGGGTGGTTCGGACACCTGCCGGATGGTTGAAACCGGCAACTCTCCGAAAGCGTGGTCTACGGGTTCTGGCCATGCCGTCCGAGCCGACAGTCGCGGACCGATCTCGTAGGCGGCCTGGCGATTGACGTGCCGAATCCCAGCAGCCGGGCAGAGCTCAACCTCGGGCCTGCTGGAGGGAAGAGCGTTTGGCGCCGGAAACGCGGCGAGTTCGAGGACTGCTGCTGGTACGGCCACACATGCGCGGCCAGGCCGGACGATTCCGATGAAAAACCGGCGGTGGACCGCACTGCCCGGAGGCGAACGGCGCATGTTTTCGTGGGTTTGTGACCAGAGCAGAGCTCCTGACCTCGTGACTTTCCGGTGGCGTCCCCGGCTGCTGTTCCAGTACGGGGCCGCCGGGCGCGGGCCGCATGGTCCGGTGCCGGCCGGAGCGTCCTGGGGGGATTGCCGTGACCGGCAATAGCGTTGGGGGGCCCACGGCCGCGGGCACGGCAGCGGCCAGTACCGAGATGCTGCTGGCCGAGGTGCTGGCCGGCGTCTTGCGTACTGAGCAGGTGCCGCCCGACAGCGACTTCTTCACCGACCTGGGCGCCGACTCCCTCGTGATGGCCCAATTCTGCGCCCGCGTCCGCAAGCGCGACGACCTACCCACCGTGTCGATGAAGGACATCTACCAGCACACCACGATCCGCACCCTGACCGCCGCGTTCACGGACACCACCCCCGCCCCGCCGCAGACCGACGCCTCATCCGGCACAGAAGCGCTGCTGGCCCAGGTGCTCGCCGGTGTCATGCAGACCGAGCAGGTGCCGCCCGACAGCGACTTCTTCACCGACCTGGGCGCCGACTCCCTCGTGATGGCCCAATTCTGCGCCCGCGTCCGCAAGCGCGACGAC
>NZ_JBSFDW010000076.1:0-5882 GCF_053594115.1 Streptomyces sp. NPDC001970 | reverse complement strand
ACCTACCCACCGTGTCGATGAAGGACATCTACCAGCACACCACGATCCGCACCCTGACCGCCGCGTTCACGGACACCACCCCCGCCCCGGGCGTGGTGGTCGAGTCGTCGACCGTGTCGCCACCCGGGGCCGGTACGTGGTCATACGTACTGTGCGGCGCGGCCCAGCTGCTGATGTTCCTCGGTTTCTCCTGCCTCGGCGCCCTCGCCGCCGTTCGCGGCTACGAGTGGATCCAGGCGGGTTCCGGGGTAGCCGGCATCTATCTGCGGGCGGTCCTGTTCGGCGCGGCGGTCTTCTTCGGGCTCTGCGCCCTCTCCGTCGCGGCCAAGTGGATACTCATCGGCCGCTTCACCCCTCGCAGGTTCCCCGTGTGGAGCCCTGCCTACCTGCGTTTCTGGTGCGTCAAGACCCTCATCCGCAGCAGCCCGGCGCGCCTGTTCACCGGATCACCGCTGTACGTGCTGTACCTGAGAGCCCTCGGCGCGCACATCGGGAGAGGCGTCACCATCCTCACCCGCAACATTCCGGTCTGCGCCGACCTGCTCACCATCGGTGACGGCACGGTCGTCCGCAAGGACGTGTTCTCGTCCGGGTACCGGGCGCACGCCGGCTGGATCGAGACAGGTCCGGTCACCCTCGGCACGGATGTGACCGTCAGCGAGCAGAGCGTCATCGACATCGGGACGTCGATGGGCGACGACGCCCAGCTGGGCCACGCCTCCTCCCTGCATCCAGGACAGACCGTGCCGGCCGACGAGTCATGGCACGGCACTCCGGCGCAGCCTGCGAGGATCGACTACCGGGCTGTCGAACCCGCGGCGTGCGGCACCCTGCGCAGGGCCCTTTACAGCGTGTGGCGCCTGATGACCATACTGCTGGTGTACCTGCCGCTGACGGTGGCCGGCGTGACCATGGTGATCGCCGCGGTGCCGCAGCTGCACGCGGTGGCGACTGCGGGCCCTCCGGCCCTCACGCGCCCGACATTCTTCCTCGAGGCGCTGGTCGCTTCCCTGGTCGTCTTCTTCGGCGGCCTGCTCGTGGGACTGCTGACGGTGAACACCGTGCCACGGCTGCTCACCCCGGTGATCAAGCCGGGCAGGATCTACCCGCTGTACGGCTTCCACTACAGCATCCAGCGGGCCGTCATGCGGATGACCAACATCAGGTTCTTCACCGTGCTGTTCGGGGACAGCTCCGCAATCGTGCACTTCCTGCGGTTCCTCGGCTACGACCTGTGTCGTTTCCGGCAGACGGGGTCGAACTTCGGCTTGCTCGTCAAGCACGACACCCCCTACCTGAGCCAGGTCGGCAGGGGAACGATGATCGCCGACGGCCTCTCGGTCGTCAACGCCGACTTCTCCAGCACGTCGTTCCGCTTCTCCCGCGCCTCGATCGGGGCGAGAAGCTTCCTCGGCAACAACATCGTCTATCCCTCACGTGCCCGGACCGGCGACAACTGCCTGCTCGCAACGAAGGTCATGGTCCCCATCGACGGGCCGGCGCACGAGGGCGTGGGCCTGCTGGGCTCGCCCAGCTTCGAGATCCCGCGCACCGTGCTCCGCGACAGCAAGCTCAACCACCTGGCCCGCGGTGAAGAGCTGCGCCGCCGCCTTGCCGCCAAGAACAAGCACAACGCAATCACCGCCGGCCTGTTCCTGCTCATGCAATGGTCCCACTTCGTCGTGCTCGCCCTCATCGCCACGGCCGCCGTCGACTTCTATCCCACCCTCGGCGCGCCGGTGTTCTCACTGGCAGGTCTGCTCATCCTGGCGTTCACCGTCGTCTACTTCGCACTCATCGAACGGGCGGTAACGGGATTCCGCCCGCTCAAGCCGCTGAACTGCTCGATCTACGAGCGACCGTTCTGGGGACACGAACGCTTCTGGAAGCTGGCGTCCACACACCGGTACATGCAGGTCTTCAACGGCACCCCGTTCAAGCCCATGGTCTGGCGGCTGCTGGGCGTCAGGATCGGCCGCAGGGTCTTCGACGACGGCTGCTCGCTGGCCGAGCGCACCCTCGTCAGCATCGGGGACGGCTGCACCCTCAATGCCGGAACCATCATCCAGTGCCACTCCCAGGAGGACGGCGCCTTCAAGTCCGACCACATCATCATCGGCGCCGACGTGACCCTCGGCGTCGGCGCCTTCGTCCACTACGGCACCACGATCGGCGACCACGCACAGCTCGCCGCCGACTCCTTCCTCATGAAGGGCGAGGAAGTTCCCTCTCAGGCACGGTGGGGCGGAAACCCCGCCCAGGAGACAGCTGCCGTCAACGAGCCGCGAACCACTCGGCACATGGTTGATCGTGTTGATGCCCGGACCGGTGCCACCGAGGGTGCTCCCGCTCCGGTCTCGGGCATACGGTGAACGCCCGGGCCGGTCAACGGGGGCACCGGAGGGGCTGCTTGACAGCTACCACGCCGAACGGCACCCGGTGGGCGCCGCCGTGCTGGACAACACCCGCGCGCAGATCATGCTGCTGGGGACCGATCCGGGTGCGACCGCGCTGCGGGAGCTGTTCTCGAAGCTGATGGACTTCCAGGAGGTGAACCAGTACGTGACCGAGATGATCACTGCGGTCGGGATCCGCTACGACTTCGGCGAGGGCCACGAACTGCTCGGCCGGCGGATGTGGGACGTGAAACTGAAGCGGGGCCGTCTCTACGAGCTGATGCACGGCTGCCGCGGGCTGCTGCTCGACCAGACCGGGCGGCTGTCGGTGCCGGGCTGGGCAGATCGTGTCGACCACGTCGTCGACGTCAGCGAGGAACTGGACGTACCCGCCGTGCTGCTGCGGCCGGACGGCCACGTGGCATGGGTCGGTGAAGACCAGCAGGATCTGCTCAGCCAGCTGCCCGAGTGGTTCGGCTCTGCCGTCAGCTGAGCGCCCAGGTGCGGTTCGAAAGGGTGGGACCTATCTCCGGTCGAGTTCGGCGCGGTCCGGTGCCGTACCCCGCCGGCTCGAAGCCCCCGCGAAGTATGCCGACCCCAGCAAGATCAATCTCACCGGGACAGCACTGTCCAGTACGCGGCGCCCGAGGGCAACTGCACACGAAACGCCCGCAGGGGGTCCTCCACTCCATCTGCAACGTGTCGCAATGATCACGACGGCTCCAGAGATGTGAGGAAGAACCAGCTCACACGATCAGACGCAGCGTCCTGGCTACACGTCGAAGCGCCAGGGAGAACCACATAGAGCAGGACCGCGGGGCGAGGATCCGGCGGTGCGCGCACGGACGATGTCGACGTAGGAGGGTGAGCTGAAGCCGCGCGCACGACCAGGACCAGGACCAGGACCAGGACCAGGACCAGCGTGCCAAGGTCGGCGAGCAAGTCGGTGAACATGCGCCGCGGCGTGTCCTTCTCCGCGGCTGCGTACAAGTCTGTCCACTGTCCGGCGGCTCGGTCCGGGGCGAACCCGTCGGGGAAGTCGGCGAGCAAGGACGTCGCGGGTGTGATCTCCAGCGATGGGTGCCCGGAGACAGCGGGAAGACCGCTGGTGAACAGCCTGCGCTCAAGGACGGTTGGCCATCCCGCTCGGAAATGGTTGGCCGCTGCGGTCTCGCCTTCGCCGCGGCCTCAGTGGCCAGGTGGTCCGAAGGACGCCCGCTATGACGCGAACGCGAAGAGCCGTGACGCAGCGGCTTGCCCGGACGGCGAGTGATCCGCGACGCCGAGCCGCACAGGTCAGCAGCACGGAGACGCCGTTCGAGGCGAAGCAGCGCACACCTACCGGCAATTGCGCCGGTGCATCGGTATCGTCCGCCCCAATGCACCGGGCCGCAGCACAGCAGCCCGCGAGGAGGACTATCACCATGGCCGATCACCGGCACGGGACCGCGTCGGGCGAAGGGTCCGCAGCGCGGCCGCCGGAGGCTCGTCGTGCGAGCGCACAGGACACGGTGCGCCTCGCGCTGGTGATCGGTGCCCTCGGCGTGGTCTTCGGCGACATCGGGACCAGCCCGATCTACACCCTCCAGACCGTGTTCAACCCGAGCGACCCACACCCCGTCCCGGTCACCACGCAGAACGTGTACGGGGTGGTGTCGCTCGTGTTCTGGTCGGTAGTGATCATCGTCCTGGTCACCTATGTGCTGCTGGCGATGCGTGCCGACAACGACGGCGAGGGCGGCATCATGGCGCTGATCACCCTGCTGCGGCGCTGGAACTCACAGCGGGGCCGACGAGCCGCCGCCGCGCTGGCCGCGCTGGGCATCTTCGGCGCGTCGCTGTTCTTCGGCGACAGCATGATCACACCGGCGATCTCGGTACTGTCCGCGGTCGAAGGGCTCAAGGTCGTCCAGCCGTCGCTGGAAAGCGCGGTCGTGCCGATCACCGCGGTGATCATCGTGATGCTGTTCGTCGTGCAGCGCAGAGGAACCGCGGCAGTCGGCCGGGTGTTCGGGCCGATCATGATCGTCTGGTTCGTGGCCATCGGCGCGTGCGGCGTCGCCGGCATCGTCGACCACCCCGAGATCCTCAGGGCGCTGTCGCCGACCTACGCCCTGGGCTTTCTGGTCGGCCATTTCGGCACCGCCTTCTTCGCCCTGGCCGCGGTCGTGCTCGCCGTCACCGGCGCCGAGGCGCTCTACGCCGACATGGGGCACTTCGGCCGCCGGTCGATCACTCGCGCCTGGCTGATCCTCGTCTTCCCCGCGTGCGTCCTGAGCTATCTCGGCCAGGGCGCGCTGATCCTCGCCGATCCGGACACCATCAGCAGCCCGTTCTTCCTGCTCGTGCCCGACTGGGGACGGCTGCCGATGGTCCTGCTGGCCACGGCGGCCACCGTGATCGCCTCCCAGGCGGTGATCACCGGCGCGTACTCGATCGCCTCCCAGGCCGCCCAGCTCGGCTACCTGCCGCGGCTGCGCATCGCGCACACCTCCGAGTCCACGATCGGCCAGATCTACGTCCCCTGGATCAACTGGCTGCTGATGGTCTCGGTCCTCACCCTGGTCTTCGCCTTCCGCACCTCCACGGCGTTGGCCTTCGCGTTCGGCATGGCGGTCACCGGCACCATCACCATCACCACCCTGTTGTTCTTCTACGTCGCCCGTGCGAAATGGGGCACGCCCGTGTGGTTGCTCGTCATCGGCGCAACCGTGCTCCTCTTCGTGGACCTGCTGTTCGTGGCAGCCAACCTGACCAAGCTCGTCCACGGCGCGTGGCTGCCGCTGCTGATCGGCCTCACGGCGTTCACCGTCATGACGACCTGGCAACGCGGCCGCGCGCTCGTCACCGCGGAACGAGCCCGCCACGAAGGCCCGCTGCCCGAGTTCGTCGACCACCTTCGCAGCGGGAAGGCATCAACGCTCCGGGTCCCCGGCACGGCCGTCTTCCTCAACCGGGGCAAGCAGACCGCGCCACTGGCCATGCGGGCCAACGTCGAACACAACCACGTACGTCACGACCAGGTCGTGATCCTGGCCATCGAAACCGAGCCCGTCCCCCGCGTCCCAGCCGACCAGCGGATCGTCGTCGACGACCTCGGCTACGCCGACGACGGGATCATCCACGTCACCGCACGGTTCGGCTACATGGAGACACCAGACGTGCCCGGCACACTGGAGATGCTCGACCCGGCCGAAACCGAGGGGCCGTTGCAGCTCGACCAGGCGTCCTACTTCCTCTCGAAGATCGAGCTCCGGCGCGGGAAAGCACCAACGATGGCCCCCTGGCGCAAGCGGCTGTTCATCGCCACCTCCTACATCACGGCCGACGCCGCCGAGTACTTCGGCCTCCCCCGCGACCGCACGGTCATCATGGGCTCGCACATCGAGGTCTAGGGACTGTGCCGAGTTGAGATCACGGGTTTGGCTGTTTCGCTGTCCCGGCTGGGTTGGGACGGTAGACATGCGGGATGACCCGGGGTGATCT
>NZ_JBSFDW010000075.1:0-15740 GCF_053594115.1 Streptomyces sp. NPDC001970 | reverse complement strand
CAGGCAGCAGCGTGCCGGGGGCCGTCTCTCAACACATCAAGAACTCTGTACGTTCATCCGTACGCGGCTATGCGCGTTCACGTGTACGCCGACAGGTGGTGGCGATCGCGCTCATCAATGCTGTGGCAATCACGGGCAACGGCGCAGCCGACAACCTCACCTCGCGCGGTGTCGCCGAGAACGCCCCCGACTATTTCGCCGTCGGCAGCGGGTTGATGCTCGCGATGATCACGGGCCTCGCCACACTCGTCGGCTTCGACTCCGCGGCGAAACTGGCGAGCCAAGGATCCTTATCGCACCGTCCCACGCGCGATCGTGGGATCTGTGGTGGCGGCCGGGCTCCTGGGAATGCTGTTTCTGATCACGCTCACCGTCGCGATCGACGACATCCCCCGGATCAGCGCCGACGGCTCGCCGGTCGCGGCGATCATGCGCGATCACCTCGGTTCGGTGATGGAGAGGACGCTGCTGGTCGCGATCACGTTCGCGTTCTTCGGCGCCGGGATCGTGGTGATGGTCGCGTGCTCGCGGCTTGTTTTCGCGATGTCGCGCGACTCACGCTTCCCTGCCCACCGGCTGATGCGGCGGGTCAACCCGCGCACGCATACGCCGATCCCGGCGACGATCTTGATCTTCGTCCTGGGAGTCATCCTGATGGTCGCGTTGCCGGGTGCCGCACTGCTGGAGCTGATCACGGCATCGACGATTCTGCCGGCGGTCATCTACGGCTCGACGATCGTCCTCTACCTGGCGGTTCGCGGACGACTGGATCGCAGGAAGGGCGCGTTCGACCTCGGGCGCTTCGAGCTGCCGGTCGCGATCTGCGCGCTGGTATGGACACTCGTCGCGCTGTTTGTGCTGGTGGCACCCCGGGAGGCGCTCGTCTCCGTCGTGATCGTGGTCGGTCTGCTCCTCGTGGGCGGGCTGTTCTTCCTCGTCATGCTGAAATTCGACCGCCAAGCGCTGGAGACCGAGCCCGAGGACGTGAGCGCCTTGGAGGAGAGCTGACCGTGTCACTGCTGCCACCGGGCTGACACTTCACCGATGACTTCTCCGAGGATCGCTGCCCGCACTGCGCTTCGAGGGTCACCGTGGCCGTCGGGGACTACAGTCACCCCTCCTCGATCCGTGACTGAGGCAGAGGGCGTGTGACCGTCTGCCGCTCCGGCCGTCGCGCACGCGCGCTGCCAGGGCCCGGACCGGTCACGGTCCGGGGCTTAGTGGTGTCGGAAGGGCTCAGGACTTCTTGGTGAGCAGGCAGGAGTTGATCTCCACTTCAGCGTCGGTGCCCAAGTTGTGGACGGTGGTGGTCCACAGATGCAGGACGCCGTCGATCTGGCGCACGTCGAATTCGGCGGTCGCCCGGAAAGCGCCTGTGTAGCTGAGGTGCACCTGGGTTTCGGGGGCGTTGGAAGAGTGCAGGCTCCAGGTTCCGGAACCCGATCTGCGTGGGACCGCGGAGGTGAAGAGGAGCCCGTTGTCGTGGTGCTCGATGAACCTGCCGCAGACGCCGGTGGACGCGAAGGAACCGTCCCCGTTCAGGACGAGCGTGCCGCCCGTCTCGTCCCGCCAGGTGGTGTCCGCGGGCGCATCCGGCCCCAGGAGCGTGACGGCCTCGCCGGGAGCCTCGGGCATCGCGATGTCGTCGCCGAAGGCTGCTGGTGTGAACGCGGCGAAGGTCAGGAGGCCTGCCACGACGGCGCCCACCGTGATGTTGACCGAATTCGACGCCAGCTTCGACGTCAGCTGGTTTCCCGACTGCTGCATGTGTGCCCCTCCCAGAAGATCGCCCTCATGGGAACACGCTGCGAACAGTCAGGGAAGGGGCGTCAGAGCTCGCGGTGGACCTTGGTGTTGGAGGCCTGGGCGCGGGGGCGGACCACCAGGAGGTCGATGTTGACGTGGGAGGGGCGGGTGACGGCCCAGGTGATGGTGTCGGCGACGTCGTCGGCGGTGAGGGGTTCCGCCACGCCCTCGTAGACCTTGGCGGCCTTCTCGGTGTCGCCGCGGAAGCGGGTCGTGGCGAACTCCTCGGTCTTGACCATGCCAGGGGCGATCTCGATCACGCGGACCGGGGTGCCGACGATTTCGAGACGGAGGGTCTCGGCGAGGACGCGGGCGCCGTTCTTGGCGGCGACGTAGCCCGCGCCGCCTTCGTAGGTGGCGTGGCCCGCGGTGGAGGTGAGGACCACGACCGTGCCGTCGCCGCCGGCGGTGAGGGCGGGGAGCAGGGCCTGGGTGATGTGGAGGGTGCCGAGGACGTTGACCTCGTACATCTGGCGCCAGTCGGCAGGGTCTCCGGTAGCGACCGGGTCGGCGCCGAGTGCCCCGCCCGCGTTGTTGACCAGCACCTTGACCGGGGCGGGGCCGTCCAGGGAGGCGGCGAAGGCGTCGACAGCGGTGCGGTCGGTGACGTCGAGGGTGTGGGCCGTGGCCTGGTGGCCGGCGTCGGTGAGCTCGGCGGCGATGGCCTCGATACGGTCCTTGCGGCGGGCGGTCAGGATGACGTGATAGCCCTCGGCGGCGAGCCCGCGTGCGGTGGCGGCGCCGATGCCGCTGCTCGCTCCGGTGACGACGGCGATGGGGGCGGCGGTCATGGAGGCTCCTTGGGCAATTGATCGATACCGGTGGCCAATGGCCAGGATAGGCGCCCTCAGCGGCCGCGCGGGGCGTACATGATCACCGCCATGCCGGCCAGGCAGACCAGCGCGCCGACGATGTCCCACCGGTCGGGGCGATAGCCGTAGGCGACCATGCCCCCGGCGAGCGAGCCGGCGACGAACACTCCGCCGTACGCGGCGAGGATGCGGCCGAAGTGGGCGTCCGGCTGGAGGGTGGCGACGAAGCCGTACACGCCGAGGGCGAGGACGCCGGCGCCGATCCAGATCCAGCCCCGGTGCTCGCGCACGCCCTGCCAGACGAGCCAGGCTCCGCCGATCTCGAAGACCGCGGCGACGGCGAACAGAGACGCGGATCGGGCGATGAGCATGGAGTCGGCGTGGCATGTGGGGCGGGGTGTCCGGTGGCGGCCCGCTCTCTGGGCGGAGCGGGAGGAGTCCGGGCCGCGCGGGACGCGCCGGGCTGACGTGGAGTCAGCTCCATGAGCGGATAATAGGTATCTTTCGGGCATGCAGGTGATGCGTAGGACTCTGCTCATGGCGTCGGCCGCGGCGGCGATGGTCGTGGTGGCCGCGGGCGTAAGTGCGGGTGCGGACATCGGTGACCCCGTGCCGGAAGCGGCAGGTGCGGCAGGTGCGGCAGTTGGGGCAGGGGTTCGGGTGCCGGCAGCCGAGGCCGATGTGGCCCACCATGGTCATGCCTCTCTGTGGGCCGGGCGGATCGGTGTCTGGCTGGAGAGCGACAACCACGGTCCGGCCCAGGTGGCCGACGCGACCGTACGGCTGAGCTTCTCGGTCCCGGTCTCAGTGACGGGCGGTGGGCCGCTGCCGCCCGTCTGTCTGTGGGGCGGGGACCGAGTGATCCTGTG
This sequence comes from Streptomyces sp. NPDC001970, assembly GCF_053594115.1. Lineage (NCBI taxonomy): Bacteria > Bacillati > Actinomycetota > Actinomycetes > Kitasatosporales > Streptomycetaceae > Streptomyces > Streptomyces sp. NPDC001970. The sequence continues at coordinate 12,253 of NZ_JBSFDW010000075.1, read as the reverse complement.
CCGGACCGGCGCGCTGAGGGCGGGCGGCGCGGGGAACGGGATCGCTCTTGATCTGCTGGCCGCGGGCAGCCCGACCGAGGTGGTCGTGAGCGTCGCCACGGCGTGGAGCGATGGTGCGATCGACCAGAACCACGCGAACGACGAGCACACCGTCCTGGTGCCGGCGACGGGCGACGGATACGTGTTCTGACGTGGCAGCCGGGGGGCCGGGGTTCGGGGCCCCGGCCCCCCGGCGGGGTCAGTGCTGGGCCCATGCGATGTATCCGTCCGGGCGGACCAGCAGCGATGTGTTGCGTGGGGTCTGCCAGTGGGCACGGCTGACGGGGCCGGGGGCGTCGGGCGCGGCCGACGCCCTGGTGGGTGCGTCGCTGGACGTGATCAGGACGAACTCGCCCTTGCGGAGCAGTTCGTAGAGCCGGCCCTCCGTGAGTGCCAGGTCCGGGGCGCGCCTTCCAGCGAGCCGGTGGGCGCCGCGCTCCGCGCCGTACGCGATGCCGATGCCCGAGATCATGCCCATCGCCTTTTCCGATGCGGGCCGTATCGCGGAGAGGAGCCGGGCCGCGAGGGAGCGCACAAGGCGCTGGGGCGTCGTGCGCGCCATGGCGAGGCGGACGATCGCACCGCTGCTGCGCAGCACCTGTTTGCCGACCGGATGCCGCTCCGACTGGTACGTGTCGAGGAGGGCGTCGGCGTCCCGCGTGTGGCCGCCCAGGACCGCGGCGAGCTTCCATGACAGGTTGGCCGCGTCCTGCATCCCGGTGTTCATCCCCTGGCCGCCGGCCGGGGAGTGGACGTGCGCCGCGTCTCCGGCGAGGAACACCCGGCCCTTCCGGTACTCGGGGACCTGGCGCTCGGCGCTGTGGAATCGGGACACCCAGCGGGCGTCCCCCATGCCGAAGTCGGTGCCGAATGCCTGGCGGGCGATGGTGCGCACCTCCTCCAGCTCGACCGGTGCACTGTCCGGGACCTGGTGGCTGCGCCTCCAGGCCATCACCCGGTACCAGCCGTCGCCGAAGGAGGCGATGACGGCGAACGCGTCCCCGGTGCCGTCGGCGAGGAGGGGGCTCTCGGGCTCTGCCGCGAGGCGGACGTCCGCCATGGCCATGGAGCGGATGACGGAGGCGCCGGGGAAGGGCAGGCCGAGGGTCTGCCGCACGGAGCTGCGCACTCCGTCGGTGCCGACGAGATAGTGGGAGCGCAGCGTCTCGCCCCGCCCTTCCCTGTCGTGGAGCTCGGCGGTCACCGATTCGGCTTCCTGGCGCAGTCCGCTCAGCTCCGTGTCGTACCGGAGGTCGGCGCCGGCGGAGAGTGCCCGGTGCAGGAGCACGCGCTCCACCTCGTACTGCGGAGTGACGAGCAGGTACGGGAAGCGGGTCCGCAGCCGGGACAGGTCGAAGGTGAGCCGGCCGAAGAAGCGCAGGCGGGTCATCCGGGCACCCGTCTTCACCAGCTCGTCCGCGAGGCCGCGGGCGTCGAGCAGCTCCAGCGTGCGGGCATGGACTGCGAAGGCCCGGGTCAGATTGCCGGCCCCGGCCGGGCGGCGCTCGACGACGGTGACCCGGAGGCCCGCGGCCGCGAGGTCGCCGGCGAGCAGCAGGCCGGTCGGGCCTGCGCCCACGACCGTGACATCCGTGTCGTAGCCGGTGGAGTCGGTGGTGCGGTCGGTGGTGTCCGTGCTGTTGGTGCTGGGCTTGCCGGGCATGGCGGGCCTCCTGCCAACGCTTGTAGGTCAACGCTTGTTGGCAAATGTAGGCCGGGGGGTCTGGCATGTCAACACATGTTGGCCTACAGTCGTTGGCATGAATTCGGAAGCAGCCACCACGCCGCGCCGCTCGGACGCCACACGCGCCGCGATCCTCGCTGCCGCCCGCGAGCGCTTCGCGTCGGACGGGTACGAGCGGGCCACGATCCGTGCCATCGCCCGGGATGCCCGCATCGACCCGTCGATGGTGATGCGGTACTACGGAAACAAGGAGGGGCTGTTCGCCGCCGCTTCCGAAATCGACCTGCGGCTGCCGGAGTTGGGCGCGATGCCCGGCAAGCACGTCGGTGCGGTCCTCGTCTCCCACTTCCTCGACCGCTGGGAGGACGACGACGTGCTGACGGCCCTGCTTCGCGTCGGTGTCACCAATGCCGCGGGCGCCGAGCGCATGCAGCAGATCTTCACGTCGCAGCTGCTGCCGATAGCGGCCGGCGTCTGTCCCGTTCCGGCCGAGGTTCCGCGCCGGGCCGCGCTCGTCGGATCGCAGATTCTGGGGATGGCGCTCGCTCGCTATGTGTTGCGCGTCCCGCCTGCGGTCGAGATGACCAAGGAGGAGGTGATCGCCTGGCTGGCCCCCACGATCCAGCGGTATCTGACCGCGGAAGGCCCGTCGGCGGGGACCGCGTAGGCGGGCAGTTCGTGGCCCGGGAGCCGATGGGTACGGCTCGGACGGCCGCTGCCTCAGACGGCCGCGTTGCCGAACTCGCGCAGGGCGCCCTCGACGATCGCCTCCAGCCGGGCGTGGTGGGCGCCGCGCCAGTAGACGCGTTCGCACGCCGTGCACTGGGCGAACACGTCGTAAGAGCGCTGCGTGCCCTGCTCCAGGTGCTGCTCGACCGCTTGCTTGTCCGTGTCCGTGAGCGGGCCGTTGCAGGCCGTGCAGCGGGTCCATGGGGCAAGGGTGGGAACGAACCGCTGCAGGACGTCCCGGAGCTGGTCGTCGGGGCGGTCGCTGTAGACGTACGCACCGGCCCACAGCTCCCGGCGGCGCAGGAGGCCGCGGTCGCGGGACAGCATGACGCGCTGTTCGCGCGCCGAGAGTGCGGCCAGCGCAGGGTCGCCGATGTCCTCGCTCTCGTACGCCGTGTCGACGCCGAGCAGCCGGAGCCGACGGGCCAGCGTGCCGAGGTGGACGTCGAGGAGGAAGCGGAGGGGCGCGCCCGGCACGTGCTGCGGGCGCTCGACGCCGAGCACCTCGATGTGTTCGCCGGCGGCGGGGATGTGGGAGACCTGGACCTGGCTTCCGTTCGCGAGGAGCCGCCCGGCCTCGGTGAGCGGGACGCCGAGCGACTCGACGACATGCCCGAGCGTCGAGGAGCCGTCCGTGACGAACGGTGTCCGCCCGTTGCGGCGTTCCGCGGCGACGAAGAGCCGCAGTTCCGGGGCGAAACTGATGTGGATCTCGGGTCCGTTCACGCCGCCAGGATGCCATTGCGTGGACACGGCAGGCCACGGCTTTCCTCGGCGCCGGCACCTCCGGGGCCGGCGCCGCGCCCGCCGTACGGCCCGTGTCCCGCCCGGCCCGCCGTCACGGGCCGCGCCCGAGGCCCGCGATGCGGTCGCCGTTCCGCCCGGCCCGTCGCGGCAGCAGCCGTCCGTCCGGCTAGGTGACGACCCTGAAATGGGTCGTCACGCGACGGCCGCCCTCGTCCAGGACGTGGAAGGCGACTCCGGGCGGGGCCGTGCGGTCGGTCACGCCCTCGCCCGGCTCCCAGGGCAGCCGGAGCCTCGAGACGACGCCGGGCGCGACGAGCAGGGGCCGGCCGGCCCAGGTGGTCGCCGCCGGGGTGTGCGCGTGTCCGGTGAGCACGGCCGGGACGTTGCGGCGCCCGTGCAGCACCTCGGCCAGACGGTCCGCGTTGGTGAGCCCCATCGGGTCGACGTAGCCGTGGTGGAGGGTGGCAGGCGGGTGGTGGAAGGCGGGGAACGCCGGGGTGTCGCCGAGCTCGTCGAGCGTGCGGGCGAGCCACTCCAGGGTCTCGTCGTCGAGCAGGCCCTCGTCCTCGCCGGGGATCGTGGAGTCCAAGAGCAGCAGAGCGTAACCGCCCATGCGGTGGAGGCGGTTGATCGCTGCGTACGCCCCGTCTCGGCCCGCCGCATCCGGGGTGCCGGGAGTGGGGCTCTCGCCCTGCAGCACCTTGCGGTAAGCGGCGCGGTCGTCGTGGTTGCCCGGGCAGGTGAGCACGGGGAGGTCGAGCGTGGCGAAGAGCTCGGCCGCCTCCGCGTACTCGGAGGGCGCGCCGTGATCCGCGATGTCGCCTGTGACCAGCACCGCGTCGGGCCGCCGTGTCAGGGACCGGAGGTAGGCCACGGTGCGAGCGGCCCGGTCGGTCGCCCGCTCCGTCCCGTCGAGATGCAGATCGCTGATGTGCGCGAGCAGCACGGTGTCCAGCGCAGTGTCCGTCATGGCGGTCCCCCTCTGTTCTGTCGGCGGCCGTGGTGTCGGCCGGCGGCCAGGCTAAGGGATCGCCTAATGGATGCACCACGTCATACCGTTAACTACTGTCGGCTCCCGGACCAGCGGCCCGCCTCCGAGGGACTCGCCTCCGAGGGACTCGCTTCCGAGGGACTTGCTTTCAAGGGACTTGCTTTCAAAGGACCTGCCCCGAGGAGTTGACGGACTCCGCTCACGGGGCCGTCTCCTGGGGCTTGAGGTCGAGGCGCCAGTGGTTGCTGCGCATCGGCCGACCCGGTGGGTACTCCACCTCGCACTCGCCCAGCAGCGAGAAGCCCGCTTTGCGGCAGACACCGTTCGACGGAGCGTTGTCGACGGACGGGAACGCGAGCAGATACCGGTGCTTGCCCGCCGCCCGTGCCTCGGCCACGACCGCGAGTGTCGCCGCCGTGGCGATCCCGCGCCCCTGGAAGCCGGGCAGGACGCTCCAGCCCGTCTCGTACGCAGGCTCTCCCTGCCACGCGGTCTCCCAGAACCCGATCGTGCCGACGGCCTCGCCACCGTCCGTCAGCACCACGCGGTACATCCGCCCCGCCCCGGTGCGGTCCGCGCTCGAGGCCACGTACCGCCTGTGCCGTTCGGCCAGCTTCTCGTCCGTCTCCGGTCCGCCGAGGTGCCCCATCAACTCCGGTGCGTTCGCCGCCCGGAGCAGGTCGAAGTCGTCCTCCGACCAGGGTTCGATCCGCACCACTGCTGTTGCGTCCACCGCTGTCGTGCTCGCCCGTTTCCTGCTCGCCGGTTTCCTGCTCGTCCGTGTCCTGTCCGCCCGGTTCTTGTCCGTCATGAACCGCACCGTACGCCCGGGGTCCGACACCGGCCCGGGAACCGCCCCGCCGGCGATCCTCGGAAACCCGTCCTCACCTGGTCCGATGCGCCGTGTATGCCGTCGGTGGCAGACCCACCGTCGCCGTGAAGTCCCGTACGAGATGGGCCTGGTCGCTGTAGCCCAGCTCGCCGGCGAGGGCCGCCCAGTCCGGCTCTCTTCCGGCGCCGTCGGGGCTCTCCGCCTCGGCCCGCTCCAGGGCTTCGTGGATGCGGTAGCGCAGGATGACCCACTTGGGTCCGACGCCGACGTACGCCGCGAAGAGCCGCTGCAGCGTGCGCGCCGACACCCCTTCCACCTTCGCGAGTTGGGCCACGCGCCGGATCGTACGGTCGGCACGGACCTGCTCGACCAGCGCCATCGCGCGCTCGGCCCCGGGATCACCTTCCGGACCCAGCCCCAGCAGGAAGGCGTCGAGCGCCGCGACCCGCGCGTCCTCCTCCTCCGGCCCGACGACGGCAGAGGCGACCTGCGCCCCCGAAGCGCCCGCGAGCACCTCGCCCGCCGGCACCCGGCGACCCGTCCAGTCCGACACCGGCCGCCCCGGCGCGAAGGGCCGGAACCCGCCCGGCCGGAACTGCACCCCGCAGACCCGCCCCCGCCCCGCCAGCTTCTTCGTGAAGAGCTCGAGGCCGATGCCCGCGACCTCGCCCCAGGGCTCCTCGTCGCCGTACCGCTGGAAGACGAGGTTCACGCACGGATGCGGCAGCACATGGGACGCGTACGGCTCGGTCAGGTCCCAGTCGATGAGCCAGTAGTGCTCCAGATACGGCCGCAGCGGCGGGGCCGGGGCGCGGCGCCGGAAGCGTACGCGGGCGAAGAGTTCCGGGGCGTCGACGATGCCCCGGGTGTCGCGCCGCGGGCCGGTCGCCTCGCGCGGCTCGCTCCTGCTCGCCATGCCCGGATCCTAATCGCCGACTTCCATGGCCCGCCCCTGATTGGCAGGTCCGCATCCGCCCTGTCGCGTCTGTCGCGTTTGTTCAAGACGTGGCGTCCCGCGGCTGCCAGTGTCGAGGTCATGAAGGCCATCAGTGAACTTCTCGAAGCCACGGCCGCACGCGCGATTCCCGTCGTACGCGGAGTGACCCCGGAGCGCCTCGCCGCGCCGACGCCGTGCACGGACTACGACGTACGTGCCCTGATCAACCACCTCCTCCAGGTGGTCGTCAACTTCCAGGCGCTCGCCGCCAAGAAGGACACCGACTTCTCCACGACACCCGACCGGACCGGCGGCGACTGGCAGGGCCTCTTCGAGGAGGAGACGGGGCGACTCGTGAAGGCATGGGCCGAACCGGGCGCCGAGGAGGGCACCACGGGTTCGCTGGGCCTGCCGGCCAGGACCGTCGGCCACATGGTGCTGGGCGACCTCACCCTGCACGTCTGGGACCTGGCACGGGCGACCGGGCAGGGCTACGAACCGGATCCCGATGTCGTCGCCGAACTCGGCCCGGCGGTCGAACAGATGGCGCCGATGGCCCGGAAGTACGGCGCCTTCGGCGAGCCGTTCGCCGTGCCGGAGGACGCGGCACCGTTCGAGCGGGTGCTGGCTACGACGGGCCGCGATCCCCGCTGGAGCCCGCGCTGACACCGTCGTACGTGCTGACGCCGTCGTCCGCACCGAGGTCGGCCTCCGCGTCGCCGTCGGAGCCGTACGTGCCGACGCACTCGTCCTCGTACAGCCCGGCGAGCCGGGCGTACGCCTCCTCCACGATCTCCTCCGCCGCCATGAGCATCTCCCGCTCGGCCAGGCGGGCAGCGGCGTGGGCGTACGGCGACGGCGGCGCGGGATGTCTGCGCCGCCACCAGCTCTCGCACACCGCGTAGATGCCGCTCGCGCAGACCATCAGCGGGATGCACAGGGCCAGCAGGACATCGCCCACGCCGGGCCTCCTCGGTCGATCGATGGGTTGGTCGGCCGGTCGGATGCCGGGGCGGTATGTGACCTGGCAATGACATGGCGACATACGGCACGCGACACGCGACGCGGCTGGTGCACGCGCGACGCGTGCACTGTGGACATCGGCCGGCGTGGGGCTCGGCTGGAGATAGTTCACCGTTCAAAAGGGTGTCCGGATAACGGGAACGCAAGATCACCGCAGGACCCTCACGTAACACCGGCGGGGTGTCCAACCACCTGCACGACGACGTCCGGCCCGGCGACGTCCTGCGGATCAGCAATCCGGCGGGTGACGTCTTCCTCGACGAGCGCTCCGACCGCCCGCTGCTGCTCGCCTCGGCCGGTATCGGCTGCACCCCCATGACCGGGATGCTCGCGCACCTGGCCGCCACCGGGGCGCGGCGTCCCGTCCTCTCCGTCCACGCGGACCGCGACGAGTACACCCACGCCTTCCGCGCGACCTGAGGATGCTCACCCAGCGGCCCCCGAACGCCTCGGCCGAGGTCTGGTACGAGCAGCCCGAGGGCTGGTGGCCCGAGGAGCGCACCGGGCGGGTCGACCTGACCGTCGTGGACGTTCCGGAGGATGCGGTGGCGTATCTGTGCGGGCTGCTGCCGTTTCTCAAGGCCGTGCGTGGACAGTTGCCGGCACGAGGCATTCCGGCCGCGGACATCCACTACGAGGTCTTCGGCCCCGGCCCCTGGCTCGGCGACGACACGGCAGCCTGACCAGGCGCACGACGTGGGGGCCCGCCGGCCGGGCTGCCCGCCGCGGCGACGCCGCACGGAGCTGCCGCACGGTGTCGGCGTACGGAGCTGCCGCACGGTGCAGGCGGACGGTGCCGCAGGCCGGGCCAGGGACCGCCGTGGACAAGCGACTTGCCGTCCGGGAGGGTGGGTAGGAGAGCCGGCACAGCCCGATCGGGAGCCCACGTTGTCCGTGATCCGGAACCTCCGCCGCGCGGTGCGCCGCGCGTACCGCCGCACCGTCGACCTGAGCCACCCGGCCCGGTCGCCGCTGGGCAGCGCCGTCGTCAACTGCGTGGGGTACGCGGCCGGAGCGCGGCAATCCGGCCACTGTCCGGCCGAGGAGGCGCTGCGCCGCGTACGCAAGGAGAACGGCGACAGCCCCGGCAGCAACAGCTTCGTCTGGATCGGGCTGCACGAGCCGACGCGCGAGGAATTCGCCTCGCTCGCGGAGCTGTTCGGCCTGCATCCGCTCGCCGTCGAGGAGGCCGTCGACGCGCATCGCCGACCCAAGGTCGTGCCCTACGACGACACGCTCCTCGCCGTCTTCAAGACTGTTGGCTACGCGGAGCACGACCAGCTGACCGCCACCAGCCAGGTCGTGGAGACCGGCGAGATCACGGTCATCACCGGCAAGGACTTCGTGATCACCATCCGCTACGGGCGGCACGGCTCGCTCGGCCCGCTGCGCGAGGCGCTGGAGACCACGCCCGAGCACCTCGCGAAGGGCCCGTCGTCGGTGCTGCACGCCGTGGCCGACTTCGTCGTGGACGAGTACGTCGCGGTGGCCGTCGCCGTCCAGGACGACATAGACGCGGTCGAGACCAGTGTCTTCTCCGAGCATGCGGGGCGCGGCACGGCGGGCCATGGCGAAGCGGGGCGGATCTACCAGCTGAAGCGGGAACTCCTGGAGTTCAAGCGGGCGATGTCCCCGCTGAGCCGCCCGCTCGAGGCCCTCGCCACCCAGCCGGACTCGCTCATCGCCCCGGACATACGGCCGTACTTCCGGGACGTGTCGGACCATCTCGCCCGCGCGGGCGAGATGGTCAACGGCTTCGGCTCACTCCTGGACTCGATCCTCCAGGCCCATCTGGCGCAGATGACGGTCGCCCAGAACGAGGACATGCGCAAGATCACGGCGTGGGCGGCGATCGTGGCCGTGCCGACGATGGTCTGCGGGGTCTACGGCATGAACTTCGAGCACATGCCGGGGTTGCGGTGGACCTACGGTTACCCGGTCGTCCTCGGGGTCATCGCGATCGGCTGCTTCCTGCTTCACCGGGGCTTCAGGCGCAACGGCTGGCTCTGACGCGAGGCAGGCTCGGGTCGGCATCCGGCGGGTCTCGGGCGACTCCGGCCGCTCCGGTTCAGCGGCTGCCGGGACGCGCAACGGTGGCCGTACGCACCGCGGGCGGCGAGGCCGGGGCCTCGGCCGACAGCTCCGCGAGACGGGCCCGTACGGCAGCCCCGGCCCAGCAGGGCCGCGGCACGTCGCTCAGGGCCACACCAGGCAGTACGGCTGGTGTCCTGCCTCGTGCAGGCGGTGGCTGAAGTCCTGCCATTCGTGGAGCAGCTGGTACACGTTGAACGCGTCCCGCGGACCCCCGCGATCCGGGACCGTCGACCAGATGAACGCCGCTGCGCCCACCGACTCCTCGCCGACGCCGCGCAGGGGGTCGACGACGGTCATGGGGAGCTTCACCACCGCGTAGTCCGGGTGGAGGACCACCAGTTCGAGGGGCGGCACCTTGTGCAGGGGCATGCCCTGGATGCCGGTGAGGACCATCGCGGCTATCGTCTCGGGCTTGATCTTGGAAAACATTCCGCCCATGCCGAGTTCATCGCCGCCGAGCTCCTCGGGACGCATCGAAATGGGCACACGGGCAGCCGTGGCGCCGTCGGGTGCGCCGAAGTATTTGTAGGTCACTCCCATGCGGCCGCCACCCCTGCTACCCACGGGGTCGTCCGCCTCGTGCCGCCGGTGCCTCCCCCGCCGGGCAGGCTCGGGACCCAGGTCGTCGGTCCCCTCGCCCAGTCCGCCACCGCGATGCATATCTCCACCCGACTGCTTTTAGGACGCACAGCCCCAGCCGCGCAACCCGATCATCGTGACAGTGACCTCCCCCGCGAACGTGCGGTGAAACACCTGTCCGCAGATACGTCCAAGCCTCTGACACCATGGATTCCGTGAGCTTTCCCTATGACGCCCCAGTTTCGCAGACGCTTTTCGACCGCGCGTCCCTCGTGACGCCCGGCGGCGTGAACTCTCCTGTCCGTGCCTTCCGTGCCGTGGGCGGTACGCCCCGCTTCATGGTGTCCGGCAGCGGTCCGTACCTGACCGACGCGGACGGCCGCGAGTACGTCGACCTCGTGTGCTCCTGGGGTCCGATGATCCTCGGCCACGCCCACCCCGAGGTCATCGCCGCAGTTCAGGAGGCCGTGGCCCGCGGCACCTCGTTCGGCACGCCGGGCGAGGGCGAGGTCGCCCTCGCCGAGGAGATCGTGGCACGGGTCGCCCCGGTCGAACAGGTGAGACTTGTCTCGTCCGGTACGGAGGCGACGATGTCGGCGATCCGGCTCGCCCGCGGATTCACCGGGCGCGCCAAGGTGATCAAGTTCGCCGGGTGCTACCACGGGCACGTGGACGCGCTGCTGGCCGCGGCCGGCTCCGGCGTCGCGACCTTCGGGCTGCCCGACACGCCGGGTGTCACCGGCGCCCAGGCGGGCGACACTATCGTGCTGCCGTACAACGATCTGGAATCGGTTCACGCCGCCTTCCACGCGCACCCCGGCGAGATCGCCTGTGTGATCACCGAGGCATCCCCGGGGAACATGGGCGTGGTCCCGCCGCGCCCCGGCTTCAACCAGGGGCTGAAGGACGCCTGCGCCAAGAACGGTGCGCTGTACATCTCCGACGAGGTCATGACGGGCTTCCGTACGTCCAGGGCCGGCTGGTTCGGCATCGACGGCGTGACCCCGGACCTGATGACCTTCGGCAAGGTCATGGGCGGAGGCTTCCCGGCCGCGGCATTCGGCGGCCGCGCCGATGTGATGGGCCACCTCGCCCCGGCCGGGCCGGTCTACCAGGCGGGCACCCTCTCCGGGAACCCGGTCGCCACGGCCGCCGGCCTCGCCCAACTGCGGCTCCTCGACGACGCGGCGTACGAAAAGGTCGACGGGGTCTCCGAGCGGATCCAGGCCCTCGTGGCGGAGGCGCTGTCCAAGGAGGGCGTCGCCCACCGGCTGCAGACCGCGAGCAACATGTTCTCGGTCTTCTTCACCGACCGTGAGGTGCGCGACTACGACGACGCCAGGAAGCAGGAGGCGTTCCGCTTCAACGCGTTCTTCCACTCGATGCTCTCTCAGGGCGTCTACCTCCCTCCGTCCGCGTTCGAGTCCTGGTTCGTGTCGACCGCCCACGACGACGCCGCGATCGAGCGGATCGCCGCCGCACTGCCCGCGGCCGCCCGCGCCGCCGCGGAGGCCACCGCATGAACGGCACGGACATCAATACGGAAACGACGGTCGTTCATCTCATCCGCCACGGCGAGGTGCTCAACCCGGACGGCGTCCTCTACGGGCGCCGGCCCGGCTACCACCTGTCCGACCTCGGCCGGCAGATGGCCGACCGGGTCGCCGAGCACCTCGCGGAGCGGGACATCACCCATGTCGTGGCGTCCCCGCTGGAGCGCGCGCAGGAGACCGCCGCACCGATCGCCAAGTCGCACGGCCTGACCCTGGACACCGACGAGCGGCTGATCGAGGCGGCGAACGTCTTCGAGGGGAAGGCCTTCGGCGTCGGCGACGGGGCCCTGCGCAAACCGGGCAACTGGAAGCACCTCACCAATCCGTTCCGGCCGTCCTGGGGTGAGCCGTACGTCGACCAGGTGGTGCGGATGATGGGGGCGCTGGGCTCCGCGCGGGACGCGGCGCGCGGCCACGAGGCCGTCCTCGTCAGTCATCAGCTGCCGATCTGGATCGTGCGCAGCTATGTGGAGCAGCGCCGGCTCTGGCACGACCCGCGCCGCCGCCAGTGCACGCTGGCGTCGCTGACGAGTTTCACCTATCACGGCGACAGGATCGTCTCGGTGGGATACTCGGAGCCCGCCCGTGATCTTGTGCCCGTGCATCTTCTCGCCGGCGCAAAGCCGGTGAAGGGGAAATCAAAAGCCTTCGGCGCATAGTCACCCTGCCGCCCGGGCATTTCTTCCCCCATCCCTGGAACCTTCGGCTCCGGCTCGCCATCTCACCCATTGGTAGTACGTGGCAGCTGGACGCGAACGGCTCGGGGACAGGGACGGGGACGGGGACATGCGCGAGATCAGCCGAAGGGGACTGCTCGGAGCGGGCCTTGGGGCCGCAGCGGCGCTGGGCATGGCCGGCTGCGGCACGGGCACGGGCACGGGCTCCGGCTCTGGCTCTGGCAGGGACGGTGCGGGACGGCCCGGCGGCAGCGGGGGGAAGGGCGGGGGCGATGGTGCGTCGCCCGGTCCCAGCACCGCGCCCGTTCGGCTGATAGGTGACGGGTCGACCGCCGACACGGGCAAGCAGCCGCACCAGCCCGGCCGGC
>NZ_JBSFDW010000074.1:0-15918 GCF_053594115.1 Streptomyces sp. NPDC001970 | reverse complement strand
AGATCACCCCGGGTCATCCCGCATGTCTACCGTCCCAACCCAGCCGGGACAGCGAAACAGCCAAACCCGTGATCTCAACTCGGCACAGTCCCTAGCAGACGAGGCCGGCAGCTCGATGTTCGGGGCGAGCGCACGTCTTGTCCGGCGTCGGGGCGTGGCCGTGGGCGATGTAGGCGCGCCAGGCCGCGGGCTTGATGACGTGCTGGAGCTCGTGCCGGGCCTCCTCCCGGTCCAGCAGGTCCTCAGGAGACTCCTGGGCAGGCAGCTACGGGACTTCCTCGCCGGCGAGATGGGCCTCGACCTGCTCGGCGTCCCAGATACGCGTGCGTACGCATGGCCGACTGATCGGCTTGGGCAGCTCCTCGGCCTCGGTGCGCGGCAGCGAGTTCGCACCCTTGCGCTTGGCAATGTCGTCGGTACCGAGAGGGGCGCGGCCGGCGGGGATCACGTCGATTCTCCTTGGTCGGGCACCAGACGGACGCGGCGGGTCGTCTTCGGGAGCCGTAAGGCAGGACCATCCGCGATGCGACATGAAAAGCTGTGACCATTTGTCTCTATTGCGGGGGTGTGCAGGGGTAACGCCGGGGACAGGACAAGAACTGAACGGTGCGCCTCTGGCAACAGTGCGTGGTCCCTCAAGCCAGCTCCGGCACCAGACTGTTTCGCGGGATCGATCCACCAAGGCACTACCGACGTCGACGGCCAGCCGCACTCCGATTTGCACGCCGGCGAGGCGTCCGTCAGGGACATGGTGGACTGTTCATGAAGGGCTCGGGCCGACCCGATTGCTGGCCTGGCCTTGAGGTCTGGTCGAATACCGCAGCGTGCTGTTGCCAGAAGGACGCACTGAGGAGGGTCATGAGCCTGTGGGAGCTGCAGCCCATGGATGTGCGTTCGTTGCTGCACGAAGAACGAGCGGCGCTGTTGAGACTGCTGGAAGACCTGGACTCGTCGGCCTGGGATCAGCCCACCGTGTGTCCGGGCTGGTCTGTGAAGGACGTCGCGCTGCACATCCTGGACGATGATCTGGGCTGGCTCTCTCGTGGCCGCGACGGTGACCGCTCGGGTCTGTTGACGGGCTTCACCGGCCACGACTCCTTCGTGGCGGCCCTGGACGCCAAGAACCAGCGGTGGGTGGAGACCACCCGCGTTCTCAGTCCGCGGGTGATCACCACCCTTCTTGATGTCGCAGGCACCGAGATGAACGCCTACTGGTCCGACATGGACCTCATGGCCAACGGCCATGTCGCCTGGGCCAGCCCGGACCCGGTCCCGCTGTGGTTCGACATCGCCCAAGACCTCACCGAGCGCTGGGTGCACCAGCAGCAGATTCGCGACGCCGTCAAACGCCCAGGACTGCGCGACGAGCGATTTCTCGGCGCCGTGCTGCGCACGTTTCTGTGGGCGCTGCCGCTCCACTACGCGCCGCTCACGGGCCCGGACGCGGACCTGGGGATCCGCCTCAGCGGCGCCGGCGGTGGCACCTGGCGACTGCAGCGCCGCAGCTGTCAATGGGATCTGGTCGAGCTGAGCCAGGCCGGGGCCGATGAGCAACCGGCTGCGACGGCCAAACTCGACACCGACTCCGCCTGGCGACTGTTCACGGGAGCGCCCTTTACCCAGGATCGGCTTGTCCTGTCGGGCGATCCCGAACTGACTGGGCATTTCGTAGGCACTCGCGGCATCCTCATCCGAGTACCGGAAACTCGGAGCCGTTGATCACGCGTCTCTTGTTGAGCGCCGGGCCCTGCGCTCTATTGGTAGCCAGTGGCTTCCAAGCCAAGTTGGTGACCACTGCAGTCATCGGACTTCCTGGCACGGATCTCTTTGAGGGCGTTGCGCCGTTCGAAATCAGGCCGCCTCGACGACCGACACGAACCTGGACGGCCAGGGCGACGACGTCCAGGACCCGTACTACGCATCGGCGTCATGAGCACCGCCGCCCGCCCTGTGCTCGTTGTCGCTGAGCAGCTCGACGCGGCGGCCGACATGGTCGTAGATCAGCTCAACCAGCGCGACGTGCCCGTGATGCGGTTCGACGTCGCCGAGTTCCCACAGCAGCTCACTCTCGCAGGAACTCACCGGCCGCGGGTTACGGGTTGGGAGGGAAACCTTTGACGACGGGCGCCGGAGGGCGCGGCTTGAGGAGGTGCGGGCCGTCTACTGGAGGCGGCCCGCCCGTCCCCTCATCGCCGGCACCGTCCCCGAGCCCTACGCTGCATGGGCACAGAACCAGGCAGACGCCGCGATCCTCAACGTGCTCGCCGCCCTTCCAGGCGTGCCGTGTATCAACAATCCGCACGCCGACCGCCTCGCCGCCCACAAGCCGCAGCAGCTCGTTGCCGCGACCCGCTGCGGAATGACGGTGCCCCGCAGCATCATCACCAACAGCCCGGACGCGGCACGGCACTTCGCGAAGGAGGTGGCGGTCAGCACGCCTACGACCACGCCGCCCATGCAGCGTGCACCCAGCCGCACCGCACCGCCGACGGTTACGTCCACTGCGACGGCAGGCCGGTGTAGACCGAGCCCGCCCACTCGAGCCCCGCAGGCAGCTCACGGCCGCCTTCGGGCCTCCGTCGCGAGCCGACCCGCTGCCTGCGTCTTGGAGGGCGTGCACGGCCAACTACTTGGCGACAACGACTCGAGCGGGGGCGTGCGCAAGCCTCCTGCGCGAAGCGCACCTGTCCACGTCCCGGGAGAGGGCACGCATGGCCAACCACATGGCACTGGCCGACAAGGCCGTAGCGACGTGTCAAGAACATGCTGGGACTGCCTCAGGCAGCTTGCTATCCCACCCATCGGCACTCGGCCGGTGGCTCCCAGGAAACGGAGACGATCATGCGACTCAAGCGAGCCATCGCCGCCACGGCGGCAGCGGTTCTCATCCCACTCGGAGGGGTCGTCGCCACCGCGACCCCGGCCGCCGCCACCGGTCCCTGCTCCGACTTCACCTGGTTCTCCTACGGCGGCTACTGGCATCCGATCCCCACCACGTCCAAGAACAGCGGCAACCGCCAGTGCCACCTCCAGCAGGGCTACGCCAACAACGGGGTCGCCGAGCTACAGCGGAACTTGAACCGCTGCTACAACCAGGGTCTCGCCGTGGACAGCCAGTACGGGCCCAAGACAGCCCAGGCCGTGCGCAACGTGCAGAGCAGGCTCGGCATCACCGTGGACGGCGTCTTCGGCCCCCAGACCTCCAATGCGATGGTGTGGGCCAAGTTCGACTCGGCCGGAAGGTACTACGGCTGCTAGCAGCCGTACTCGTCCCAAGCCCCACCGAGCGTCCCACCACGACCAGGTGCGAGGACATCAACGTCTGGCTCAACGTCGGCACCGACGTGAAGGTCCGCTTCCTCGACACGGGGTGCCCGACGGGTGTGGGCCCTCTGGATTCAGCCCGGCCGGTGGACGTGGCGCTCAAGGAAGTCCGGAACGGCAGGCAGTTCTGGCTGGACTTTGACCGACCCAGCCACGGGAAGGTCGCCTACTGACCTGACGCTTGTGGTCACGGGGGGAGGCTCTGGCGTGAGTTCATGCGCCGGAGCCTTCGCATCGACACGCGACGATGGGCGAGCGTCACTGCTCTGCTCCATGCCCGTGTTCAGCAGACAGCGCCAAGGTAGCCTTGGCCTCCTCGTCACCCTTGCGTTGATCGGGTCGGGGCGATCGAGCGTGCCGAGTGGGTCAGGAAGTCCTGGGCGATGCGGGCCAGGTGGTCGCAAGCGCGTGCTGGCTGCCCGTGCGTGCGGTGTGGCGGTAGTCGCTGGGTGGCATGCCGTAGGCGGCCCGGAAGGTGCGGCTGAAGTGCGCGGAGTCGGTGAATCCCCAACGGGCGGCGATCGCGCCGATGGGGCGGCTGTTCGAGCCCGGGTCGGTGAGGTCGCGGCGGCAGCGCTCCAGCCGGCGGTGGCGTATCCACGCGGCCACCGTCAGGTCCTGCTCTGTGAAGAGCCGGTGCAGGTGGCGCAGCGAGATCTGGCACCCGGCCGCGACGGCGGCCGGGGTGAGGCCGGGGTCGCCGAGGTGCTGGTCGATGAAGGCATGGATCCGCAGAAGCAGGGCCCGGTGGTGGGTCTCGGGGGGCACCGCACGCTCGGCGTCCAGATGGTGCGCACACAGGGCGGTCACCAGGTCGACGGCGACCGTGGCGAGACGAGGCCCGTCCGCCGCGGTGTAGGAGTCGGCGCCGGTGGCGACCTGCTTGAGGTAACCGGCCAGAAGGGCGCCCATCCCGTCCGTGCCAGGCAGCGGCATCGCAGTGAGGGAACGAACCCGGTCCGCGGCGAGCGGCAGGAGCGTTCGGGGGAGTTGCAGCAGGATGCCCTTGACCCGGCCGCGGTCCGTGTGGGCCCACCCGTGCCACGGCCGCGAGGTGTCGTACATCATGATCTGACCTACGCTGCTGGTCGCTTCCCTGCCGCCGTGGACGATCCCGTGGCTGCCGTGCAGGTTCACCATCAGCTGATACCCCTCGGGGTCGGACCGCCGGATCAGCTTCGCCGGCCGTGATGTCTCCAGCGACGGGTACGACACCGCCGACACCAGCACCGAGCCAAGACCCACCAGACGCAGGCCGGCGCGAAAGTCCGCGGCGTGATCGCTGCGCAGCGTGTTCGGTACCAGCGTGTCGGCGGTCAGATCGCACCAGCTTCCGAACCGCTCCCGTATCGGTAAATCGCTCGTCCTGAACTCCGACACCATCACCATGAATCTCCCCAGGCCCACCATCCCGGCCGCCACCATCGACCACGCCCGCCACAGGGTCAAGGCGGCGCACAGGAACCAGATCGTCGTCGAACAGACCCTGCGCCAAGGCGCCGACCACGCCGGACACATCGGTTTCACATCCGGAATTGGACACCCGGACCCCCGGTTGGGCAGACTCCCGTCCCCGGCACGCCCACAACCCGCGTGCACCGCATGGAGATTGACGGGGGATCACTTACCCATGGACTGGCACAACGCGCCGCTGCCGCGGCAGATAGGCCCGTATCGCATCGTCGCCCGGCTGGGTCAGGGTGGCATGGGCCAGGTCTACGTCGGCCGCAGTCCCGGCGGCATGAAGGTGGCCGTGAAGGTGATTCGGCCCCAGCGCGCCGACGACGTTGAGTTCCGTCGCCGCTTCGCCCGTGAGGTACGGGCTGCCCGTCAGGTCAACAGTGCGTACACCGCGGCCGTCGTGGACGCCGATCCCGAGGCCGACGAACCGTGGCTGGCCACCGTCCACGTGTCCGGGGTCGCCCTCGACAAGGCCCTGCGGCAGCACGGCCCGTGGCCCTCCGGATCGGTACGGGCCCTGGGCGCGGGACTCGTGGAGGCGCTGGCGGCCATTCACACGGCCGGAATCATCCACCGTGACCTCAAGCCTTCGAACGTCATCCTCACCTCGAACGGCCCGCGCGTCATCGACTTCGGCATCTCCGCGGTGGCCGGCGCGACCACGATGACCGCTCCCGGCGCGTTCATGGGCACCCCAGGTTTCGCCTCACCCGAGCAGATCCAGGACCAGGAGGTCGGCCCCGCCACCGACGTCTTCTCGCTCGGCGTGCTCCTCGCCCACACCGCCACTGGCCACAACCCCTTCGGCCGGCACACGACCAACCCGGAACTCCTCTTCTACCGCACCCTCCACGAGTCGCCGACGCTCGACGGCCTGCCGACCGACCTGTACGCGGTCATCGCGCCCTGCCTCGCCAAGGACCCGGCAGCCCGCCCCACCCCGGCCGCACTCCTTGCGCAACTGGTCGAACCGACCGACGACCTGGTCACCGTCCTCGGCACCGACGCCTGGCTGCCGCCCGCGGTAGCCGAGCTGGCCGCCCTGCGCGCCACTGCCCCCACCGGCCCCACCGGCCCCACGCCGCAGGTCACCGCGCTACCACAGCTCCCCGCCGAGCCCACCGCGCCGCTCATTGCCCAGGCCACCGTCCCCGAGGGCCCCGCCACCTCCGACGCCGGGAACGCCAACATCGCTGGGGGCGGCGACACCCCGGGGCACCCGGAAGCCACCAGGGCCTCCCTCCACGAGGCCGCCACCGCACCCGCCACCCCCGACCCCGCCTCCGGTCACCGCGCCGCCAACCGCCGCGCGCGCCGTACGCCCCGCCGCCGGATCGCCCCCGGCCTCACCGGCTCCGTCCTGGCCCTCGCGCTGCTGGCCCTCGCGCTGCTGGCCACCTCGGGCTGGTGGTGGACCCAGGGCGACGATGCCCCGCAGAACCCCGTAGCCTCCGGCGCCGAAACCACCAAGCCTTCCCCCACCCCGCCGCCCTCCACCACCACCTCGCCGTCCGCCACTGCCTCACCCACCCCGAGCCGCAAGGGCACGCCCACCCCCAAGGCTGAGAGCTCCCCAAGCCCCGCCTCGGACACCGAGGCCCTGCCCACGCCACCGTCCGGGATCCCTGAGCCGGAGTGGCACTGCCGCAGCGACTACATGTCCGACCAGGTTCGCCAGTTCAGCTTCGCGCCGTGCGTCGCCTCCATCGGCCCGCGCCACGTCGGCTACAAGGTCCTGGTCCACTCCCCCAAAGCACAGACCATCACCCTCTACTACTGGCTCGGCCGCTCTGTGCCCGGACAGAACGACGACGAACTGATCAGCTACCGCCAGACCTGCACCCTCGAACTTGCCGCCGGCCAGACCAAGGAATGCAAGATCCGCTCCTCCCAGCCGAAGACTCCCGGCTACCTCCACGCCGCCGCGACCAGCTCCACGACCGGCCTCGACGGAGCAAACAGCCCCGGCTGGTACTTCGACGGCCAGACCCTGACGCACGAGGCGTAAAGGAGTGCCGGCGCCCGCACTCCAGGACAAGGACGCCCGCCCGGGCGGGCGAACGGACTCCGGCCCTGCTCACCGCTGGGGGGCGCGACGCCCTCAAGTGGAACACCTGGAACGAGCCGGACCGGACAAGGGCGGCGATCCGTCCGCCATACGCCACCGAGGCACCGCAGAACGCGACGGCCTTCCTGGTGCGCACGAGCTCTGCCGCCAAGGCTCAGCTCGACCGTGATGGAGTACGTGCCTTCAGCGACCTCGGGCTTCCCCTTCAGCTTGAGGGAGTACCGGATCACGTGCTGTTGTAGCCCTCGACGCTGTTTCGGAGCCAGAAGTAGATCTTTCGCCATTCCTCGCTGCGGTACTCGAGGGCCTGCCAGTGCTTGGCGCCGCAGCTGGCGTGATGGTGACGCTGCGCCGGCGGCAGACCTTGAGAGGGCCGACGGGGCTCGGCTCGGGGCCCGCCAGGGGCAGGTGGAGGCGGTCGGGGTGGCGGGTGAGCCAGCTGGTCACGTTCCCCACGGACGGCGCCTTGCGGGACGGATCGTGCGGGAAGGCCTCGCGGAGCTTGGCCGTTCAGGGACGGCGGCCCGGCGGTCACGGGGGAATGGGAAGGCGACGACCACACCGCCCGCCGCACCTATCGGGTCTGGATCGGCCTGTCCGGCACCGGACCCAGAATCGTCATCCGGCTCACCGTCGAAACGTACGGCGTCGAACGCACCCTACGGACCTGGACTGCGCGGGGCGAAGTCGTCGCGGACGACGAGACCACTTGACCCCGAATCGCTGCTGGTGGGAAGTCATGCAGTCTTGACGGTGCGCTCAGTTCCCGTCCTGCGCTCCAACGTCAGGCCAGTGAAGGCTCTGCCGCCCTCACGTTGTCCCGCGCTTGCCAGGGCAAGCGGTAGGCAGGGACGACGATCTGCAGAAGTTCTTCGGTCGAGGGCAGCTTGTCCGGCATGCCACTGACGCTGAGGTAGTGCCAGTGCACAGCGTCAACCACCGCTCCGGCGCCGGGCGGCAGTTGGCCGTCTTCCTCGGCTCGGCGGAAGGTGGCGACGATGTCCGACGATCAATTGCCAGGGATGGCGTCGTAGAGGGCGCGCGATCGCTGCTCCGCGGTCAGCCGGAGGAACCGAAGCGGCCAAAGGGATCGTCAAGTATTTTGCGCGCATGGCCAAGCCGTCGGTGGTGTTCTCACCGATACCCAACCCGACTGCTCGGCAGCACCATCATTCCCTGCGGCTCTGTCGGCTCATCCGGTCTACCGCATGAAGCAACAGAGCCGCTCATCGCCAACGCCCAGGAGAGACACGGACATGGGAAGACGTAAGATCGCCGCCGCCGCACGGAGAACGGGGAAGGCTCTGGCACTGGCTGCCGCCGTCGTCGGGTTGTCGGCTCTGGCTTCCGGGCCCGCCCACGCGGGTGTCATACCCCGCGTCTACCAGGGGGACGACTACGCGCAGGTGTCTCACGTCTACTACGAAGGCGTTTTCCTCGGGGAAGTGGCCTTCGCGTGCGACCGCGAAGCGGACGGCCACGGCGTCTATGCCAAAGTCTGGCTGGTCGGCGGGTACGTGGAGATCAGCGACGGCAACGGATCCGCGAACGGGTGCGGTTCACGCGCCTACGACAGGAACGAGGTCGAAGCCATCGAGGTCTGCGAACGCGTAACCGGCCCCGACTGGTGCTCCGGCCGGAAGAACGCGTAGGCCAGCGGAGCGCTCGCGGAGCCCCCGCGCGGCCGGGCCTCAGCGATCCGCCGACTGGTCCTTTGCAGCTGGCAGGACACCGGGGTCGCCATCATCGTGGCGGCCCGCCCGGGCGAGCCTTCGCGCGGGCCCGCGGCCGGGTCGGCGCACCCGGAGACGGACCCGCTCGCCCTCGCGTGCCCGCAGCCCTTTGTTGGGCGGCACCGGCGCGCACACCTGCTGAGAAATTCACTCACGCCGCGGCCCTTTGGCGCGCCCTACGGTGAAGGCTGCCGAGTGGAGCAGGTCGGCAGCTCGCTGGGCTCATAACCCAGAGGTCGTGGGTTCAAATCCCACCTCGGCCACACAGAAGACCGGGTCCGCCGCAGCACCTGCGGCGGACCCGGTCTTCTGTGTGAAAGCCGCCTGCATGGGGCGCCCTTCGGCTCGCCTGCCACGTAGGCCGCCATCGGCCACGGTGCCCGCGGCGAGGTCGGTCGGCATGCCGCCGAAGGTCTCGGGCTTGGCTTGCCGTCGACCCACTCGCGGCACAAGGCGGCTGATCCTGCGACCTGTCCAGCCTCCGGCAGCGATGAAGAGGCCGGCGGCGAGGCTGTCGAGGAACTCGGGCGGAGCCTCGCTGCGGACGACGGCGGAGATTCCGCTTCGGGCGCGGACAGGGCTGAGCCTGTGGTGCTGCCAGTTCCTCGTCAGCGAGCTGCCCGCGACCATTCTCGGGACGTGTCGGAGGAAGTCACTGCCGCCGTGGTGGCCGAACTCCGTAAAGCCGGTGCCGGCGCTTAGTCGAGGCGAATCAGTGGGCGCCTTCGGCGCTCGTCGTCAGGACGTCAGCGGCAGACCCCACGGGTCAGCGGTCAGTGGAGTGCTCAAAGGTGCACGCAGACTGCCCCTACTGGCTGCAGCCGCCGTGCCGACTCCTGCGATGCAGTTCCCAGATCGCGACAAGGCCCTCGTTCTGCCGGGTCAGTCGGCAGAGCGAGGGCCTGTTCCGAGGGTGTGGTCAGAGATCGTCACCTTCGATGCCCGCGCTGACGGCGGGCGGCCGGGGCCGACGGACAGGGGTACGCTGCCGCGACCGAGTGGACTGGGGCTCGTGGGCTGCGGCCCCGGGCCTGGGGGTCAGGAGACGAGGGAGGCGTCGTCCACTTCGGTCAGCTTGACCGTGCACAGGCCGCCGCGCTCGGTCTTCACGTCCGTCACCTCGAGCTGGGTGCCCGGCGCGAGGATGTATTCCTCCTCCCCGGTGAAGGCGGAGAATCTCCGGATCCCCACCGCTCGCGCGGGGGTCACTTCGAAGAGCGTCCGCTTGCCGCGGTTGCCCAGGAAGGACCGGGCCACGGTCAGCTCGGAGGTGCACGAGGACACGCCCCACCAGGTCACCGTCCGCCCGACCGGGTACTGCGCCCGCAGGTCGAGCGACACACCACGCCATAGCGGCTGGGTGTGGGCGGGCAGCCCCGAGACTGCTGAGAACAGCAGCCGCAGGTACGGGAGGTAGGGCACGACCTTGCTCCGGTTCGGGGAGCGCAGGACGGCGTTGATGTCGCGGTAGAACCCGGACTCGCAGGTGTAGAGGTAGAGCGCGGCGATCGCGTCGGCGGACAGGCCGCCAGCCGCCTCGTCTGCCCGCCGCTTGCCGAACTCGCGGGACCGGTCGATGTGCCGGCCGAGCCCGGAGAGCACCTCGGCGACCGGGGCGACGGCGTCCTCGAAGCCCATCAGCGGGGTGTCGAACACACCGGTGATCGCCGGGAGTACGTGCCCCTCGTCCTTGACGCTGGTGAGCCGCTCCAGATACAGCTGGTGCAGCTCCATGGTGGACGCGATGAAGGCACCCATGCGTGCCGCGACATCGCCGTCCGCGCCGTCGGCGCCGGCCGCGCCTTCGTTCCACCCCTTGCTCGGCAGCCAGTCGATCTCCTCGGTGCCCAGCGAGGCCAGGGCCGCGTTCACCGTCGCGAAGTGGTCACCCTCGCAGAAGATGTCGCCCTGTGCCGCGGGGTTGGCGTGGTCGATGTGACGGACCTCGACGTCCGGGTACTTCTCCTGGAGCCGCAGGACGACCTTCTTCAGGTTGCGGGCGTGGGCCCCCCACCAGGCGAAGACGACGCCGCGGTCCTCCTCATCGGCGTCCTGCTTGGCCTTGAGGATCTCCTCGACGATCCGTTCGGCGACGGGCCGCCAGAACGCGGTGTGCCGGTCGGCCCTCATCGCGCCGTCGCCGCTGGCGGTGAGCGAGGCGTTCAGCAGCAGGACGCCCTGCGTGAGCATCGCCTGGAACCATTCCGGCGGCTGGACCGTTTTCCGCTCCCTCAACAGGGCGCGGACGTCGGCGATGGGCGTCTTCTTGGCGATGCCGTACTTCCACATCGCCGCCGCCTTGATGATGCAGCGGATGCTGACGACCCTGCCGAACTGGCTGTCCTTCCAGTCGTTGAAGGTGTTGTCGAACATGGCTATGCCGGTTGCGCTCTCCGGCCGCGGGTACGGGTTCTGGCCGAAGACGACGACCTTCCACTTGTCCGGCGGGTTGGGCTTGAGCGCCTGGAAGGTCAGTTCCCGGACCGGGACGACCTCCGGGCCGCGGCCCTGGCCGATGAACTCGGCTGCGTCCGGCTGCGCCTCGATGACGGGCTTCAGGAGCGGAAGCCAGGGTTCTCCGCCGCCCTTGAAGAGTTCGGTGAGGCCCAGCGGGTCGTTCACGTCGGGCTGGGCCGGGGTGGTGGCGTCGCTCATGGGGGAAGGGCTCCCGGTCGTCGTACCTGGGGGATGGAGGTGGCCGGCGGGGTGTATGGGATCAGCGGCGAAAGGAATGCCCTTTCGGCGGCACGATGCGCACCCGCTTCGCGACCGGCGCATTCTCGATGCCGGCGAGCTGCGCGGTGATCGTGGCGCGCAGCTCGTCGTCGTCCTCGAACCAGTGGTCGTGGAAGAGCGTGTAGCCGGTCCACATCAAGTTGGCGCAGACCCGGGCCGGCACCTGGCCGGTCTGCGCCCCCATCCCGACCAGCGCCACCGAGCGGATGCTGCCCTGCACCTGCCGGTTCTGCCGGTGAACGGCCTGGAACGCGGCCGCGCACGCCAGGGCCACGTTCAGCGTGTCACTCACGTTCTGCGAGGACTGCACCATCGTCGGCGTCGATATCAGGTACCGCGGGACGGTCGCCCCCGACGGGACACAGACCGCGCTTCCCACCGGGAGGCTCCCGGCGAACCGGTCGCGGATCGCACGCTGCACGCGCAGTTGGATGCCCGCTCCGAGGTGCCGCTTGATGACAGCGTCGACCCCGCCGTCCATCTGGCCACGGGAGTTGGTCGGGGTGACCCAGGCATCGGCGTCCTCGTCGAGGATCGAGCCCCGGCGGATGTCGATCCCGGAGGTGTCGGCGAACGCCGCCCGCCACGCCTCCACCACGCCCTCGTTGACGTCAGTCAGCACCACCCGGAGTGCGGGCTCCACACGGTCCTCGGTCATCGTCCACTCCTGTCGGGAAACGGCCGTTCCAATACCCCCGAAGCTAGCGGCCGCCACTGACAACGCTGGCGCAGGAAGAGGACGATGACCTGCCGTCACACCTGACAAGCACAGACCCGCCTCGGCCGGCCGCGCGGCTGACCGGGCCCGCCCCGGGGTGCCGGTCTCGGCGGGTAACTGACAAGCCAGCGCCTTGACCTCGGCGACCTGCAACGCGGTGAACGAGGCCGGCCGACCTGACCGCTTGCGGTCGGCGAGGGCGGGCAAGCCGCCGGTGGCGAACCTGCCCCGCCAGGTGCGCACCGTGTCCACGTGCAGCCGCGTCTGCGCGGATGTCCGGGCATTGGAGCACCCACGGGCAGCCAGCAGCACGATAGTTGCGCGCTGCCGGGCCTGATGCGGGGTCTTGTGACCGTAGGCCATCTTCTTGAGCCGGTGGCGCTTCGGAGGCGGTCAGGGTGAGCGACACGGCCTGGGCCGCAGGCATGGAAGGGACACGGCCAATCTCGGGGGGAATGGTTCGGGACGGTCAACCACCCTGCGCCCACGCGTCGTCCGCTCCCTGTTCGAGGGTTGCCTGTACTGCCAACCAGAGCTCAGCGCCGGAAGGAGCCGTGATCGCTGGTCGGTGCTTCCCGAGAGTGGCCGATGTGTCCGGCTGCCGGAGGTGAGCGGATCCGAGGTCAGGGCAGGGTGAGGATGCGGGGGCCGTCCTCGGTGATGGCGATGGTGTGTTCGCTGTGGGCGGCTCGGCTGCCGTCGATCGTGCGCAGGGTCCATCCGTCGGGGTCGGTGTAGTAGTCGTTGCGTCCTCCAGCCATGAGCATGGGTTCGATGGCGAGGGCGAGGCCGTGGCGCAGGGGGAAGCCGCGGCCGGGTCGTCCGTGGTTGGGGACGTGGGGGTCTTCGTGCATCTGGCGGCCGATGCCGTGGCCGCCGAAGTCGGCCGGCATGCCGCAGTCGGCCTTGCGGGCGACCGTGCTGATGGCATGGGAGATGTCGCCGACGCGATGGCCGACGGTGGCGGCGGCGATGCCCGCATTCAGGGCCTGCTGGGTGGCGGCGATGAGTTCGAGGTCGGCGGGGCGAGGGGTGCCGACGGTGAAGCTGATTGCGGCGTCGCCGGTCCAGCCGTCGAGTTCGGCTCCGCAGTCGATGCTGACCAGGTCGCCGTCGCGCAGGCGATAGTCGTCGGGGATGCCGTGCGAGACGGCGTCGTTCACGGAGGCGCAGATTACGGCGGGGAAGGGGATGGGGGCGAAGGCGGGCTGGTAGCCCAGGAACGGAGAACGTGCTCCGGCCCTGGTGAGAACGGTGCGGGCGGCTTCGTCGAGCTCGCGCAGGCGAACTCCCACAGCTGCCGCCGCGCGGGCGGCTGCGAGTGCATGGGCCACGACGCGTCCAGCTTCTCGCATCGCCTCCAGTGCGGTGTCGGTCTTGATCTCCACCATGTGTCGTGACTCCCTGCCATGCGCACTACCCAATACTTATACCGGTATTAGTATCACGGGCATGGTGAGAGTTCCTTTGAGTCCGCAAGAGCGGCAACGCGGATAGCGCTTCGGGATCCTGCTCCGCCAGGCCCGCGGTGACCGCAGCATGGTCGACGTGGCAGCAGTCGCTCGAGTATCCGCGGAGACACTCCGCAAGATCGAGACCGGCCGGGCCCCAACCGCGGCCTTCTTCACCGTGGCAGCCCTGGCCCACGCCCTGCACCTGTCGCTCGATGCCCTGGCCGCCGCCTGTGCGGAAGACGCCGAAGGCGGCGAGCAGGCCATGTCGGCGTGACTGTCAGGCGCGCGCCATCCGGCTGAGAATCGGACGTTCCTGACGCAGCACTAAGCTTGACGAGACGGAACGTATCGTCTAACTTCTAGGTCGTCGGCGAGCAGCTGGTGCTCCTTCTGCTTGCCGCACGATCCTGTTCGCCTAGCAAAGGACTGCTCTTGCACCCTGCTCCTTCCGGCACCACCGTGACTGCTCCTCCTCTCACCACGTCTCAGCTTGCTCTTGCCGAGGTGACCAAGCGCTATGGCGACCGCATTGTGCTGGACCGTGTGTCTCTCACTGTCCGGCCGGGCGAGAAGGTCGGGATCGTCGGGGACAACGGCTCTGGGAAGTCCACGCTTCTGCGGCTGCTCGCAGGGCAGGAGCCGGTCGACAACGGCAGCCTCACCGTCACAGCACCAGGCGGCATCGGCCACCTTCGCCAGACTCTCGATCTGCCCGATTCGGCGCGCGTGGGCGATGCCGTGGACCACGTGCTGGGCGAACTGCGAGCCCTGGAACGCCGTATCCGGATCACGGAGGCGGCGCTGGGCACGGCCGGCCCCGCCGAGTTCGAGCACTACGCCGCCCTGGTAGCCGAGTTCGAGGCGCGGGGCGGGCACGAAGCGGATCGCCGTGTCGAGGTGAGCCTGCGCCGACTTGGCGAGCACGCGCCACTGGACCGCACACGTCCGATGAGCACCCTCTCCGGAGGGCAGCACTCCCGGCTCGCGCTCGCCGCGACCCTGGCCTCCGCCCCCGAACTACTGCTGCTCGACGAGCCGACCAACGATCTGGACGACGAGGCCGTGGCCTGGCTCGAAGGCCATCTGCGCCGCCATCGAGGCACGGTGATCGTGGCCACGCACGATCGGGCGTTCCTGGATCGCGTCACCTCCACCGTGCTGGAAGTGGACCACGATCAGCACACGGTACGGCGCTACGGCAACGGATACGCCGGCTTCCTCGCCGCCAAGGCGGCGGCTCGGGCCCGTTGGGCGTGGGATCACGAGCAATGGCGCAATGAGGTCGCCCGACAGGAACACCTCGCCGACTCCAGCATCGGACTGCTGGCCGAGATCCCCCGCAAGGGGCCGTGGGCCTTCAGCGGCGCCGGCGCTTTCCGAGCGCGCTCGCGGGCCCACGGCGCACAGAGCCGCATCCGGAACGCACGCGAGCGGTTGCAACGGCTCACGGAGCACCCCGTGGCGCCGCCTCCGCAGCCACTGCGGTTCACAGGCAGCGTCGAAGGCACGCCAACCGTCGAGGAAACATCAACAACAGCGCACCTGGAAGGCGTCCTGGTCAAAGGGCGGTTGTACGTCCCGTCCCTGAAACTCGCCCCTGGCGACCGACTGTTCGTCACCGGCCCCAACGGTGTCGGCAAAAGCACCCTTCTCCAACTGCTGGCAGGGGAATTGACGCCTGACGCCGGTATCGTTCGGCGACCGCGGCGGGTCGGATTCCTACGTCAGCAGAGCGCGCCCGACGCAGCCTTCGATGACCGAACGCTGCTCGCGGCATTCGCCGCCGACAGGGCGGGGCAGCCCGACGAGCACGCCGACGCACTCCTTGCACTCGGCCTGTTCCACGCCGCCGACCTCGCTGTTCCCGTACGGAACTTGTCCGTCGGGCAGCGCCGCAAGCTCGAACTGGCCCGGCTCGTGACAGCCGGCCCACTCGATCTGCTGCTGCTCGACGAGCCGACGAACCACCTGGCCCCCGCCTTGGTGGAAGAGATCGAGGCAGCCCTGGCCCGCTACACCGGCACGCTGGTCGTGGTGACGCACGACCGGCTCCTGCGCGAACGCTTCCACGGGCCCCGCCTGGAACTTACCCATGGCCGCCGAGAAGGCGCGCCAGAACTGACGACCTTGAGCCGCCCAGTCGTCCGTGCCGAGTAGGTCCGGCGATGCGGGCGTACGAACCAGCGGTGCCGGTACAGCTTGCTGGGGGATCCTCTGGTTGTCCGGCAGTCCTCCCCGTGGATCAGAGGCAGGTCAGCACCCGGGCCGTCATCTTGGGCAGGCCCGAAGCCATGAGGACGGTGGTGAACGTCTCCTCGTCTCACGCACGGCCTCGGCGTCGTGTCCGTGGGTCTGCGGGGGGCCTGCGGTCCTCGGGGCGTGGCCTGCCTGTGCCGGTGGGTGCGGCGTTCGGTGGCGCGGTGG
>NZ_JBSFDW010000073.1:0-17856 GCF_053594115.1 Streptomyces sp. NPDC001970 | reverse complement strand
GAAGGACCACGCGAGGTACTCGTCGCGATGGCCGACCCGGTACACCTGGCCGACACGGCACCCACACTCCAGGGAGGTGCGGCATGACCACCGCCACGCTCGGCCTCGCTGAGCTCGCGAGCGGCGACCTCTTTCCGGCGGTTCCGTACATGGCTACCGCCGGTAGAACCCGCCCGGCAGGGGCGGGGCCGTCGTGCGCGCGGCACCTATGCGGGGCGGTCCGGGGCCTGGGTGTTCGGGCGGCGTACGGCGAGGGCGGCGATGTCGTCGTCGAGGCGTCCGCCGCTGTAGTGGAGCAGGTCCTGGTGGAGCCGGTCGAGCAGCTCGCGCGGCAGCGCCGGGCCTTGCCGCTGCATCCAGTCCGGCAGCGGGAAGAACTTGCCGGTGCGGTCCCGGGTCTCGGTCACACCGTCGGTGTAGAGGAGCAGCTGGTCGCCGGGAGTGAAGGCGACGGTGTCGACGTAGTAGTGGGCTCCGATGAGGGTGGCGAGGTTGAGGGGTGGTGAGGGGGTGGTGGGCTCCAGCACGCGGACCTGTCCGTGGTGCACGAGCAGGGGCGGAGGGTGTCCGCAGTTGAGGAGTTTCACGTGGCTGGTGCCGTGGCGGATCTCGGCGATGATGGCGGTGGCGAAGCGCTCCGGGTGGTCCTGGGAGGGGTAGGAGGCGCTGTGGCGGATGATGGTGGTCTCCAGGCGGCGGATGATCCCTCTGAGGTCGGGCTCGTCGTAGGCGGCCTCCCGGAAGCAGCTGATCACCGCTGCGGCCGCGCCCACCGCTGAGAGGCCCTTGCCCCGTACGTCGCCGATGAGCAGCCGAACCCCGTACGGTGTGGCGGCCGCCTCGTAGAAGTCGCCACCGATCCGGGCCTGCTCCTGGGCGGCCAGGTAGAGGGACTCGATCTCGACGTTCTCGATGCGGGAGGGCAGGGGACGCAGAAGCACCTGCTGGGCCGCGTCGGCGACGAGCCGGATGCGGAAGAGCATCTCCTCCCGCTGGCGGCGTACATGGCTTCCGTAGGCGGCTGCTGCGGTGACCGCGACGATCGCGGCCGCCGTGTAGGGCGTGCCCAGGTCGGTGTAGACGAAGCTGAGGCCGATCATGACCAGCAGGCAGAACGTCCCCAGCAGGACCGTGGGGAGCACGGGCCACATCGCGGCGGCGAGGGCGGGCGCGGCGGGCAGGAGGCGGCTGATGGCGATCTCCCTCGGTGTGGAGAACGCCAGGGCGGAGATGAGGACAGTGAGGATCACCGGTGACAGCAGGGCAGCTTCCCACCGGCGGCTGTAGGGAGGACGACGGCGCCGCAGCCGTCCAGGCGTGATCACAAAGTGCATCATATCGGTGCTAAGCGGTCATCGGGCTCCGGTGAATCGCGTAGCTCATGCAGGATGATCGGCCGCGTGGACCGCGGATGCGCGGGCTGATCGAGGGGCGGGCCGGGCTCCGAGGTCTTGAGATCTCCCTCGTGCCCGCCTGGGGCTTCCCCGACGGTACGGCTGCGGTGTCACCGTGGGGACCGATGCCGGCGAGTCGGTGGGACACCGGTTCGCCTGTCCCCGCTGCGGGGCTGCCGCCAAGCCCTCGCCTCGTAGCCGCGGCAGGCCGCGGGCAGGTCGCTCCGGCCGCGCCCGTACCGTTCCGCGGCGGATACCCGGCCGCAGGCCGCCGCGATCTCGATCCCGCACACGTGGCACGAGTTCGCGTCCATGCACCGCACCTGCATCGCACCTCACCTGCATCGGCCCCGCCCGGCTCCCTCTGCGACGGCGGCCGCTCCCCGTCCGGTACCGGCGGACACCTCGGGAGACCGGACCGCGCAGCTCCGGACGCTCGACGTTCCCGTACCGGTGATCCACGGTGCCGATGATGCGATGTGGGACGTCAGCGGGGGACCTGCGACCGCAGAGGCCGTCCCCGGGGCGACGCCCGCGCGCCGAGGGGCTTCTCCAGCAGCATCGGCTTTCCGGCTTTCGCCGCGTGCACGGCCAACTCGGCCTGGACCGCGGGCGGTACGGCGAAGGCGACGGCTTCGCAGAGGTCGAGGAGTTCCTCGAACGACCCGGCCACCTGGGCACGGTAAGAGGCCGCCAGCCCCGCGGCCGCTTCCGTCCGGCGCGCCCACACCGCGGCGAGCTCTGTCTCGGGGCCGGTGGCGAGCATGCGGGCGTGCATGGCCCGGGCCCAGGGCCCGGCACCCACCAGGCCGACACGGACCGGTCGGGAGCCGCGGCCGTCGGGCAGGGGAGGCCGGGGGGCCAGGTGGTGGTGCGTCACAGTGTGCTCCAGGGGTGGCGTCGTGGCATCGGTGGCGGTCAGGAGCCGACGGCGGCGGCCAGTC
Source organism: Streptomyces sp. NPDC001970 (assembly GCF_053594115.1). Lineage (NCBI taxonomy): Bacteria > Bacillati > Actinomycetota > Actinomycetes > Kitasatosporales > Streptomycetaceae > Streptomyces > Streptomyces sp. NPDC001970. The sequence goes on along the minus strand of NZ_JBSFDW010000073.1, from coordinate 15,518 downwards.
TGGCGTCGGCGATTTCCGGTGAGTAGAGGTACTCCACGACCATGGCGGCGGCGCCGATGAGGCCGGCCTGGTCGCCCAGTCGGGAGGTCGCCACCGTGAGGTGGGCGGTGGTACGGGGCATGGCCCGCTGGTAGAGCAGTTCCCGGACACCGGTGACGAACGGGGTACCGGCAAGGTCGCCGGCGATCACGAGGACCCCGGATTGAGCAACGTCACCACGATGACGAGCACTTCGCCGACGCGCTGCCCCGCCTCGCGGGCGAGCCTGATCACCGACCCCGCCCTCCGGACCGACCCCGCCCTCCGGACCGACCCCGCCCTCCGGACCGACCCCGCCCTCCGGACCGACCCCGCCCTCCGGACCGACCCGGCCCTCCGGCGCGGATCCGCCCCGGGCGCCACCCGCACCACCCTGACCTGGGACGTGGAACTGCCCGCCCACGGCAGCACCGACATCACCCTCCACGTCACGGCCGAGCCGCACGGTGTCCCCGCAGCCCAGCACGGCGTCCCCGCCGCTTCGCCGGCGCCTGTCGGCCCCGCGGCGATCGCCGACCATGCGCGAGGCGAGCACCGCACGTTCGCCGACGTCCCCCTGTCCATACCCGCGGGCCACGAGGCACTCGCCGACGCCTGTCGCCAAGGGCTCACCGACCTCGCCTCGCTGCGCATCCCGGCCTCCGGCCCGGACGGCGAGACGGTACGGGTCCCGGCAGCCGGGGTCCCCTGGTTCCTCACCCTGTTCGGCCGGGACTCCCTGCTCACGTCCTACTTCGCCCTGCCCTACCGGCCCGAGTTCGCGCGGGCGACCCTGCTGGCCCTCGCCGCCACCCAGGCCACCGCACACGAGCCGGCCCGCGTCGCCGAGCCCGGGAAGATCGTCCACGAGATCCGCCACGGCGAACTGTCCCACTTCGGTCAGGTGCCCTACGGCCGCTACTACGGCTCCGTCGACACACCCCTCTTCCTCGTCCTCCTGCACGCCCACGCCGAACACACCGGGGACCACTCTCTCGCCCATCGCCTCGAACCCCAGGCACGGGCAGCAGTCACCTGGATGTTCGAGTACGGCGGCCTGGACGAGCACGGATACCTCACCTACCGCGCCGACGAACACGGACTGCTCAACCAGAACTGGAAGGACTCCGACGGCGCGGTCTGCTTCGCCGACGGCACCCAGGCAACCGGCGACATCGCCGTCGCCGAAGCCCAGGGCTACGCGTACGACGCCCTGCGCCGCACCGCGGCCCTCGCCCGAGACGCGTGGAACGACCCCGCTTGGGCGGACCGCCTCGAGGCATCGGCGCAGCAACTGCGTGAGCGCTTCGCCACCCAGTTCTGGATGCCCGGGCAAGCGTTCCCCGCGCTCGCCCTGGACGGCGACAAACGGCGGGTCGACGCCCTCGCCTCCGATGCGGGACACCTGCTGTGGTCCGGCATCCTTGATGCCGACCAGGGCCGCGCCACGGGGGAACGCCTCCTTCGGCACGACTTCTTCTCCGGCTGGGGCATCAGGACGCTCGCCTCAGGGCAGCGTCCCTACCACCCGCTGTCCTACCACCGCGGCAGCATCCGGCCCCACGACAACACCGTCATCGCCCTCGGCCTCGCCCGCTACGGCCTCCTCCGCGAGACCGCCACGCTGGCCCGGGCCCTGACCGATGCCGCCGCCCGCCACCACCACCGACTCCCCGAGGTCATCTCCGGATACCCCCGACTCGACGGCGAGGGACCCGTTCCCTACCCCCGTTCCTGCTCCCCTCAGACCTGGGCAGCCGCGACCCCCCTCGCGCTGCTCACCGCCCTGGGAGCAGCGGCGGAATCCTGACGTTCCGCCGTCGTGGTGGCTTCCGGTGCCGACATGGCGCCGGAAGCCACCGCACACCCGGACCCGCGCATGTGGGCACCCCACCGTCGGCAAACTGTCCCGCGACGCCTGACGAGCGTGACGGTGCCCGCGGCCGCAGGGTCCGCCTGGCCGCTGCGGCGCGAGCAGGAGCCGTGCCGACGGGAAGACCTCCGGACGCGTTCGGCCTCTCCCGTCTCGGCCGGCGTCAAGGCCCATGCGTTCCGTGTCACGACGCATGGGCGACCGGGTCGTCGAAGCCGCCGCTGAAGCCGATTCCGGGATCGTCGTACGGCGCCGGCCGCTCGATCAGCGCTGCCCGGGTCCGCCTGCCCGGCGCCCCCGCAACCCGTACGCACGGTGGCCCGTGATCGGACGGGTTCCGGCGCCGTGAATACAGTCACACTTTGATCACTTTTTGTCTGTTTTCCTGAATTATTTGGTGTGAATCCACGTAGACCGGGCTGTTCCGGCGGCCCTTGGTGCCGCCGCTGCCGGCCGGCACCAAGGGAGAGACATTGGGACGCGCACCGAGCATCACGGGCACCTGGCGGATCGCCCTGCCTGCCGCAGGCGGGGTCGTCCTGCTCTCTCTGGGCGGCCTGTACGCAGCAGGGCTGGCCACCGGCGACATTCCCGAGGGCACCGCCGTGCACGGGGTCGACATAGGCGGCCTGAGCAGGGCCGAGGCCCAGCGCATCCTGGACCGGAAGCTCGGCCCGGCCTTCGCGGCACCCATCGCGATGAAGATCGCCGACCGCGTGGAGACGGCCGAGCCCAAGACGCTCGGCCTGTCCCTGGACACCGCCGCGACGGCCGGCGTCGCCGCACGCACCGGGTCCGATCCGCTCACCGCGATCGGCAGGCTTTTCGCCTCCGGGGACGGGAACGTCGAACCGGTCATACGCATGGACGAGGACCACACCCGCGCCGCGCTCGGCCGCATCGCGGAGGCCGCCGGACGGCAGGTCCGCGACGGGGCGATCTCCTTCGAGGGCGGCACACCCCAGGCCCACGCCCCGCTCACCGGCATCGCCCTGAACACCGGTGAGGCCCTGCACACCCTGCGTGAGGCCTACCCCAAGGCCACCGGCGCCCGCCCCGTCGTCCTGCCGGTGAAGGAGACGCAGCCGCGGATAGGCCAGGGCGAGGTCGAGCGGGCCATGAAGGAGTTCGCCCAGCCCGCGCTGTCCGGCCCCCTCACCCTCACCCTCGCGGGCGCGCGCATATCCATCGGCCCTGCAACGCTCGCCCACCATCTGACGATGACGCCCGACGCCAACGGCCGCCTCGTGCCGACCCTGGACGCGAAGGGCCTGCTCGCCGACCCCGCCGTGGCCGGCCCGTTGAAGCAGGCGGCCCCCGGCCCGAGGGACGCCGAACTCGGGGCCGACGCGAGCGGCCGCGTGGTGGTGACCCGTGAGGCCCGTACGGGCTACGACGTCACCGAGAAGCAGCTGCGCGAGGCCGTCCTGCCCCTGCTGACCCGCACCGGCGACGCGGCCCGCACCGGTGCGATCGCCGCCGACCCCATCGAGCCGAAGCTCACCGGCGAACGGGCCCAGCAGCTCGGCATCAGGGAGAAGGTCTCCTCCTTCACCGTCAACTTCCCCGCCGCCCCCTACCGCAGCACCAACATCGGCCGCGCCGTCGAGCTCATCAACGGCTCGCTCGTCCAGCCCGGCCGGGAGTGGAGCTTCAACAGGACGGTGGGCGAGCGGACCAAGGAAAATGGCTTCGTCGACGGCATCATGATCAACAACGGCCAGTACGAGAAGTCCCCCGGCGGGGGTGTCTCGGCGGTGGCCACCACCATGTTCAACGCCATGTTCTTCGCCGGCGTCAAGCCCGTCGAGTACGGCGCCCACTCCTTCTACATCGAGCGCTATCCCGAAGGCCGCGAAGCGACCGTCGCCTGGGGCACCCTCGACCTGCGCTGGATCAACAACCTGGACCAGGCCCTCTACATCCGGGCCCAGTCCACCGACACCTCGTTGACCATCACCTTCCTCGGCACCAAGAAGTACGACGAGATACGCGCGACCAAGGGCCCGCGCACCAACATCACGCCGCCGGGCACCCGCACCGGCAGCGGCCCCACCTGCGAGGTCCAGACCCCGTTCGAAGGCTTCGACGTCGCCGTCGGCCGCGTCTTCGTCGAAGGCGGCAAGGAGGTCAAGCGGGAGAACTTCAAGACCCACTACACGCCCCGCGACGAGGTCATCTGCACCCCCGAGCAGACACCCCCCGCAGCCACGGCGCCGACGCAGGCGGACGGGCCGGACACCCCGGCCGCGCCCAAGGCCGAACCGGACAGCGGCACCGTCTGACGCCCACGCCCACGCCGGCCGCCAAGGCCGTCGCCCGCAGCCGGACGCGCCCGCCCCGGGCCGCAGCCGGCAGGGCGACCGCAATGTGCTGGGCGTGCCGCTCACCGCTCCGGCAGCCCTGACCGGACCCGATTTCTTCCTGCTGGGCCGCTACTGCGCCGCTCCGCTCGTGGCGGTCGGCCACATCGGCCTGATCGGCGCCGTGGCGGACCGGGTGCGTCGTCCGGGCCCGCTCACCACCGGCCTCACCTCCGTCGGCCGCACCGCGCTGTCCGGCCATGTGCCGCAGAACGTGCTGTGCGTCCTCGTCTCGTACGGCGTCGGACTCGGCCTCGCGGCCAGGCTCGCCGAGCCCGCCCGCCCCTGGTGGGTGATGGGGCTGTCGGCGGCGGTGTGCACCGTTCTGATGGCCGTCTCCACGCTGTGGCTGCGCCGCTTCTCCGGCGGCCCGCTGGAGCTGGTGCTGAAGTGGGCACTGCGGCGCTGAGCCCACAACCGGCCATAGCCCGTCGGCACAGATGGCCACGGGCGTGTACGCCACCACGGCCCGTACGTCCTCGGCAGCGGCCGAGCACCACACCGGCGGCATTCCGCCGAACCGCCGAGAGTGGTCACCGACTTCGAAGACCGACGCGGACTCGACCGGGCGTACATCGCGTCGCTCTGGGACTGCGAACCGAACGCCCGCTGCTGGGCATCGCCCCCGCACCCGACCTGCCAAAGGTCCCCAGCGGCTTGCCCGCTTGCGGGACGATCCGGTGGAGGGGCCCAAGGTCGGGACTGCTGCCAGGGGCTGCCTGGCCACCGGCTCATGAGCCTGCTCGGCGAAGGCCGCCGACGCCCCCGGGGCCACGGCCGGGGGCTCGTGCGTTTCCAGTGCTCCGCGGATGTCCGGGCCCGGTCCCTGGCCAACTGCCTTTGCCGGTTGGCCGAAAGAAGGTGCTCCCGTAGGCGTGCTGTTCCAAGTACCTGTACCGCCTTCCGGGTGCTCCCTAGCATGTGCGTCCTACCCGACCGGAATTCCCATTGACGTGATTGAGGACTGGATGCAGAGCGAGTCGTGGAGCCCGGACGCCATCGACACCAAGGTCCCCAGTGTGGCGCGCATGTACGACTTCTTCCTGGGGGGCAACGACAACTACCAGTCCGACCGTGATGCCTGCGAGCAGCTGCTGCAGCAGGTGCCCAGCACCAAGGTGCTGGCCGTCAACAACCGCCGATTCCTGCAGCGTGTCGTGCGCACGCTGGCCGCCGACTACGGAATCCGCCAGTTCATCGACCACGGATCGGGTCTGCCGACGCAGAACAACGTCCACCAGGTCGCCCAGGCCATCGACCCGGCCTCGCGCGTGGTGTACGTCGACAACGACCCCATCGTGCTGGCGCACGGCCGGGCGCTGCTGGAGGAGAACGACCGCACCGCCGTCATCCAGGCCGACATGCGGGACACCGATGGCATCCTCGGCCATGAGGAGACGCGTCGGCTGATCGACTTCAGCCGTCCGGTCGCCGCCCTGTTCGTCTCCGTGCTGCACTGCATTCCGGACGAGGACGATCCGGCGGGCCTCGTCCGGCGCGTCGCCGAGCGCCTCGTTCCCGGCAGCTTCCTGGTGGTCTGTCAGCTGGTGAGCGATCAGCCAGAGATCCGTAAGTTCGTCACGGACTTCATGGCGGAGGCCACCGGCGGCCACTGGGGCCGGGTTCGCGAGGAGCAGGAAGTCACCGAGTACTTGAGGGGTCTGGACATTCTGGAGCCGGGTCTGGTGGAGGTGTCCACCTGGCGCCCGGACACCGACCTCGCTCCCGTGCAGCAGACCGACGAGTGGATCGAATGGGGAGGCGTCGGCCGTCTCGTGTGAACGGTCGGCCGCGGCCTGCCGTTCGTCGCCGTACGCGCCGCGGCCCCGGGCGTCTCCCGCCTGGGGCCGCAGCCGTGTTCCTTGGTGTTCAGCCGTGCTCTGTCGTGTTCCGCGGTGCTCTGTCGTGTTCCGCGGTGCTCGGGAGCTCTGCCGTGCTCAGAGGCTGGACAGGTGCTTCTGTATGAGAGTCAGGGACTGCCTCGGGGTGAGTGCGCAGGCGCCGAGCCGGTCCAGCATGTCCCGGTACTGCTCGACGACCTGGGGCTTCTGGCTGAAGGTGCTGTCGGTCAGATGCTCGATGTAGATGGCGTCCTTCAGGTCGCTCAGTGCGAAGCGCAGATAGGTGACTCCCGTGCCGACGCCGACCGAGGCCGTCAGGTCCAGGGGAGCGATCTGCAGCGTGATCCGTGGCTGCTGCATCATCGCGACGAGATGCTCCAACTGCCCGCGCATCACCTGAGCACCGCCGACCGTGCGCAGCAGTACGGACTCGTCGATCACCGCCCACAGGCGCGGACCGTCCTCCTGGTCGAGCTGGCGCTGCCGCTCCTGCCGGAGGTCGACGCGGCGCTGCACATCGTGGCTGTAGAGGCGGGCGGGCCCGGACTGGATCACCGCACGGGCATACGCGGAGGTCTGCAACAGACCCGGCACATAGAACGGCTCGTAGGTACGGATGGTCGCCGCCGCACCCTCCAGGGCGACCAGCGGGGCGAAGAAGTCCGACAGGACGTCGCTGAAGCTGCGCCACCAGTCGCTCTGGCGGGACTGCTCCACCAGCCGCAGGAACTCCGCGACGCGCTCCTCCCCGTCCACCCCGTAGAGATCCAGCAGGGCGAGGGCGTCGGCGGGCTTGCAGCCGTGCCTGCCCAGTTCGATCCGGCTGGTCTTGGACCGGGAGAAGCCGAGCCGGACGTCGACGGCGGAGGGGTCGAGCCCGGCGGCCACGCGCAGTTCGCGCAACTTGCCGCCCAGGATCACCTTCAAGGCGGTCGGATTGCTCTCGACCGCTCCCAGGGGCCCTGCGAACAACGACGGGCTCGGTTCGACTGCGGCCATCGCGCGCTCCTGCGGACTATTGAGAAGACGACGACACTATCCCGTACATCCCTGCGTGAGCCATGGAGAACTGGTCGGCGGGGTGGTGACTTTCAGCCAATCACGGCGTCGAAATCGCCACCGCGGGCCCCCGCGACAAAAGCCTCGACCTCGTCGCGCGTGTAGACGAGCGCCGGCCCTTTCGGATCGCGGGAGTTGCGCACGGCCACCTGACCGTCGGGGAGTGCCGCCAACTCCACGCAGTTGCCAGTGGCGTTGCTGTGGCTGCTCTTGATCCACGTCACCGAGTTCAGTGCATCCGCCTGTATGCCGTTGGAGAACTCCATGCCCACCAATCCCTCTGTGTTCGCACGTTCGTTCGTTCTGGATCTGGTCAGTGCAATCTCAGATGCAATTGCATTTCCATTGCCGGCTCGACAATACTCGTTCCCCACCGGCTGCCGCAGCGTCGAACACCGAGGCCTGCAGGGGGACATGAGCAGTGACGATTCACATGTCAACCATTTCAAGCACGAAGTCCGTGCACGGTAGTCGGCACGCGTCCGCGCAATTCGGCCCGAAACCGCCGCCCGAGAGCTCTCGTGAGACATGGCAGGACCACGTCCTGGGGTACGGGCTTCCCGCCCTCGGCGGGTTCGCCGCCTGCGGGCTCGACGGCACACCGCGGAACGCCTGTCAGGCACGGCGCTTCGTCGCCCTCACCCTGAACGGCTGGGAGCTGGAGCCGCTCATCCCCGACATGGCGCTGATCGTCAGCGAACTCGTCACCAACGCCGTACGGCATGCGCTCGGCGCCCAGCCTCAGGAGGCCGCCACGGAGTACCCGCTCTGGCTGGGCCTCGTCCGCCATCCAGGCCACCTCGTGTGTTCCGTCGCCGACCCGAGCCCTGAACCGCCCCGTACCCGTGACGCCGACGCCGATGCGCTCGACGGCCGGGGGCTCGAACTGATCGGCGCGCTGAGCGAGAGCTGGTCCTGGTCGCCGACGGAGCCACGGGGGAAGACCGTGTGGGCGCGCCTGGCCGTCCCCGGCGAGGACTGAGCCTGCGGCGCGCGGAGAGTTCGCGGCATGAGTCGCGGGACGGCTGCCGGCGCGGGCCTCAGCGGTCGGCAGAGCTACGGCCGGACGAGCTGCGGCTCACGAAGACGGGTGCCGCGGGAGGGATTGTGGTAGCGGTGGTCGTCCCGGTCTGAGGGAAGTGACCCAGGCTGAGACGCCGAACGGTGTGAGCCGGATGTCGTGGCCCGGGTCCGCAGGCGCGGGGCCCTGTCGGGCGCAGTGGCGGTGCGGTCGGCCCGTGACGGTCGGCCGGTGGGGTCTTCCTGGTCAGGCGGCGGGTCGTGAGCGTGATCGCGCTCCAGATGAGGTGGGCCTCGCTGTGCTGAGGGGAGACCTCAGCTCGATGTCATGAGTCAGCGCGGCGCCAGGGTGAACAGCGCGACCACGACCAGGACCAGCAACGCCCAGCCGAGCACCCCGATTCTCCGGCGCTGCGGGTTGCGTCCCTGGCGCCACGTGCCGACCTCGTGCGGAGCGTCTCCCGTAGCCGATCAGCATACGAGCTGACGTCCATGGCATGGGGCGCGCCCGAGCCACCCTCAGACCTCTGGGCGCGTCTTGACCATCGGGTGCTTCACCTGATTTCTCCCAGGAGGCCCCGTCCTTCAGGGCGGGGAGGAATGGGTCCTTGGAGCGGAGCCGCGGAGCGGCGGAGTTCCCTCCGTGCCTGTGGTGACCTGCGCTTTCGGCTGTTGTCAGTGGTGGCGGTTAGGTTGATGGGGTGAAGGTCGTGGTGCAGGTGAAGCTGCTGCCGTCGCCTGAGGTGGGGGCGGCTTTGGCTGTGACCCTGTCCGCGTGCAACCGGGCGGCTGACGCCGCATCGGTTTTGGCGTACGAGCGCGGCGCCACGTCCCGTAACGAGATGCAAAAGCTGGTCTACGCCCGTCTCAAGTCGGAGTTCGGGCTGGCTGCCCAGCCGGCCGTGCGCACGGTGAAGAAGGTCGTGGACGCCTACACCACGTTGCGTGCGAACATCCGGGTGGGGAACCTTGGTCCGGCCGGGTCGAAGCGGCGCAGCCGTGCGGAGTCGAAGCCGATCGTCTTCCGCCCCGATGCGGCCCAGCCCTATGACGACCGGATCCTGTCGTGGCAGCACGACGCGCAGACCGTCAGCGTCTGGACCGTGGCCGGGCGGATCAAGGACGTCCGGTACACCGGGCACCCCGGCCAGTTGGCGATGCTGGCGAAATACCGGCGGGGCGAGTCGGATCTCGTGCACCGGGACGGCATGTGGTTCCTGGTCGCCACCTGCGAGATTCCGGAGGTCCCGCTCAACACCGACCCGGTGGACTGGGTCGGTGTGGACCGGGGCATCGCCAACCTCGCCACCACGTCCGACGGGGACAACTACCAGGGCCGCCGCCTTGGCCGCTACCGGCGCTGGCACGCCCGCAAGCGGGCCGAGTTGCAGGCGAAGCAGACTCGGTCCGCTACCAGGCGGGCCAAGCGGCGGGCGAAGAGAGAGGCCCGGCACGCCGCCCACGTCAACCATAAGATCAGCAAGGAGATCGTCGCCGTCGCTGGGGGTACCTCCCAGGCGAAGCTCTGGGGGAGCACCGGACGCGGCATCGCCCTCGAAGAACTGAGTGGCATCCGTGACCGGGTACGGCCTTCTCGCGACCAGCGGGCCACGCTCTCCTCCTGGCCGTTCCACCAGCTCGAAGAGCACATTCGGTACAAGTCTCGGTGGGCCGGGGTGCCGGTGATCTGGGTGGACGCCCGCTACACCTCGCAGATGTGTCCCAGATGCGGGCACACGGCGAGGAACAACCGTCCCGTCCGGGACATCTTCTGCTGTCGTCGGTGCGGGCTCGCCGGCCCCGCCGACCACGTCGCCGGGGTCAACGTGCGCAACCGCGCACGCTCGGCGTGGGTTCTCGTCAACGGACCCGTACCGCAAAGGACCTGAACACCTCCTTTCGCTGGTAGATGCGACCCGTGACCGCCCTGTCGTAGGGGGCAGTCGGGAGCGCGACAAGGCGCAAACGACAGAGCCAGCAGGCTCGGTCGCTCACGGCCGAGAAGTTGACTTGGCCACTTCGGTGCTCTGCCACGTTCGGGGCTCTGGCAACGGCATCGAGCCTGTCTGCTGCTTCGGTCGCTTCGGCAGCGTGCCGGCGGGGTGTCAGAACCGAAACTGGTGAAAAGAACCGATGTCGGCGAACTGCAGGTGATCCGTCGACCGCTGCTGCGACCTGGGAGCAGGGGCACACGCCCGAGGGGCGCGTGCGCGTGCGTTCGCAGCCATCCCCGTCGTACCGATTGCGAGGAGCTTGCTTCCTGCCGTCCGTATCCCGACCCGGCCCTGGAACGGTCATCGGCTGCCGCGCGCCGATGGCAGCACCTTCCTGGTCACCGGGGGCAACGCGGACGTCGGCTGCTTCGTCGCGGAGCACCTCGCGGGAAGCCACTGTCGTGCTGGGCAGCCGGGATGCCGCGGAAGTGGAAGCCGCCGTGGTGTCGATCCGATCCCGTGTTCCCGGCGCACGGGTGCGTCACCATCGGCTGGACCTCACCGACCTGACGTCGCTCGAGACCGCTGTGGACTTGCTGGGGCCGCAGGTGGATCGCCTCGACGCGGTGCTCTGCTACGCGGAAGTCGCGCTCGACGAGCCGCCGGGAGAGCCCCATGGCCGGGGCAGGACCGCGGCGTACTCGGCAGCCGTGGAAGCTGCCGCGGCCAGGTACTGCTGATCGAGGCGTCTCATGCGGGGGCATCGTGGAGGGAGCGGGGTCCCGCTGCCAGTGGAGCTCTGGGATCCTGGCGTTGTGTCGCTCACGCCATCAGCCCCGGAACCGGAACCCATCAGGGCTGATCCTCCCCGCCCTGGAGCGAACCCTCTGCTCACCCAGTCGTGGCTCGACCTGGCCTTCCTCCACTGGGCCGCCGACCCTGCCGTCGTCGCCCCCCTGCTGCCGGCCGGGACCGTCCCGGACACCCTGGAGGGGGTGACGTACGTCGGCCTCGTCGCCTTCCGGATGCACCGCGTGGGATGGTTCCGTCTGCCCGGTGTCCCCTATCTGGGCACCTTTCCCGAAACCAACGTCCGCCTCTACTCGGTCGATGCCCACGGACGGCGCGGCGTGGTCTTCCGCTCGCTCGACGCCTCCCGCCTGATACCGGTGGCGGTCGCGCGAGCCGTCTTCCGGCTCCCGTATCTCTGGTCAAGGATGGCCATCCGCTCCGAAGGCACCACCATCACGTACACCAGCACCCGGCGCTGGCCAGGACCGTGGGGCGCGCACAGCCGGATCGCCGTACGGGTCGGTGAACGCGTCGAGGAGCCCACCGAGCTCGAACACTTCCTGACCGCCCGCTGGGGCATGCACAGCGCCTTCTTCGGACGGCCCCTGTACCTCCCGAACACTCACCCGCGCTGGCCACTGCACCGTGCCGAACTCATCGACTGCAACGAGGACCTGGTGGCCGCGGCAGGACTGCCCGAACCGGTCGGCGAGCCCGTGAGCGTGCTGTACTCCCCGGGGGTCCCGGTACAGTTCGGGCGCCCCGCCAACCGACCCGGGGGCATTCCAACGCCCTGACGTACGGCCGCCGGAATCCGCCTCGCCACAGGCTGATGAGGCTGTCTGGCCGACGATCCCTGCTCGGGAACGTGGCTCAACCGGCTCAGTGGATCTCCGCACCCACTGTGTGATCTTGCTCGGCGTGTCCGGTCGTACCGCAACGGCCCGGGGGCCCCGCCATCACCGTGCTGTCGCTCCCCGTGCCCCGGAGCCGATCCCGGCCGGCGGCGACGACATTGTCGTACTCGCCACCGCCTCCTTTCGGAAGCACCATGTGCGCGCTCCGGGCCGGAGTGGTCCGTCCAGGGCGTCGACGAGGGCCACCCCAAGGGGCTGCCGAGCTCGGCAGCCACCCCAAGGGGCTGCCGAGCACGGCAGTGGGGTCCGGCCGGCCGACGGGCCGACGACAGACCGGCGGCACCGGCACCGGCACCGACGATGACGAGTCCACGCCTCACACGGTGGCTCCCTTCCCGGGGGCGGTCGCACGACAAGGCACCCCAGGTCGGGGTGCTGACCTCTTGCGTCGTGGAGCTGAACGGGATCAAGCGGCCGACGTGGGCTCGCAGTGCGGCGATGCTGCCGGCGATGAGAGGGGTTGTGCTGGTTCATAGGGAGTTCTTCGATTTTTATCAGCCGATAAAATGTGTTGTACTGGGCTAAGATGAGGCTGTTCGGTCGACGGCGGTGCAGGAAGAGGGAGGGGGACGCATGCTTGCGGTGGATGTCCGGCAGGGATTGCGTCAGGGCCACACCGTCGCGCAGGCGGCCTCCCGGCCCTGGCGGTACTCGGCGCAGACCATCGCCCAGCACGGCGACTTCCTTCTGGCCTTCGTCGACGGCGGCGTCTGCGTCGGGGTCTTCGAGATCCTCGGTAACGCTCCCGACACCGCCGCCGGCGGCAGGTACGCCTTCGACCTGACACCCGCCGCCCGCTTCCAGTGGGCTCTGGGAAGCAGGCTTCCGCTGCCCCCGGGGCGCAATCCCGCGCGGATCCTCACCGGCCAGCATCTGCGGGCCTTTCTCGATGCCGACCCGCACTATGCTCGCCACATGGGCCAGGACTGAGCCGAAGGGAGCCCGCACCGACATGGCCGGCACACCTGACCCCGTGGAGACCCTGCTGAAGTCGGGGCCACGCCGCACCACGCTGCCGGAGCCCGCGCAGCGGGCACGGCTGCGTACCGACTACGGCCTCAGCCAGACCGAGATCGCCGAAGCGCTCGGCGTGGCCCGCAACACCGTCGCCGGATGGGAGACGGGCCGCAGTGAACCGCAAGGCGCCACCCGGGCCGCCTACGCCAAGCTCCTGGACGGGATGGCCGCGCAACTGGCCGCCCAAGCCGACGACACGCCCCCATCGCACGACGTACCCGCCCGCCAGGAGCCGTCGGAAGACAGGACCGCCTCTCAGCCCCCGCGCGCTCGACCGGTGCCTGGTGCGGGGCGGCCCGCGACGCCGCACCGTCCGCGCACGAAGACGGCAACGCCACGGGAGACCGTGCCTGCCGTTGTCGACCCGCGCTTTGCTCATGGCCCGCTTGCGGTGCTGGACGGCAACGGATCAGCGCACTGCATCGGCGGCCTCGTGCTGGACTGCCCCGCAACCGACGTGCCGTCCCTGGTGGAATGGACCCTCGCAGAGGCGAAGCTCGGCGCGCCCCGCCTGCACCGCAACGGCAAGGACGCCGACGCCCTGATCCTCCTGACCGCCCAGGCGACGGAACAGCTGGGACTTCCGACCGTGCTGGAGGACCGCCGGGGTCTGCGTCTGCCCGAGAACCACCCGGTGGTGCGTCAGATCACCGCGGCGAAATGGCAGTTGACCCGCCGCGGCTTCGGGCCGTGGGCGCGCATCTACCGGCCCGCCCAGGACGGCCGACGCCAGTGCGTGCAGCTGGCCGTCCTGCCCTGGGACGCACTCGACACCCGCACCTGGGGGAGTGCCGGGCAGTTGGCGGCCCCGGAACTGGCCCAGGTCCTGGGCGACTACGCCATGCGCGTCATCACCCCGCGCGGCTCCGCGGCCGTCTGTGGCCTGGAACTGATGACCGCGCTGCGCCCGCCCACCCGCCCGGTCAAGGACCCGGCCACCGGCACCTGGGTCTCGGGCCCGAACCCGGGCGCGCTCACTGACGCGGTGGACCCGGCGCCGCCCGAGGCACCCGACGAACACCCCGTGACGGCAGCCCTGTACCCGCGCGGCCACCGGCGCACGCCGGCCGAAGTCCTCGACGAGGAGGCCTACGAGTGGATCCGGGACCCGGAACTGCTCACCGATGAGGAGTGCGCCAAGCCGTTCGCGGTGGGCATCGACGTCAACATGGCCTTCGCCGCGGCAGCCAACCGGCTGACCGTCGGCCTGGGCGCGCCGGTCCATGTCAAGGCTCCGCTCTTCGACAAGGCGTTGCCCGGCAGCTGGCTGGTCGACCTCTCCCACATCACCTTCGACGCGCGCCTGCCCAACCCGTTCACCCCGCACGGCACCCGGCCCGAAGGGCCTGCCTGGTATGCGACCCCGACCGTCGCGTACGCCGCCGAGCTCGGCCACGACGTCACACCGCTCGAGGCCTATGTCCGGCCTGACAACGGCCCGTACCTGGACGCCTGGTACACCCGGCTGCGCGACGCCTACCTGGCCACCATGGAACGGCTCGGCGTCACCTCCGGCATGAGCGAGACGGACTTCCTTACGGCGATGGAACACCACAAACACGACGACCCCGCGCAGGTGGCCGTGCTGTCCGCGATCAAGGCCACCGTCAAGGGCGGCATCGGCAAGCTCCGCGAACGCCCGCAGGGCGCCGGCTACCGGCCCGGTCAGCGCTGGCCCGCCCTGGAACGCGCCACGTGGCGACCCGACATCCGAGCCGCCGTCATCTCTGCCGCCCGTATCAACATGCACCGCAAGATGCTCAAACTCGCCGACGTCGCCGGGCTGTTCCCCATCGCCGTGCTGTCCGACTGCGCCGTGTACCTGTCCGACGGGCCCGGTCCACCGGACTTCATGCCCCGCACCCCGGACGGGAAGCCGCTGACCGGCGGCTTCCGTCTGGGTGTGTCACCCGGGATGGTCAAGCACGAAGGCACCCAGTCGCTGATGTGGGCCGTGCAGATGCTGGACGCGGGCCACAACCCCGCCCGGCACATCAAGGGCACCGACGCCGCCGCGGGCGGAGAGTAGGAGGCGACGATGGGCATCTTCGGCGACAGCCTCGACAAAGCCACGGCCGGCACCTTCACCCGTCCCCTCCCCAAGTCCCCTCAGGCCCAGATGCGCTTCCTCGTGAAGAGCACCAAGGGCACCCGGGCCGCCGCAGAACGCCTCGGCATCTCCCAGCGCACCGTCGAGCGCTACCTGAAGGGACAGATCAAACAGCCCCGCAAGGACCTCGCCGCTCGCCTGGCCGAGGAGGTGCGCAGACGCTGGCAGCCCCGCGTGCGCGAGCGGGCCAGGAGCAAGGCCGCCACCACCGATGGCATCTTCATCGAAACCCGCGCACGGTTCGGCTTCACCGCAGCTCCCGGCACCACCGACGACGCCCGGATCCGCCTGATCACCCAGCAACTCCCGCCCGCCTACGCCGCCCGTCTCTTCGACGCCCAGGCCGCGGGCGCGAGCGATCAACAGCTGCAGGACATCGCTGCCGAGGGCCTGCAGGAGATCTACTTCAAGGACCACGGACGCCGCGCCCCTGGACTACAGGTTCAGTTCACCGACCTCGACTACGTCGAAATCGACTTCTAGAGCCAACGCCGTTCAGTTAGGGCGGAGTCGGGTGTGTCAAGAGGTGTCCGTGAGCATGGTGATGCTGATGGTGGCCTTGTAGGTGGTCCGG